>CAZWHW010000023.1:11521-21878 GCA_964633815.1 uncultured Gammaproteobacteria bacterium
TTAAAAGAGGTTGAAGCTTCAAAAGGGAATGCAACAGATGCACCTAGTGAGTCTGCTGTTGTACCTGAATCAACTGAAACGGTTTCACAAAATAGTTACGGGCCTGTTGCTTCAGGAGAGACTTTGAGCGAAATTGCGAAGTCAATTCAAGCAAGAAATCCTGATTTGAGTATTTATCAAATCATGTTCGTGTTGTATCAAGATAATCAGTCTGCTTTTTTTGACAATAATATTAATAATCTCGTAAAAGGTGCTACTTTAGAAATTAGTGATTTAGATAGAATTTCTAAGGTTGGTAAACAAGAGGGGGTTGACTTCTTTTTCAGTCAGTTAGCGCAATGGTCAGCTCAAAAAGAAACAAGTGTAGCTTCTGAGGAAGTTCTTGATGCGAGTGAGAGCTCAAATAGTGGTGATAATAGTTCAGTTTCTGAGTCTTCTGATGGTGCAACAGATGATGAACAAAACTTAAGTAATCAATTACCAGAAGCTCCTGAAACTTCCATCGCTGATTCAGAAACATCTTCTTTGAATGGGGAGAATCCTGAATTCCAAGTGGCTGCAACTGATGTTCAGAGTAATGCGCAGCAAACAGACGATGCGAATAATCAAGTTGCTTTTGATTTAAAGTCTAAAATTGCTGAGCTTGAAGCATCTGTTGAATCTACAAAGCTTGAAAATGAAGAATTGAAAGAAACAATTTCTTTGCTTGAAAGCCAGCTTGCTGATAGTGCTAAATTAATTGAATTAAATAATCAAGAGCTTGCTAGTCTTGTTGCAGAAAACGGAAGTGTTGAAGAAAATAACCCGTTGGTTGCAAGTACATCAACGGACGAAGAAACCGCTGGTGAGCAAGTAACTAATGATTCGACCCCGGCGCTAGAAGCTGAGCCAACAGAAACAGTTCAAGAACAAAATGTAGCCGAAGAAGCTGTTGTAGAGGTTAAGCCAGAACCAGAAGTTAAGCCAGAACCAGAAGTAGCTCCTGTAGCTCCGAAGCCTCTTATTGTGGATCAACCATCATTTTTTGAAACTATCATTGATACGATTAAGAGTTTATGGAAATTTTTAGCGATAGCTCTTGTTGGTTTATTAGCTATTGTGTTCTGGAAAGTTCGCTCTAATGCTAGAAAAGAAGACACGATTGATGCATTTGAGTCGACTTTTACGGTTTATCCGGAAAATACAGATGAGATTCCGGTTGACGATGATGCTAGTGATGCAAAAGCTGAAGAGCTAATTAATGCAATCAAAGCTGAGAGCGCTAAAAAAGATGACGTAGCGACTTCTAATCTTGTAGCAGAAGAAGTTTCTAGTGAAACAAGTATGGTTTCTAGTATTGATATGAATGCATTGCGTGAAGCGACGCAATCTGTGAATGATTTTGATGCTGATTCGAATGAAACTGAAGTAACTCAGGAAAGTTCTTTCTTGACTGTTTATAACGATGGTGACGTTGTAGTTAATGCTGATGAAATTGACCCAATTGCTGAGGCAGACGTATATATCGCTTATGGACGAGAGGATCAAGGTGAAGAAGTGTTGCTAGATGGTGTTAAAAATTTTCCGGATAGAAATGACATCAAAATTGCCTTGTTAGGCTTGTATTCTAAGTCAGGTAAACGCGCTAAGTTTGATGAAATGTATGCATCACTAAATATGGATGATTTGAAAAACAATCCTGAAGAAATGGAAGCAGTTGAAAATCTTAAAAATACAATTTACAGTGGTGTTGGAGAAAGTAATGTTGATGCCGCTAGCACTGAAAATCTAGCCTTTGGAGAAGAGGTTTCAAACACCGATTTTATTGTTAATACGGAAGTTAATGATTTAACTGAAATTGATATTAAAAGTGAGAATTTTGAAATATCAGAAATTGATTTTAATTCAGACACACAAGATGTTCCTGTACTTTTAAAACCAGAAAATAAACCGGAAATCGAAAGTGAAGATATAGTTGATATCGAAGTTAGTGAGGATGTTGCTGAGATTGCTAGTGAAGAAAACCTTGCTACTGATGAAGACGTAGTGGCATTAGATGAAGACATAGTGGAATTGAATGAAGAGATTACAATTGATTTTGAAGATGAAAGTGAGTTAATTGATGACAATACTATTGAAGTTGAAAGTATTACAATTGAAGTTGAATCGGAAGAAGATTTTTCTTCAGTAGCAGATTCTGAATTAAAGATAATTGACCATGATGTAAATGAAATTGATTTATCTTCAGACTCAGTTGAATTAAGCGAAGACATTTCTTCAATAGAAGAAATATCTCAAATTGATTTCGAAACAGAATTAGTTAATGATGGAAGAACGCTTAATATTGATATATCAGAGAGTCCAATTTCAACAACTGATGCGATTGATTTAACGGCAGAGATATCTGAAGTTAGTCATGATGAAGAAGTTTCTCTTACGGATGTTATGGAGTTAAATGCTAACGATGTTGATTTAGCATCTATACCTGATGATCAAGATTTATCTTCAGCTAAAGATATTTCAGCCAATTCGATTTCAGAATTGATAAATGATGTCGACTTTGTTGATGATGATGATTCAATATTAAATGAAGTGACTATAGAATTGACCGAAGCTTACCCGATAGATGAATCCGAGGCTTTTGGTGAGATTGATTTAGGGCTTGGTGATGAAGATCTAAACGCTGAAAATGCTTTGCCTGACGGTGATAGCGATCCTGAAACTCAATTAGATTTAGCAAAAGTTTTCTTGGAACTAGATGATGTTCCTGGAGCGGTTAAAATATTAAAAGAATTAACTGGAAATCCGTTAGTGGGTGATGAAGCTAAAGAGTTATTAGCTAATAACTCATAGTTTTTCTTACATTTATATGGAATGAATTTATGTCTGAAAGTGCATTAAGATATGCGCTTTGTGTTGAGTATGATGGTTTTGCTTTTAGTGGTTGGCAGACACAAGATGGGCAACGAACAGTTCAATATGAATTAGAAAAAGCATTAAGTAAAGTCGCCAATCATTCCATTTCTGTAATAACCGCTGGAAGAACTGATACTAGAGTTCATGCAACGGGACAAGTCGTTCATTTCAATTCAATTGCAAACAGGGAATTGATTGCGTGGCATTTTGGTGTGAATCGGTTTTTACCTGCAGATATTAGAGTGCATTGGGTGAATTTAGTTGATATGGATTTTCATGCTAGGTTTTCTGCTATAAAACGTTCCTATCGTTATGTTATTTATAATCATAATGTGAAGCCTTGTCTTTTAAGACGTCAGGTAAGTTATCAATATCGACCTTTAGATGTTGATTTAATGAATCAAGCTGCTAAAGCATTTATTGGTGAACGAGATTTTACTTCAGTACGTGCGGCTGGTTGCCAAGCAAAAACTGCAAATCGAAATTTGATGGCATTAAATGTTCATCGTGTTGGTCATTGGGTCTGGTTTGACGTCACTGCTAATGCGTTTTTACAACATATGGTTCGTAATATCGCAGGAATGTTGATGGCTGTCGGCTATAAAGAAAACCCTGTTGAATGGGTTGAAGAAGTATTATCAGCGAAAGATAGAACATTGGCAGGAATTACTGCGTTACCAAATGGTTTGTATCTTACTTCTGTTGAATATCCCAAAAAATATAGTTTGGAAAAATTTCCCCCAGTGCCTGTTTTTTGGCATTAGCTTCTGGCAAAGTCTATTTATGCAAAGAACAAGAGTAAAAGTTTGTGGCATGCGTGACCCATTGCAAGTTAAGCAACTGGTAGATTTGGGTGTGGATGCAATAGGAATGATTTTTTTTCAAGATAGTTCCCGCAATGTATCAATTGAACAGGCACAGCGAATTCGCGAAGTTGTTCCTGCCTTTGTGAGTTTGGTTGGTGTTTTTGTGGATTTTTCGGTTGAGCAAATCAATGCCATTGCTGAACAAGTGCAGTTGGATATTGTTCAGTTGCATGGCGATCAGGATGTTGATTTTGCTAAAAAAATACAACGGCCTTATATCAAGGTTGTTAGGGTTTTAGATAAAGAGTCTGTAGCAGTTGCACTGACAGAACATCAAGAAGCTGTTGCAATATTACTTGATACATTTTCAAAGCTTGAGTTTGGTGGAACAGGGCATCGTATTCCCAAAGAGTTTTTATCAAACCCTTTGCCAGAAAATATAATTTTAGCTGGTGGGATAAGCCTTGAAAATATTAATGAAGTGCTTGAATTTCGTCCTTATGCGCTAGATATTAATAGTGGAGTAGAGTATTCGCCTGCGAATAAGAATATTTCTAAACTTATAAAGATCATGAAAAAAATTCATAAATTTGATCAGGAATGTCGATAATCAGAGTGTTAACTCAAGCGTTTGTCGATTACAATAACTCAGTTTTCTCAGTAAGTGTATTATTAATATATTATAAGAGTATATGAGTTGGTTCGATAAAATTTTACCTCCGAAGGTTCAGGGTTCAAAAACTGGTCAAAGTCGAGGTGTGCCCGAAGGTGTGTGGAAGAAATGTGCGGCTTGTGATTCAGTAATTTATGGGACTGATTTGTTTATTAATCAATATGTCTGCCCGAAATGCGGTAATCATATGTATATATCAGCGCCAGAAAGAATCAGTGCGTTATTAGATAGTGATGCGCCGCAGGAAGAGATTGCTCCTTATCTACGCTCGGTCGATATGTTGAAGTTTAAGGATACAAAAAAGTATAAGGATCGATTATCTACCGCTCAGAAAAAAACCGATATGAATGATGCTTTATATATCAAGCAGGGTGAATTGAAAGGTATGCCACTAGTGGCTGGCTCTTTTGATTTTTCCTTTATGGGTGGGTCTATGGGCTCGGTAGTTGGTGAAAAATTTGTTCGTGGTGTTGATGCCGCAATTGAATCAAATGCACCATTTGTTTGTTTTGCCGCTAGTGGTGGTGCTCGCATGCAAGAATCATTATTTTCTCTTTTCCAAATGGCTAAAACTAGTGCTGCTTTGACGCGTTTAGAAGCTAAAAAGTTGCCTTTTATTTCTGTTTTGACTAATCCAACGATGGGTGGTGTTTCGGCAAGCTTTGCTATGTTAGGTGATGTCATTATTTCTGAACCTAAGGCAAATATTGGTTTTGCGGGCAAACGTGTGATTGAACAAACTGTGCGAGAAAAGCTTCCTGAAGGCTTTCAAACAGCTGAATTTTTATTGGAGCATGGGGCAATTGATATGATTGTCGATCGCCGCGAAATGCGTGACGAATTATATAATTTGTTATCTAAATTTCTTGAAAAAGGTGTAACTGAACAGCAAGTGCAATCTGAAATTTCAGGGTTGGCTGAAAGTACAGCTAATGAAGCTTCAGCTGATGCATGAATGCTGAAAAATAAAATTTGTGCTTAATGGCGCTATCAAAAATATTCGGCAATCTTGACGATTGGCTTAATTACATAGAAGAACTACACAGCGCTGAAATTGAACTCGGTCTTAATCGAGTTAATAAGGTTTTTTTCCGCTTATTCTCTGGAAAGTTTTCTTGCCGTGTTATCACAGTAGGTGGCACTAATGGCAAAGGTTCTACTTGTGCTTTTATTGAACGTATATTGCTAAATGCAGGCTATCGTTGTGGCAAGCATACATCGCCGCATATTTTGAATTTTAATGAGCGTATTGTGGTGAATGATGAGAATGCTCATGATTCTCAATTGATGAAAGCCTTCGAAAAAGTTGAACATTTTCGTAAAGACACCTTGCTCACTTATTTTGAATTTACTTTTTTAGCCGCACTTGTGGTTTTTCAGGAAGAAAATTTAGATTTTGCTATTTGTGAAGTAGGTATGGGAGGACGTTTAGATGCGGTTAACATTTTATCGCCAGAGGTTTCGCTAATTACCAATATTGGCTTAGATCATGTGCAATGGTTGGGAGAAACGCGTGCTGAGATAGCGTTAGAGAAGGTTGCAATTAGTCGTGAGAAGAAGCCTTGCGTTATTGGTGATAGCGATTTCCCAATCAGTGCACGTCAATATTTATTGGATAATAATGTTGTTTCGTTATTGTGTGGTGATGATTATACAATTGAAATTTCTGATGATAACTGGCAATTAAAAGTTGAACATGAAGCCCAACAAATATTTAGCTTTACTAGAGATTGTTTGCAGTTATTACCCAAGCTTGATACAGACCATCAATATCAAAACGCGAGTTGCGCAATTCTTGCGGTGTTAAGTCTGCAAAATGTGCGGTTAGATCCTATGCATATTAAAACAGCTTTAATTAATAACCATTTACCTGCTCGTTGCCAAATTCTACAAGAAAAGCCTTATATTATTGTCGATGTGGCACATAACCCTGATTCTGTAAGCGCTTTGAGTCAATTTGTTGCATCAAGAGAGTTTTTTTTGGATGAGGGGTCTAATGCAAAAATAATTGCTGTAGTTTCAATGTTAGATGACAAGGACATAAACAACAGTTTAAATAAAATTAGTGGGAAAATTTATGAATGGCATGTTGCTGAATTAAACGTTGTTCGTGCGGCATCGCAAGAAAAAATTATTAATGCTATTCAAGCAAGTCAAAAAAATGCAAAAATATATCAACATGAGCAGTTAACCATTGCTTTTGATGCTGCAAAAAAAAGTTTAAAATCAAAAGATTGTCTATTGGTTTTTGGTTCGTTTTTTGCGGTTAGTGATATACTTCGCAACTATAAAAATGATCAATAAAAAAAGTACGTTATAAATAACTTTTCATGGCAACTAGTTCAAGTAATAAACAAACTGATTCATCGCAGTTTTCATTGAAGCATCGTTTGATTGGTGCTGGTATTTTAATTTCATTTGGTGTGCTGATACTACCATGGATATTGGGTTCTTATTCTATTGAACATGATCAAGCGCCTAAAGAAAAAGAAGTGTCGAAGCGTGAGGCTAAGCCTAGCTCGATTGCTTCTTTGGTAAGTGGTGCAGGAAGCAAGACTGTCGCGCAGGAACGTTCGAGCGATAGTGATAAAAAACCAAATTCGGAAGCTGAAAAAGCCGATGATGGTAAAACTGAAGTGAAGGTTTTTAAATCCAGAGTTCAACCAATTGAGTCGGTTGCTAAAGAGCAAGAAAAGCCTGAGAAGAAAAAGTCGATTGCTAATAAAATTAAGACAACAGTTGAAAATAAAAGTACAAGTCAGAAACAAAAAACAGTTAATAAGGCTGCGACTGACTTGTCTAAAAAACAAGTTGCGAAAAAGGTTATTAAAGAAAAACCTGCTGAGACAAAAGCAGCGACGGCAAACAAGGAAAGTACAACGATCAATCGAGGTTATATTGTCAGTGTCGGCGTTTTTGGTGATGTTAAAAATGTTGAAAAAATGGTGTCTGATTTAAAATCAAAAAATTTTACTCCAGAGGTTAGAAAAGAAACCTTTAATAAGAAAAGTGTCAGTCGTATCTTTATAGGACCATATAGCACTCGTGCTGAAGCAGGTAAGATCAAATTGCGTTTGTCTGAGAAGGGGATCAGTAAAACTTTAATAAAAGCATTTCCATAAGCCTACAATAGGCAAATTTAATAGATAACTTAATACAGGATAGAAAATGGCATTATTAGATATCGCTATAATTGGATTAATACTCATTTCCGTGCTTGTTGGATTTATTCGAGGTTTTACCAAAGAGTTAATGTCAATTGTAGCTTGGGTGGTTTCAATTTATTTGGCTTTCAATTTTTATGAGCCTGCTGCGAAATATTTTTCTCAATTTGTTAATCAGGAAATATTGAGTAATATCATCGGTGGAGGTGCAATATTTGTTGTCTCTTTATTTATTTTTTCATTGATAGGCTATTTAATTTCAAAGGCGGTTTCAGCATCAGGAATCAAAGGGACGGATCGTGTCCTTGGTGCGGTATTAGGTGTAGTTAGAGGCGTGCTAATTATTGGCTTTTTAATCGTTATATCATCTATTTTTAATGTGCAGAACAGAGAGGTTTGGCAACAGTCACAATTAATCGATCATTTCGAGCCAGTTGCTACTATAATTAATTCAGTGCTTCCTGAAAAATTTAAAGTTTCTAATATTGATGATGCAACTAATGCAGCAACCATACAATCAATTGCTCCTATTAATGGCGTTGATGAAGCATCGAGCGGAACGTCTGATTCCGTTGAAGAAACTAAACCTGAATCCAGTAAGAATTAATATACGTTGAGAAAATACTATGTGTGGTGTTGTTGGAATACTTAGTAGTAACCATGTAAATCAAGATATTTATGATGCCTTGACGGTTTTGCAGCATCGAGGTCAAGATGCTGCAGGGATTTTGACGTGCGAATCGAATCGAGTGAATCTACGTAAAGATAATGGATTGGTCAAAGATGTGTTTCAAAAGCACCATATGTCACGTTTGATGGGGCATTTAGGTATTGGTCATTGTCGATATCCTACTGCTGGGAGTAGTTCCCCTGCGGAAGCGCAACCTTTTTATGTAAATTCTCCGTTTGGTATTGCGCTTGCTCATAATGGTAATTTGACCAATGCTAATGAATTGCGTAAAGCATTGTTTAAGGATGACTTGCGTCATTTGAACACGTCTTCTGATTCGGAAATTTTGTTGAATATTCTCGCTCATGAACTTTATAAGGTTCTTGGTGATGGTCAGCATGAATTGAAGCCTGAAGATGTTTTTACTGCCTTAGAAGGTGTTTATAAGCGTGTTTCAGGTGGTTTCGCAGTTGTTGCTTCCATTGTAGGTTTTGGTTTGATTGCTTTTCGTGATAAGCATGCTATTCGCCCCTTAGTGTATGGTGAGCGTGTCCTTAATGGTAAAAAAGAACACATGTTTGCATCTGAGAGTGTAGCTTTGGATACGCTTGATTATGATTTAGTGTCAGATGTTGAAGCTGGTGAAGCAATGGTGGTCACTCTTGATGGTCAGGTCCATCGTAAAGTGTGTGATGAAACACGAAAATATAGTCCATGTATTTTTGAGCATGTGTATTTAGCCAGACCAGATTCCATGATAGATGGTATTTCTGTATATAAAACTCGACTAAGAATGGGTGAAATGTTGGCTAAGAAAATCCTGAATGAATGGCCTGAATATGATATTGATGTCGTAATTCCAATTCCAGATACTAGTCGGACTAGTGCTTTGCAATTAGCTAATGCTCTTAATGTTCCATATAGAGAAGGTTTTATCAAAAATCGTTATATCGGCCGAACGTTTATCATGCCTGGACAAGCGCAGCGCAAAAAGTCAGTTAAGCAAAAATTAAATGCGATTGATTTGGAATTTAGTGGTAAAAATGTATTACTAGTTGATGACTCGATTGTTCGTGGCACAACTTCGCAGCAAATTGTACAAATGGCACGTGAGGCTGGAGCTAAAAAAGTATATTTCGCCTCAGCTGCACCGGCAGTTAGACATCCCAATGTTTATGGTATTGACATGCCAGCCACTTCAGAGCTTGTGGCAGCGGGTAAAACTGATGAAGAAGTTTGTCTTCAAATTGGCGCAGATAAATTGTTTTATCAAAACCTTGATGATTTAATAGCTTGCGCAAATGCTGGCAATGAAAAGATTAAAGAGTATGATACATCGTGCTTTAATCGAGAATATGTGACTGGCGATGTGACCGAGGAATATTTGACTAGTTTGGAGTCGCAGCGAAATGACGGTGCCAAGCAACTAGAGGTAAATCATAGAGATATAGCCGTAGTTGATGTTGATGAAACCACTGTAAATTAAATGTTAGAGTAGATTTAAAATAGTGAAAAATAAGACAAAGTCTTTTCATCCAGATACTCTAGCCGTCAGAGCCGGGCAGGTACGTTCTGCTGAGCAGGAACATTCAGAGCCCATATTTGCCACTTCAAGTTATGTGTTTGATTCCGCAGCCCAGGCTGCTGCACGTTTTGCTGATCAAGAACCAGGCAATGTCTATTCTCGTTTTACTAATCCTACTGTCAGAACATTTGAAGAGCGCCTTGCCCAAATGGAGGGCGGTGATTCTTGTGTTGCGACGTCATCTGGAATGTCTGCAATTTTGGCACTTTGTTTGACGACACTACAAGCTGGCGATCATGTATTGTGCTCCGAGGGTTTGTTTGGCTCAACGAAGTTGATGTTTGTGAATATTTTGAGCAAATATAATATTAGTTTCGATTTTGTTGATTTAAATGATTTTGATGCTTGGCAAGCGAGTGTTAAAGACAATACCAAGTTTGTTTATTTGGAAACTCCCGGTAATCCATTGACTGAAATGGTTGATATTCAAGCTTTATCAAATCTAGTTAAAGCAAAAAATGAATCAACATTGTTTGTGGTGGATAATTGTTTCGCAACACCTGTCTTACAGAAACCATTAGAGCTTGGTGCTGATGTTGTTATTCATTCAGCGACTAAATATCT
>CAZWHW010000023.1:21978-25467 GCA_964633815.1 uncultured Gammaproteobacteria bacterium
AGAAACCATTAGAGCTTGGTGCTGATGTTGTTATTCATTCAGCGACTAAATATCTGGATGGTCAAGGACGCTGTGTGGGTGGGGCAGTGGTTGGTGATGCTGATTTGGTAGGCAAAAAAGTATTTGCCACCTTGCGCAGTGCTGGCATGTGTATGAGCCCGTTCAATGCTTGGGTGTTTTTAAAAGGTTTGGAGACATTGTCAGTTCGCATGCAAAAGTCATGTGTGAATGCTCAGGTTTTGGCGGAATTCTTAAATCTGCAGGGCTCAGTAGAAAAAGTCTATTATCCAGGCTTGCCGGAACATCCGCAGCATGATTTGGTTGGTAAGCAAATGAGTATGGCTGGTGGTATTGTGGCTTTTGATGTGAAAGGTGGCAAAGATCAGGCTTGGCAAATAATAGATGCAACTGAGCTGTATTCAATTACAGCCAATCTTGGCGATACACGCTCAACCATTACGCATCCAGCGACCACTACTCATGGGAGACTTTCACAACAACAACGGGATGCTGCCGGGATTAGTGATAGTTTATTGCGAATTTCGGTTGGTTTGGAAGACGTTAGAGATCTAATTTCAGATTTGAATTTGTAAGTGATTTTCACTTATGCATTGCGGCTTTCGTCTAGTTCTTTGACTAAACGAAACAAGCCTTCTGGCTGATTGCATATAAAGTTAGGTTGCCAGTCTTCAGGGTCAAGGTCATCGTCGATATAACCCCAATTCGCTACGGCAGTGTCCATTCCCGCTGCTCTTCCAGCTTGAATATCGCGTTCATCGTCACCTACATATAAACAATCACTGGGCGCAATATGTAGCAGAGTTGTGCAATGTAATAACGGCGCTGGGTGCGGTTTGGTAACGCTTAATGTTGTGCCGCCTACATTGACTGCAGAGCGCTCAGTGAGTTCTAGTTGGTCTAAGATCGATTTGGCGAGATAGTCGGGTTTGTTGGTGACAATGCCCCAATAAATATCTTTTTTTTCACACCAATCAAGAATTTCTAGCATTCCATCAAATGGCTTAGTATCAACACAAACATATTGTTCATATTCCTTGAGAAAAGCTTGTCTCAATCGTTCAAATTCAGCCTCCTGTGGTTCAATTCCAAAACCTAATTTAACTAACGCAGCAGCGCCTTTAGAGACAAGTTTTTGGGCTGTAGCATAGTTAATTTCTGATTTTCCTTCTGAGGACAATAATCTATTTAAGGCGCTGACCATGTCCGGTGCAGTGTCTAGCAGTGTGCCGTCAAGATCGAGCAATAAAGCTTTGAATCGCATAGTTTTATGTGTTTGCTGAATTAAAGGGCTAAATTAGGAATGTTTTACGCAACGCATTAGGTAATTAACATCAACTCCTGGTGCTAATTTGTAGTGTTTTGTGAAAGGGTTATAGTGCATGCCAATCATGTCTTGAGTGGTTAATTTGGCGGCTCGTGCCCATTCATCTAGCTCTGAAGGTTGAATTAATTTTGCGTATTCGTGTGTGCCTTTTGGTAGCATGTTGAGAATGTATTCAGCACCTACAATGGCAAATAGCCAGGCTTTCGGGTTACGATTGATTGTTGAAAAATACACTGTGCCACCAGGTTTGACTAGTTTTGCACAAGAAGCAATCACAGAAGCAGGTTCAGGCACGTGCTCCAGCATTTCCAAGCAGGTGACAACATCATATTGTTCTTGACGTTCTTCGGCGAGTTCTTCAGCGGTCGTTTGTAGATATTCAATATCAAGTTTGCTTTCATGTAAGTGCAATTTAGCGACATTGATAGGTGCTTCGCCCATGTCTATGCCTGTCACTGTTGCACCAAGCCTTGCCAGGCCTTCAGAGACTAGGCCGCCGCCGCAACCAATATCAGCCACTTTCAAACCAGCTACAGGGCTGTGTTGATTGATGTAGTTTACTCGTAATGGGTTGATGTCATGAAGTGGTTTGAATTCACTGTTAGGATCCCACCAGCGTGACGCTAAATCATTGAATTTAGCAATTTCACTGGCATCAACATTTTGTTGTTTAGTAGAGTTTGTCATATCGTTTTAAAAGTTCTGATGGCAGTTTATTGTGCAGAGGTTTTGATCTTTTTGGACCATACTTGAGCTTTATTAATTAGGTCATTTTTTTCAATGTCAATTAACTGCTTATTATGGACTTTGTGCTTGCCAGCAACCCAAACATCTGTCACTTGTTCACGTGAAGCGCTGTATACCAGCTGAGAAATTGGATCGTAGACAGGTTGAGTGCTGATGTAATTTAAATCAACGGCTACCATATCAGCCTGTTTGCCAATTTCTAGTGAACCTATCTGATTTTCAAGACCTAATGCTTTTGCGCCGTTGATTGTTGCCATGGCAAGTGCGGTGTTCGCAGGCAATGCGGTCGCATCATTAGCGATTGCTTTACCAATAAGTGCAGCTGAACGCATTTCGCCAAACATATCTAGATCATTATTGCTGGCAGCGCCATCAGTGCCTAATGCGACATTAACACCTGCATCAAGTAATTTTGCAACAGGGCAAAAGCCGCTGCTAAGTTTTAGGTTTGACTCAGGGCAGTGAACGACATGGATGCCTTTTTCAGCAACTAGCTCGATTTCTTTGTCATTAAGCTGAGTCATGTGTACCGCTACCATTCGAGGGTTTAATAAGCCGAGTTCCTCAAGCCGCTGTAAAGGGCGCATACCAAGCATATTCTCAGACTCGCTGACTTCAAATGCTGTTTCATGTATATGCATATGAACAGGGACAAGCATTTCATCTGCCATCATACGTACGCGTTTTAAATTGTCGTCGTTGACGGTATAGGGAGCATGGGGTGCGAAAGCGGTGTTCACCAAAGATAGGGAATTGCAGTGATCTTTAACTGCAATGCCTTTTTCAAAGTATTCATCGGCATTTTGTGCCCATGCGCTAGGAAAATCGATCACAATCATGCCAACGACTGCGCGCATTCCTAATTCTTGAGCAGTTTTAGCAACAATGTCTGGAAAGAAATACATATCATTAAAGCAAGTTGTGCCGCCTAGCAGCATTTCTGCAATGGCAAGTTCAGTGCCGTCACGCATGAATTCTTCGCCAACATGTTTCATCTCAGTTGGCCAAATGTGATTATTTAGCCATTCCATTAGTGGCAGATCATCAGCTATTCCACGCATTAAGCTCATCGCGGCATGCGTGTGGGCATTGACTAGTCCGGGAATGATTGCATGGTTAGGGTATTTTTTGATCTCTGCATTAGGGTAGCTCACACTGATATGTTCAATAGGCATGATATCTAGGATGGAGTCTCCTGAATATACGATGCAGTGATTCTCTAGAACAGTATTGGCGGGTTCTACAGGTATGATCCAGCGAGCGGCTATTGCAGTGATGGGGGCAGTGATCGGTTGTGTCATGCGAATGGAATAATATAAAGTTTTCGTTATTCTACTGAATAATAAAGATTGCTGTGTGATCTGGAAGCAATTAATATCAGTTTTTTAAACTATATA
>CAZWHW010000024.1:0-11117 GCA_964633815.1 uncultured Gammaproteobacteria bacterium
TTACGAACTTCAAAAAGTTCTGATGCAGCTTTGTAACGATCCACAGCTAATTGATAACGAATTCCAGACAAATATACTTGTGTAGTTACTGCCATTGATAACGCTAGACGGCGGGCATCAGCAACATCAATTTGAGCTTCACGAAACTTTCTTTCCGAGTTAGCTTGAAAGATTCCTAGCAAATCCCAAGTAATTCCCCAACCAGCTACGGTGTATGAGTTATTAACCAAAAATTCGTTATCGTCGTAATTAGCACCCGCGAACAAATTCAAATTTGGGTAATAACGTAAAAGTGCTTTTTTAACATCAAATTCACTGATACGTTTTCGATAATCTTCTTCACGCAATTCAGGACGATTTAATAAAGCTATTCTAGTCAATTCACTATAATCTTGAGAAATTTGTGCAGGCGCATCCAATACAGTAGGAGCAGCTAGTTGATATTCACTGCCAGGTGCTACGTTAATCAATGCCGCTAAACGCACCTTACTTAAATCAATTCTTTCTCTGATTTCAATCAATGTATTGATTGTGTTAAGTAAATCACCTTGTGAACGCAATGCATCCGTCGAGTTCTGTACTCCTTTTTGCACCAAACGACGTGATTCAGCTAACGCTTCCCGAGTTTCAGCTAATAGTGCTTCAACTTTCGGAGACAATGTTTGTGCAATCCAAGCTTTCCAAAACGCATCAATTACATCTTGAGTGATGTTTTGAACAGTTTTACGACGTCGTTCTTCTGCGATATGAATATTATCGTTATTTTGCTTAGCCGTGTAATAACTGATACCAAAATCTAATACATTCCATGTTAATGTAAGACTTGCAGTTTCAGTTTCCCTTTCTTGTGACGTAGAGTCTGGCAGTGATTCTTCACCAGTCTCCAAGTTAACACTACTAGCGCCAGGGTCATTACTTCTCTCAGAATATCCAGCATCAGCAACCAAACGTGGCAACAAACCGTGTTTATCAAACTCATATTGACGAACGGCGACTGCAGCTTCCATTTTTTTCAAACGATGATCGAGGTTATAACTCAATGATCGAGCAATAGCTTCACCCAAAGTCATCGCATTCGTCACTGGTTCTTGGCCAACAAAAAGACTGCCTAAGTCTGACTCAACTCGAGTTTTCCGATCATCTATATTAAATTTTTCTGTGCTCGTGGCACATCCAACAATAGTCACCAACAACCCTGTGGTCACTAGAATTTTTAGTGACTTATTAAATACTACATTCATTATTTACACCCAAAAACTTTATATTTATTTAATATCTTTTTATTCCAAAATTCCAAACAATATAAAAACAGCCAAGAATTTTATTTCGGAGTATTCTATCAACTATGATTTTCATTTGTGTTAAATATTGTCAAAACTAAAATATCAACTCCCATAAAAGTTTGATTTTTTAAAACAATCATTCCACACCGATAAATAAACCAAACATTCCCACGCAGGAAATCTACACTAATTATTTACCTATATCCAAACTTATCTAATTATTCTAACTAGTAATATTTCGACACTTTAAATCTTAAAAAAATTAAATTTATAGAATATTCAATAACTTAGTGGATTTATAGTGTTTTTTTTACGAAGCCGACAGGCTATACATTTCAAAAAATTAATCTTTTTGAAGATGCTCTATTTTAAATTTATTAATATCCAATAACAATAATTCTCGATTAGCATCCTAATAATATTCAATTTATCTACAAATTTTCGCTATTTAACATTAAAAGGTAGCTATCTATAAATTAAATGTGATGTTCTTTGTCGGCATTACGCACATGAAATCTGTACGCTTCCATCGCCAGGGCCAGGTGCAACAGCACCAGAACCACCTGCAAGTAAACTTGTCCCTGCGCCGCCGCCGCCGCCACCACCGCCGAATGAACTATTTCCTCCCGAAATAGTAGTGTCGCCTTGTCCCCCAGAACCACCTGCAAAACCGCCGCCGCCGCCACCACCAGCGCCTGCGTTCGGGCCAGCAGCACTAAATCCAGTTCCATCACCACCATTTGGACCACCTGCTGCACCTGGCGCGCCAGCAACAGCCCCAACTGGCGCCGTAGCCCCACCACCAAACTCACTTCCTCCAACACCACCAACAGCAGGGCTTGCACCAGCACCCGCACCACCACCACCGCCACCGCCGCCTGCAGCAACAATGATGGAACCAAAACTGGAAGCACCACCACCGCCGCCGCCGACACCAGCGAAGAAATTACCTCCCTCAGTCGTTCCGCCCGTTCCTCCAGAGCCATTACCAGCTCCCCCAGAACCTTGTCCGGTCTGCACTGCGGGAGCAGCATTAGTACCAGGAGTATTTGTTACAGCATCATCACCTTGTTGGCCTACGGTCACAGCAAAAGTATCACCCCCGATAACTGAAACAATAGCTGTCACCATAGAGGCTAAACCACCAGCTCCTCCTGTACCTGCACCATTACCGTCAGACCCGTCACCGCCTGAACCCCCAATTGCAATTACTTGAATACTTGTGACTCCCGCAGGCACTACAAAGGTGCCAGAGCTAGTAAATGTCTCACCACCAAAGATAGCAGCACACTCGGGATTAGGAGCATTAGAAGACGTTGCAGCTATTGATGTTTGCGCATGGCTTGGAAGTGAAACGGCTGTGATGACAGGTGCAACCCATGCTGCTCCAGCAACTTTTAATAAATTTCGACGTTTATTCTCTGAAACATTAACTTCATTCGATTCCAATTCTGAAACATTAGTGTTTGTTTCATCTTTATCTACATTTGAATTAGTCATCGAAGCTCCTTTATTATAAGTTGTATATATTCTTTAACTGATTCTCGCTAGTAATCAACTATAATTAATTAATATAATTAGCACGGAATTAATTTATACAAATTAATAATTGCATCAAGCAACATAGTCAATCTTGTAAATTTAATGTTGACACTTTTTTACATTCAATACCCGCTGAGCTATTGTCAAGCTGAGCTATTGTCAAATTGAAGATATATTGCATCAACGAGAAATTGATGAAGTACAAAAGGCATTAACTTTTCTGTCATTAGGCTAGCTATTTTTTTCAATATATTCAAACGTTAAAGCATCTCCTTTATTAGCACATCATTTCAAATCTGCTAGCGTTTGTTTTTGTATTAACGATTCAGTTTTACATTCTTTGTTTAGAAGCTTTACGATAATTAAATGGGCGCATACCAGTATGTTTAAGAAAAGTGCGGTTGAAGTTTGAAATATTGCTAAAACCGGACTCAAAGCAAATATCAGTTATGCCTCAAGTCCGTTTGCCGCAGCAATCGCTTAGAAAGCCATAAGCGCAGTAAAATCAGGTGGTCAGTATAGGTGTTGCCCGTTTGTTGTTTAAAGAATCGAGAAAATTTACTATTTGACATGCCAACTAGATCAGCGACTTCAGATATTTAATTAGAATTGACACCCTAAAAGAACAATTTTTCCTTCAAGGTAAGCACCGTGAAGAGCTAATACAATCTCATCTGAATATTTGCCGAGCCCCCTATTTATTTTCATTATTTCATTTATCCCTCATCCTGATTTAGATATAAAAATAAGATAACATGAAAAAAAACCAATTTATTACCAATTAATTTGGTTCATTCTGATTTATTTAGTTAACTGATATTTTCAACTATCATCGCAAAACCCATTCCAGTACCAATACACATGGTCACCATGCCATATTTACCTGAATTTTGTTGCAAGCCATTCATCATCGTTGCTGTTCTAATCGCTCCTGTTGCACCCAATGGGTGACCAAGCGCAATTGCTCCGCCCCATGGATTGACTTTCTCCATATCTAAATCTAATTCACGAATAACTGCTAAAGACTGCGCTGCGAAAGCTTCATTAAGTTCAATCCAATCCAAGTCAGACTGCTTGATTCCCGCTAGCTTCAAACATTGTGGAATTGCTTCTTTAGGACCAATTCCCATCAATTCAGGTTCAACACCTGCCACTGAGGACGTAATGAATTTACCAATCGGTTCCAAATTATATTCTTTGAGTATTTTTTCACTCACTAACAAAACCGCGCCCGCACCATCTGACATCTGCGATGAATTAGCCGCAGTCACAGAACCATCCGCCTGAAACACCGTTCTCAAACCACCTAACACTTCAACAGTTGACGCACGAGGACCTTCATCGTTTTCAACAAGCTTAGACAAGGTTTCTAATTGCAAATTACCTTCATTCAGACGAGTAGCGCTAACTTCATAAGGCGTAATTTCCGCAGCAAATTTACCACTTTTGGTTGCCTCAATGGCACGGCGATGCGATTCAACAGCAAATGCATCTTGGTCTTCACGGCTAACTTGCCATTTTTCGGCAACTTTTTCAGCGGTGATGCCCATACCATAAGCGATAGCCATATTTTCTTCTTGATACACAGCAGGATTCAATGAGACCTTATTCCCCATCATTGGCACCATTGACATCGATTCGGTACCCGCAGCAATCATCACATCACATTCTCCCAAGCGAATCCGATCAGCTGCCATCGCCACAGCCTGAGAGCCCGAGGAGCAAAAGCGGTTGATAGTGATGCCTGGCACATTATCAGGGAAACCTGCTAACAACACGCCAATGCGGGCAATATTCATACCTTGCTCTGCTTCAGGCATGGCACAGCCAACAATCACGTCATCAATGTTTTTGCGTAATTCAGGAGCATCCTCGGTCACCGACTTCAAGCAGTGCGCTAATAAATCATCTGGTCGAACATTTTGAAATACACCGCGATATTTACCTACTGGAGTTCTGGTTGCTTTGACGATATATGCTTCTTGTAATTGTTTTTGAGTCATTTTAATTCACCTTAATTTGTTCTTATTGCATTGATTTGGGCTTGCTTGATATCAATTTCTAAGCGGTTTACCCGTTTTCATGGTGTGCAAAATACGTTCTTTGGTTTTATCTGTTTCAATTAACTCAAAAAACAAATCTCTTTCCAGCTTAAGCAGCCACTCTTGTGGCACATAGGTGTTTTGTTCGACATCGCCACCAGTTAGCACTGTTGCGACTTTTTCTGCGATCAAATAGTCATGCTCTGAAATAAAATGCCCTTCAAGCATGTTGACTACTTTCATCATTAAATTAGCGCGACCTTGTTTGCCCGCGACACGAATCTTTTCATCTGAGTTCTCAGGGCCTTGACCAGCAGCTGACATAGCTAGAACTTGCTGCTTGGCAACAAACAATAATTCATGTGCATTCGGCAAAATAATATCGCTCTCAGTTAACAAACCTAGTTGTTTGGCTTCTAAAGCACTACTAGATGCTTTCGCCAACGCAATCGTCTCAAAGGGTTTGGCTAAATATTGCGTTAAATCACCAGTCAAACTCGCATCAGCCGCTCTAGATGCTCGAAGAGCAAATTCTCTTGTCCCAGAACCTGCAGGCAACAAACCCACTCCAGCCTCAACTAAACCAATATACGATTCTTGCGCAGCAACGGTTCTTTGCGCCAACATTTGAAATTCACAACCGCCGCCGAAGGCAAAGCCTTGCAAAGCAACAACAGTTGGCACATGACAATATTTAAGCGTCATAGTTGAACGCTGAAAATTAGCGATATATTCTTTTACCTGATCTTTGTGCCCTGCCTGATAAAGCTCCATTGCATCTTTTAGATTGGCACCCACACTAAAGGGAGCCTCAGGTCGCCACAAGACTAAACCGGCATGATTTTTCTCCGCTATCTCACACGCTTTCATTGTCCCCAATAACACTTCATCGCCAAGCGTGCCCATTCTGGTTTTCGCTGTGAGCACAGCAACATCATCACCCACATCCCACATGCGGACCGAATCATTCTCAAAAATTGTTTTCCCTAATGCATAGGCGTCATTTGGTGTGACATTCTCCCTCACAATTTGACGTTGATACACCGGATGCTTCGATAATGGCTGAAAAGCTTTTTTATTTGGCGAGAATGATCCTTCGGTTGCGTGAATATCATTAATATCTGCAAGCCATTCTGGCAAGTCTTGATCAGACAATAACTCCTTGGCCGCAATCGCTTCTTGCAACTCTGACACAAGCTGCTTGATGCCAATTGCTTGCATGACTTCGAATGGACCTTGCTCCCAACCAAATCCCCAGCGCAAAGCAAAATCAACATCACGAGCAGATTCAGCTATATCTTCAAGTGTGCATAGACAATAGTGAAACAAATTCAATAAAATCAGGCGGGTAAAATTAGCTTGATCTGTGTCTGCCTGTTTTAGAGAATTCATCCGTTTTTTCCAATCGGGCGCTTTTAGAATGCTTAGCAAATCAGCATCAACTTCACCACTAGAATCCACATAATCACCCACTGCAGGGCTATATACTTGCTTGCCTTTATTAATATAAACCCCTTTACGAGTCTTAGCACCCAAAGCACCTTGCTCAATCATGGTTTGTATATAATTAGGCACGGCATAAACCTCTGACCAACTATCTTCAACCAACTGCTCTTTCATGGTGTTTACCACATGCGCCATCGTGTCTAGCCCCACCACATCAGCGGTTCGAAACGTGCCAGATTTAGGTCTACCTAAGGGTTTGGCTGTGATTTTATCGACCACATCAAACGGAATATTTAGTTTTTCTGCATAGTGCATAACAGCTAATAAACTAAATACTCCAATGCGATTACCAATAAAGTTTGGCGTATCTTTGGCAATGACGACGCCTTTACCTAGTTCTTTGACACAAAATCCCTCTAAAGCTGTGGTGACATCTTCTTCAGTATATTGACAAGGAATTAACTCCAATAAATGCATATATCTTGGTGGATTGAAAAAATGCATGCCGATAAACCGAGACTGTAATCGTTTATCCAACACAGTCACTAATTCGTTAACACTCAAGCCAGACGTGTTCGAGGCCAGAATGACATCATCAGACAAATGTGGTTCGATACGATCATATAAGTCTTTTTTCCATTCCATGCGTTCGGCAATCGCTTCGATAATCAAATCACAACTTTCTAGTTCCGCTAAATCATCTTCATAATTCGCTGGCCTGATTAATTGCGCGAGTGATGATACTGCTAAAGGCGCTGGCTTTTGTTTACGAAACGCTTTAATTGCATTTTTAGCAATGGATGATTTATCACCCTCTTTGGCTGCCAAATCAAACAAAACAACTCTGACTCCGCAATTAACCAGATGAGCCGCAATCTGCGCGCCCATGACACCTGCTCCTAAAACGGCAACTTTCTTAATAATCATTTTCGACATATTTGTTTTCTTTAATAGTTGTTTTTATTGATAAATTGCAATACTAAATGCTAGCAGTCTAGCAATTTCGCAAGTGATAGACGAAATACTATAATGAGTTTTAATATTTTTTACGATTAGTCTTAATAATTTATACTATCATGCTGATCTATAACTTATAAAATTAGACAAA
Source organism: uncultured Gammaproteobacteria bacterium (assembly GCA_964633815.1). Classification (GTDB taxonomy): domain Bacteria; phylum Pseudomonadota; class Gammaproteobacteria; order Arenicellales; family Arenicellaceae; genus CALKZN01. The sequence goes on from CAZWHW010000024.1 coordinate 7,422, forward strand.
AAATCATTGGATTGCACTATTAATAACAAATTTCCAGGAGACTCACATGAATAACACGTTCAAATATCTTGATAAAGCCATTGGCCAAATTCGCGAATTAGGTTTAATGCCAGACCAAGCGGCTGAAGCTCCTGTTGTCAGTTTATTAGAACAACTCACCGAAGTTGACGAAGATAAAGTCATCGCTATTACTCGCACTCTAACGCAAGCTTCTACCTTTAATGAAATTGTTCGTGAACAAGTAGTACAAATGAGTATTGGTGATCGTTATGAAGAAATCACACAATCATTTAATAGCATTCGTGATGATGCAAAATCAATGGTCAAACAAGTCGAAGATGGCAAAGTAGATAGCTTTGAACGCATTAGCAATGTCTGGATGAAAGTTACTCGTGGTGATATCGCTAGTCGTTTTGAAAAAATTAAAGACACTTATTTAGATGTTGCAGAAAGCTCGCGTGACCAAATCGAACGCGAACGCGTCATCATGGAAGCTTATCTGGACTTCCGCGGCGCCATCAAAGAATCAGAAATTTTTGCACTAGATATTCTCAAGAAAACTGAAAGCACTTGGGAAAAAGCCAAAGAAACACTTGCAAGCGCGAATGACACACTCAACGCCTTTTCTATTGAAGACATGACTGCACGTGCCAAATTAGAGCTCGCACGTGATGAAAAAGTCCGTGAATTGCAAGCTGCTGAAAACCGTTATCAGGTTGCCAAAGATATTTCTGATAATTTAACTGTCAGTTATAATACTTCTGAAGTCATTATGGCACGCCTGAATCAAACCACGTCCGCCAAGCAACGAGTTTACCAACAAGCCATCACATTCTTTGGCACCAATGAGTCAGTGTTAACCGCATTAACCGCTTCTTTCTCTGGTTTGTTTGGCTTACATGAAAGCACCAAAACGTTAGAAGCTATGAAAGAAGGAGTTTCTAAAAGCATCGAAGATCTAGCGGATATTGGTGGTAAAGTTCAAGAGGCTGCAATCAAAGCGGGCTATGGACCAACAATTCGAGCTGACTCAGTGAAAATGTTGGTAGAATCGGTCGTTAATTTCCAAGAACGCTCTCGCGACATTATTCAAGAAATGCGTACCCTTTCTACCCAAAATGCTACTGAAATTCGTGAAGCCGTTGAAGATGGTAAGCAACGTCTAGTCAAAATCATCCAGCGTGGTGGCTCTTTGCCATTAAATTATTCTGTAGAGTCATAATTTGTTTCGCTAAGGGGATTTTAGCCAATGACCGACACTTCCAGCCCTGGCAAAGAGGTGCATAAAAAAGCTTCTCTAGATGAGGTGATGTCCGCGATGGATGTCGTTGATGTTCTCAGACATCAACAAGATTTAGTTGCTCGCGAGCTCGATTCCGAAGGTCGTGAACAGCAACTGTTGGATCGTTTACGCAAAATTTATCAAGGTCAAGGCCTAGATGTTCCTGACCATATTCTTAAAGAAGGCATCCAAGCGCTTGAAGATGATCGCTTTAAATATACGCCGCACGACAATTCAAAACTTGCGCAATTGTATGTCACTCGCGATAAATGGCTCAAACCTTTACTAGTGATGTTCTTGATTTTAGCCGTGCTTGGTTTGGCGTATTATTTCACTCAAGCTCGCCCTGCCATTAAAGCGCGTCAAGCTATCCCTAATGAATTGGTAAAAACCTTTAATCAAATTCAATCAGCGTCGACTGACCCTGCAATCACAGCCAAAGCATACAGCACACGGGAATCTGCAGAAGCCGCTTATGAAAATGAAAATTATGCGCAGGCTAACAAACTAAAAGAAGACTTACAGAACACACTAGAACAACTGCAACGAGCTTATAAAATTCGCATTATTTCGCGGCCAAATGAGTCATCTGGCATTTGGCGTGTAGCCGAAATAAATTCAACCAATCGCAATTATTATTTAATTGTCGAAGCAATTGATGCCAACAATCAAGCATTAGCATTACCGATTGTGAATGAAGAAAATAACCAGCAACAAATAGTGAAAAAATGGGGTCTACGAGTTGATCAAGCCACATTTAATCGCGTCGCCAATGACAAACGCGACGATGGCATCATTCAAAACAATATTGTTGGTGAAAAAGAGAGTGGTGTTTTGACTCCGAAATATCGCATTCAAACCAATGGCAAAGCCATCACAAATTGGTAGCAAAACAATGGTAGAAAAAACATGTTAACTGGAATTCAAGCACTAGGACACATTGACGATTCATTGCGCAGCGCCAAAAATGAGATTCATCGCATTGATAATGAACTAGCGCAATTAACTGCCTTATTGACAGAAAATCGCCAACAGCAAAGCAAAACTCTCTCGCAAATTGCTCGCATCAGACTCAGTTCAATCTCAGATGGCTCATTATTAGATCGCCTAAATAGTGCTGATCAAGAAGCAATATCAATCTTAGAGCAGCGCAAAAAAGATTTCGACGCCTTAGAAGTATCGATTAGATCCGAAACTCAGCTGCAAGATCAATTAGAACGCGAGCGCAACAAACTATTACTTGAAGCAAATAAACTGAGTAAAGCATTAGCCAAAAAAGAAGCTAAAATCCAAACCAACTTATCAAAAGATGAAACTTATCTGACGGCGCTGCAACAGGCTGAAAAAACGGATGCCATTGCCGATGAAGCTGAGAGAAAAGCACAGGATTCAGCCGAATCTTTGGAAGAAAAAGGCAAGCCTTATCAAGCGGATGATTTATTTATGTATTTGTGGAAACGTCGCTATGGCACCACAGAATACAAAAACTACAACCCAATCACCCGCTTATTAGACGGCTGGGTAGCGAAAAAAATCAAATACTCCAACTCGCGTGCCAACTATTGGAACATCCAAGAGATCCCAAAACGCCTGCTACAACATGCCGAAGCGGTTCGAGATGAATCAGAAAACGCTATTATCCAAGTTCAACAACTAGAACAACAAGCACTTGAATCGGGTGGGGCACATCAAATACGTGCGGACCTGGATATAATGCATGACAAAATTAACCTACAGGATGAACTGATTGCTTCAAAAGAAGATGAGATGAACCAACTGCTGCAAACAAGAGTCGCGTTCTCCAGCGGTGAAGACCCTTCTATGCTGCGTTGCCTCAATATACTCACCTCAGCAATGCAACATCAAAGTGTCATGGGTTTACGCCAAATTGTTAATGCCACCCGTTCTACCGACGATGATTTCATGTTGGACGAGCTGAAACAATATCAAAGTCGCCAAGAAGAAATTCAAGATGACATCAATCAATTACGTACAGCTCACAATACTAAACTAAGCCGTTTACGTGAGCTTGAGGAAGTTCGCCGCAACTTTAAACGACATCGATTTGACGACACTCGTTCAGGTTTTGGCAATGATGCTTTAATCGGTTCTATCTTGGGACAGTTCTTACAAGGTGTGGTTTCTGGGACAGACGTATGGCGTGTTCTCCAACGAAACCAACGCCACCGAGATGTTGGTGCATGGCCTGACTTTGGCAGCGGCCACCTTGGACGTGGTAGCTCTCTAGGTGACATCCTTGGCGATTTAAGCAGACCAAGACGTCGATCTCGCGGCGGCATATCAGATATTTTTGGCACACCCGCACCTAGACGAAGAGCTAAAACATCAAGACGTTCTAGTTGGCATTGGCCAAATTCCAATAATGGTGGGTTCAGACTGCCATCTGGAAGACG
>CAZWHW010000024.1:11217-13573 GCA_964633815.1 uncultured Gammaproteobacteria bacterium
GTTGGCATTGGCCAAATTCCAATAATGGTGGGTTCAGACTGCCATCTGGAAGACGTTCTGGTGGGGGTGGATTTAGAACTGGCGGCGGCTTCTAAAAGGATTTAAGATGTTAGTTGAAGAAGGAATAATCGCTATTATCGCTAGGGCAGTTTTATGGGTCTTCCAAGAAATTGGCTATCAAATTATTTGTTATACAGTTGGTTGTATTGCAGTGAAAATAGTGACTCTAGGGAAGCACCCAAAAAATCCATCGGAACATGAAAATAATTTATCACTACTAGGACTCATCATATTAATAAGCCCCTGCCTATATCTCACTTTATTCTAATGAATAAACTAGAGCACAAAATTCCACCGCCTATTGTCATGTTATTTTGTGCTGCCTTGATGTGGCTTACTAGCAAATTTGGCAGTCTCTTTTTTATCCCTTCTTTCATCAAAATAGCACTCATCCTCATGCTATTGATATGTGCTTTAGTCTTTCTCTTTGGCGGCTTGCTCTACTTTAGAAATGCTGAAACAACTATCAACCCATTAAAGCCTCAAGAAGCTTCATCTCTAGTGACAAACGGTGTTTATCAAATCACTCGAAATCCGATGTATCTTGGGCTAACCTTAATACTATTATCTTGGGCATTCATTCTTTCTTCAATATTGGCCTTTTGTTTTGTTCCAGTTTTTATTATCTATATTCATTATCTGCAAATACTTCCCGAAGAAAATGCCTTGAAAACATTGTTTGGCGATGAATTTTTACAATATAAATCAACAGTCCGACGATGGATATAATATAAAGAAAACATTATTATGATTAACTCGAAAACAATAATTGGAGGCTTATTTTGATAACACTTTATGCTTTTGGACCTGCGTTTGGTGTTGCTGATCCAAGCCCTTTTGTTTTAAAAATCGATGCATTTCTGCGACTTAATAGTATTGAGTTTGATAGTCGTTCATCTTTTAAATATTTACAAAATGCACCAAAAGGCAAACTGCCTTATATTAAAGATGGTGAGAAAATTATTGCAGATTCATTTTTCATTCAACAATATCTAACAGAAGAATATAGCCTCAAAATTGATGAAGCAATAAACCCTGAGCAACAGACCCAAGCCCATTTCATTGGTCGAGCAATTGAAGAAAGTCTATATTGGTGCATTGTTTATTTTCGTTGGATTTATGCGAAAAACTGGCCAATCATCAAACATGAATTTTTCTCAAAAATGCCTTTCCCATTAAAAAACATTGCACCTTTCTTTGCACGTAAAAGTGTAAAAAGCGCATTGCATGGTCATGGTTTGGGCAGACATACAGAACAAGAAATCTTAACGATTGCAAAAGGTCATTTAGAAGCCATCAGCGCCATATTGGCTGAAAAAGACTATTGTTTTGGCGACAAACCTAGTTCACTTGACGCCACAGTATTTGCTTTTTTGGCTCAAATCTATTTGGTCTCACTAACATCGCCGCTTAAAGAACTGGCTAGTAACTATCCAAATTTAGAAAAATACTGCGAACGCTTTCAGGCCAACTATTATTCATAATAAATAAAGACAAAAAAAGCCCCGAATATCAGGGCTTTCTTATTTAAATTATTTATTACTTAGCGGCTATTCACCACCTGCCATGCTCATCAAAAATTGCATGACATACCAGAATAATAATCCAACTGAAGAAAATAATGACAACGATGCAGCCACATGCTGATCAGTTCGATAGACATGGATGATATTCGACAAGCTATACAGAACTGAACCTGCTGCGAAAATAATCATTACTGCTGAGAAAAATATACCTAATTGAAAGCCAAATATAATAGAAGCAACAATCACAGCAAGCGCAATCATAAAAGCAATGAATAGAATTGGACCTAAGAATGAAAAATCTTTCTTGGTAATAAAAGCCACTGCAGCTAGACCTGCAACTAAACCACCAGTGACAACCGCCGCATTTTCAATCACTCCTGGAAAATAGGTTGATGCCATATACATCATAGGTGAAATCAATACTGCAAAGGCAACAATATACAAAGCCAAGCCAAGATATTGCATAGCTGGAGAATAATCATCTCTTGCCCATTTATCAGCTACCATTGAAGCCGCGCCATAAGCCACCATGACACCAAGCCATAACCAAGGACTTTTTGATAAAAACAACATGAATTTCTCACCAACACCGATGCTCAGCAAAAAACTTTCAACTAAGGCAAAAACAACCACTGCTCCTGCTAAGTGCATAAAGGTTTTACGAATAAAGCCAACTCTTTCGTCCGCAGGTGCACGGCTTACAATCTGTCCAGAAGCAGTATCTAAATAGCTCATTTTTTAACTCCTTAAAATTAAATTCAAAAAAATCG
>CAZWHW010000024.1:13673-24852 GCA_964633815.1 uncultured Gammaproteobacteria bacterium
GCAGTATCTAAATAGCTCATTTTTTAACTCCTTAAAATTAAATTCAAAAAAATCGAAATTTGCTTATCAATTTATTAAAACATAATATCTCAACTATGATTTTCAAGTGAAGTTTTTTTTATTTTTCTATAATAAAAAATAATCACATTTAGTTTTAATCGAAGTTTTGACATCTATTAACAAAAAGCATCCCGATAAACCAGACTGGACCATCTATATCGTTAGATGCTCAGACGGTTCTTTATATACTGGCATCACCAATAATCTAGAACGACGACTAAACGAACACAATGACAAATCAATTCAATCCAAAGCAGCAAAATACACCCGCGCGCGCCAGCCTGTCATATTAGCTTATTTTGAAACAGCCGTTGATCGTGCTGCTGCCAGTCGCCGTGAATACCAAATTAAACAACTTAGCCGTACTGAAAAACTAAAATTATGCAGCAACTAATTCTTGCATCCTCATCCCCCTACCGTAAAGAACTACTGAATCGCCTTACGCAAGATTTTTTTTGCGTGTCTCCTAATATTGATGAAAGACTTTTACCCGAAGAATCTGCCGGCGAACTAGTCAAACGTCTCTCCATCGAAAAAGCCCAAGCAGTTGCCAAAGAACACCCAGATGCATTAATAATTGGTTCAGATCAAGTTTGTGAATTTATCAACCCCAGCACTGGCAAAACAGAAATAGCAGGCAAACCTGAGAATCATGTTAATGCAATTGCCCATTTGCAAGCCGTATCTGGTAAAACTGTTTACCTTCGTACAGGGCTTACTTTATACAACGCAAAAAATGAAAACACTCAAAGCACAGTCGAAAGTTATTCAATCACCTTTCGAGAACTCAGCAAAGAACTGATTGAACAATATCTCCACAGTGACCAACCCTACGACTGTGCAGGTGCAGTCAAAGTCGAATCTCAAGGTATTATCCTTATCGAAAAAATGGAAGGAAAAGATCCAAACTCCATTATCGGTCTACCGTTAATCGCTTTGACCAACATGCTTAATAATGAGAAATTTAGTTTGTTTACACAATTAGAAGCAGAATAAGTCAACGGACATTATCAAAAGAGCCTTATTGATTCGCTGTGTCTGCTTATAAGCTACAGGAACTAAACATTAAATTTTTAAATTAATTGTACGTTTTTACTTAAAATTATGATCTTGTATATTAAGGTAAGAACTAAGTAAATTCGTAAATAACGAAAAAGGTGGTTTTATATGAGCACTTTAAGAAAATTAACTTCAGTAATTGGACTAAGCTTAATGATGGCTGCATGTGCATCTACTCCAACTGAACAGCAGCAGTATTCATCTATACATACTGAACAGAAAGAAGCCGCACCTAAAAAAACTAAAGAGCAACAAACCAAAGAAGAGTTGTCTACAAATATTACTTTTCCACCAACAATTGACATCGCTTATGCCGACGTCTCAGGTAATGTCGATCAACATATTGGTGCAAATGTTCGCTGGGGTGGACAAGTAATTGAAAGCACGAAAATTGATGAATCGACTGTTCGTATGACTGTATTTGGCCTTCCACTATCTAATGAAGGACGCCCAATCAAACAAGCAAAATTAGATGAAAACTATGGCCGATTCATTATTGAATTAAAAGCTGATTCGGCTAAAAATGTTAATTTCAAAGGGCGCTATGTCACTATGTTTGGGGACATTACTTCCCAGTTAGCCGTGACAAACGGTACTCTAGAAAAAGCTATTCCAGTAGTTAATGCTGAAGAATTAGTTGATTGGAACACAGTTGATCAAATTCGTACTTATGCAAAGAACTTGCGAGCGTATTATGCCCGATCATATGCTTACTATAGTCCTTTTTATTATAGACCCTACTATGGTAAAGGATTTTTTGGACATAGAGGCGGGCACTTCTCATTCAGTTTCAGTAAAAAGTTTTATGGATTTGGCCATCGAGGATTTAGACGGCACTAATCAAATAGCAAGAGATGTTCTAAAATCAAGCTTGTGAATTTGAATTTATCAACCCTAGCAATAGCAAAACAGAAATAGTAGGCAAACCGAAGAATCATGTAAATGCAATTGCCCATTTGCAAGCCGTATCTGGCAAAACTGCCTACCTTCGCACGAGCTTACTTTATACAACGCAAGAAATGAAAACGCTCAAAGCATAGTAAAAAGCTATTCAAACACCTTTCGTGAACTCAGCATGGAACTGATTGAACTATACCTATACAGTGACCAACCCTACGACTATGCAGGCTCAGTCAAAGTCGAATCACAAGGCATTACCTTTATCGAAAAAAATCCAAAGAGAAGAAATTAACAAACATTATCAAAAAAGCCCTATTGATTCGCTGTATCTATTTACAAGTTACAGGAACTAAACATTAAATTTTTAAATTAATTGTACGTTTTTACTTAAAACCCTGATCTTGTATAGAAATGTAATAATTTAGTAAATTTAAAAATAACAACAAGGTGGTTTTATATGAGCACTTTAAGAAAATTAACTTTAGTAACTGGATTTAGCTTAATGGTGGCTGCATGTGCATCTACTCCACAGCAGCAGTATTTATCTGCACAAAATGAACAGAAAGAAGCTGCGCCTTTAAAAGATAAAGAGCAACAAACCAAAGAAAAATTGTCACCAAATATTACTTTCCCACCAACAATTGACATCGCTTATACCGATGTTATAGGTAATTTCGATCAACATATTGGTGCAAATGTTCGCTGGGGTGGACAAGTAGTTGAAAGCACGCAAATTGATGAATTAACTGTTCGCATGACCGTGTTTGGTCATCCACTATCTAATGAAGGGCGTCCAATCAAACAAGCAACATTAGATGAAAACTATGGTCGATTCATTATTGAATTAAAAGCTAATTCGACTAAAAATGTTGATTTCAAAGGACGTTATGTCACTATGTTTGGGGACATTACTTCCCAGATAGCAGTCACAAACGGTACTCTAGAAAAAGATATTCCAGTAGTTAATGCTGAAGATTTAGTTGATTGGAACACAGTTGATGAAATTCGTGAGTATGCAAGGGTCTTGCATAAGTATTATGGTGGATCAACTCGCCCATTATACTCTTTCAGATCCACTAGTAAATTTAATAGATTTGGTCGAGGATTTGGTCGTGGGTTTAGTCGAGGATTTAGACGGCACTAATCAAACAGCAAGAGACGCTCTAATATTTTAAGCTGTGTCCTTGCTTAGCATGTGAATGAGTAAAGAATCAGACTCGATTGTTTTTTGATTCTTCAGCTCAATTCACAAAAAAAACACTTAAAAATAACACTTTACAGACAAAGCTAAGCAAAGTTTAACCTCAAAACAGCATTCCCCTTCACACTGTTTGTTTCAAACTGTTTTCTCAAATTTAACCACTCATTAAAGAGGAAACTATGAAACTACTAACTATTAAAATTACAACTTTTATAACTGCAATTAGCCTTGCTTTATTTTCAACTCTGGCTTTTTCGGCACATCATGGCAATAAAAAAGATATTGTTGATACGGCCTTAGCAGCTGGTTCATTTAATACCCTAGCAACTGCTTTGACAAAAGCGGGACTTGTAGAGACTTTAAAAGGTGAAGGCCCTTTCACTGTGTTTGCTCCAACTGATGATGCATTTGCGAAAATTCCTGCCGATCAACTTAATGCAATCTTAGCTGACAAAGAAAAGCTAACTGCTATCCTGACTTATCATGTGGTACCGGGCAAGGTATTAGCAGCTGATGTAGTGAAGTTGTCTTCAGCGAAAACTGTTCAAGGCAGTGAAGTGTCAATTTCTACTAAAGATGGTGTAAAAGTAGACAATGCCAATGTGATCAAAACTGACATCAAGGCATCAAATGGAGTCATTCATGTGATTGACACAGTGATTATTCCAAAATAGTAATTCAGCTTAATCCCCCCTATTTAAAGGCTTGCTTCGGCAAGCCTTTTTTACTTTTCATTTAGGATGATTTTTTCAACCGCTTGATCGGTAATAAAGAGAACACCTTCTTCTTCTATAGCTTCAAGTATTTCTAAACCAACTCCATAACATGGCCCGCCAAGGCATTTGCCTGTTTCAGGCGCATAATGAGCTCCATGAGTGGAACACACAAGATGTTCACCTTCTTCATCAAAAAATTGGCCAGGTTTTAAATCCAAATTCACTGCGATATGCCCGCAGATATTTTTAAACACTCGAATATGGTCTTGATAGCGCACCGCAAACGCGGGAATTTCTGGCATATCAACTGGATGATCAATAAGTTTGATCTTAAAAACCAACCCTTCTCCACCGTTTTCTATATGGGCAACTGAACCAACTTTGATTTTAGCCATCAAACTCTTCTCCAAAAGCTGGGGTTATATGCGGTAACACCCAATCAATGAAATCAGGAAAACTGTTAAGCGTTGTTAAGGCACCAGTTTCTAGCAATCGTGTTTCTTCATGCGCTCCATAATTGATACCTATTGCATCAATGCCAGCATTGACTGCCATTTGCATATCATATTCCGTGTCACCAACCATGAGGCAATCTTTTGCTTCCAACGCAAGAAAGTCTAGTATGTCGAGCAGCATTTGCGGATGGGGTTTGCCACGCGCTTCATCAGCACAACGAGTGTAGATAAAGAAATCATGCATTGATTCTGCTGTCAGCACTCTTTCTAAACCTGCACGTGCTTTACCAGTAGCCACACAGAGAAAAGCACCCGCTTGACTAAGTTCTTCCAAACCGTCTAGCACTCCTTCATATAAAGGCTGCTCAGTTTTGTTTTGATTTACAAAATGATATTTGTAGCGTTCAACAACTTGATCAATTTTCTGCTGTCCAATATCACCAAACAGTTTCAACATAGAATCAGCTAAACCTAAACCAATAATATTACGAGCTGCAGAGTCACTTGGAATAGGCAAATCAGTATCAGCTGCGGCCGCGCGAACACTTTCAGAAATTTTTTGCAAGGAATTCATCAACGTGCCATCCCAATCAAAAATTATGCAGCTATATTTTTTCATTACGTAAATTCCCTAATACTGTCTTCAATTCTTTTGCTAAAGGTGCTGTAACAATAATTTTTTTATCTGTGTCAGGGTGAGTAAATGCTAATTGACTAGCGTGTAAAAATAAGCGGTGTAGTCCATGTGATTGCATCAACCGATTGAATTCACGATCACCATATTTCTCATCGCCTGCCAAACAACAACCAATATGCTGCGCATGAACACGAACTTGATGTGTTCTGCCAGTAAATAGTTTTGCTTCGATTAAACTAATCTCACAATTTTCTTTAGAAAACTGTTCAATCTTATTAAATTTAGTTTTAGCAAACTGTCCTGACTCTTGATCAGAGTCCACCACTACCATTTTATGTTCGCCTTTCGCTAAGGCTTTTTTACTCAATGGTGCAATCACCATTTGCGAATGGGATTCCAATGAATTTAAAACTAACGCTTTATAACGCTTATCAAGAAAGTTATTTTTCTCACTGTTATTGGCAAACAATGCACTGAGTTTGGTCAACGCTGAACGTTTTTTTGCGAGTAATAAACATCCCGAAGTCGAACGATCGAGGCGATGTACTAACTCTATAAACCGATATTGAGTTAGTTCACGTAATAATTCAATAATGCCAAACTGTAAGCCACTACCTGAGTGCACCGCAAGACCGCTAGGTTTATTGATAACCATGATATGTTCATCCTCATAAAGCACGGTGTTCAATAAATATTGATGCTTGGATGCGGTTTTGAAGTCAAGTTGCTTTTCTTGAGCTACTCGGACAGGAGGAATGCGCACCACATCATCTATAGCTAGACGTGTGCTTGCTTGTGCACGTTTCTTGTTGATTCGCACTTCACCTTTACGAATGATTCTATAAACATAGGTTTTCGGCACACCTTTCAAAACTTTCAGAAGAAAATTATCAAGACGTTGTCCACTGTGGGCATCATCAATTGTTTGGAATCTAACAGACGGCATCGATTTAATTTGCTCTTAATATTTTAATTAGGTGCGATTATCTATCAAATGGGCAAACGATAGGTTTATTTTTTGAATTAAATTGCGACCTAAGCATTAAATTGCTATATTCCGAAATCTAGGAAAAGGCTGCTGAAAATTTGGTCTAAACTAGCACTAGTAAATAGTAAAATTAATGTGACAAAGAATTTTGAAGCGACGTTTGAACTTTAACACTCTCGTGAAGAGAAAAAAATTCAAACGACGAATCAGTGGAATCAGAAACCACACACGTTGTTTGTTCTGATCACTTCGAATGAAACATACATGAAAAGTGTTGCCGAGAACAAACGTAACAGAAGTTTAAAATAGTTGCGCTATTAAGCGAGATATTGAACAAGAGACGAATTATAGAAGTTTAGTTCTGAAACTAGGCTTTGACATAAGCAATAATCAACAGACGATTCATTCATTGCTTCAGGCACCAAGTTATAACAGGAGTATGACGCGCCATATAAGAACCTGAATGTTTAAGCGTTAATTGCTGATTGATATTAAAACTATATCGAAATCGCAATAAGTTATTGAAAAATATAGTACTTTAAAAGATTTAAAACAGTTTCATTTCATTAGAAACTCTTTAATAACACTATAAAATAGCGAGCAATATTGCTTGCAATATTACTGCAATTGGATTGAGAATTACTGAATAATTCTCTACAAAGCCAATAGCAATCGTCCACTCTTTTCATTACCTCTATCAATAGCAACAACTTACGTTAGAGGTATATAATGAAAAGAATGTTATTCAACGCAACTCACCCGGAAGAGTATCGAGTTGCTATAGTAGATGGCCAAAAATTGCTTGATTTAGACATTGAATCATCATCAAGCTATTTGAAAAAAGGCAATATTTATAAAGCAAAAATCACCCGTGTAGAGCCAAGCTTGGAAGCTGCTTTTGTAGATTACGGTGCTGATCGCCATGGTTTTTTGCCGATGAAAGAAATTTCTCGCAACTACTTCAAAAACTATGATGGCAAAACACCAATGTCAAAGATCAACATCAAAGATGTGATCAGTGAAGGCCAAGAGATCATCGTTCAAGTTGAAAAAGACGAACGCGGCAACAAAGGCGCTGCCTTAACCACATTCATTAGTCTGGCTGGACGCTATATGGTGTTAATGCCTGACAATCCAAAAGGCGGCGGAATTTCTCGCCGAATTGAAGGCCAAGAGCGTGAAGAGTTACGTAATACTATGCGTGAGGTAGATACACCAGATGGACATGCAGTGATTGTTCGTACTGCAGGTGTAGGTAAAAGTGCTGAACAATTACAATGGGATTTAGATTATCTTGTGCGTCTTTGGGATGCTATTCAAGCTGTAGGTGAAGATAAAAAGAAAAAAGTTCCTTTTTTAATCTTTCTAGAAACCAATCTTATTGTTCGGTCAATTCGCGATCATTTTAAAAATGATATTGCGGAAATCGTTATTGATGATAAAGATGTTTTTGACCGTGCCACGCGGTTTGTAAATCAAGTCATGCCGCACAATTCAATCAAGTTAAAACTCTATGAAGATACTGTGCCACTTTTTTCTCGTTATCAAGTAGAAAATCAAATTGAATCAGCCTTCTCACGTGAAGTTACCTTATCATCTGGTGGCGCTTTAGTATTTGATCACACGGAAGCATTGCTTTCTATTGATGTGAACTCTGCACGAGCTACCAAAGGCTCTGACATAGAAGAAACTGCGCTGAACACCAACCTTGAGGCAGCATCTGAAGTTGCACGACAACTTAAGATTCGCGATTTAGGTGGTCTAGTTGTTATTGATTTTATTGACATGACCATTTCAAAAAATCAGCGCGCAGTCGAGAAACGCTTGATGGAAGAAATGGACAGCGATCGCGCGCGCGTTCAAATTGGTAAAATTTCACGCTTTGGTTTGCTTGAGTTATCTCGTCAACGCCTGCGCTCTTCCATTAGTGATGCCAATTACAAAACCTGCCCTCGTTGTGATGGAACAGGCCAGATTCGCAGTGTTTCTAGCTGTGCGTTGAGCATCTTACGTGTTATTGAAGAAGAGGCTTTGAAAGAAAACACAGAAGCTGTAATCGCGCATTTACCACTTCATACTGCATCTTTTTTACTGAACGAAAAACGTCATGAAGTTAACTTGATCGAAACTCGTTTAGCAACTCATGTATACATCATCCCAACGGATGATTTAGAAACACCACATTACAAAATCAAGCGTCTGCGTGCGGAAGATATTGATGCCATGCCTGACATGCCTAGTTTTAAGCTAAAAATGGAAGGTGCAAAAAAAGAGCGTAATGCCTTTGAAATGATGGGCACTGACGTCAACACTGAACCTAGACCAGAGCCAGTTGTGGGACTAGATTCAGTGCAGATGGATAGCGCTGCACCAGCTCCTACTACAGCAACAGTAACTGCACCAACAACAGAAGTTGGCTTTTTTGTGAAAATTTGGCGTGCTTTGTTTAGCACAGGTGAAATTACACCTGCTAAAAAACCACAACAGCAGAACAAGCGCAAATTCAACAATAATCAAAACCAAAATAACAACAATCGGAATCGAAATAATAACCGTAACCGTAATTCAAATCGCGGCGCCCAAAATTCAAACAGAAACAATCAAAATCGCGGTCGCAATAATCAACAGAACAACCAAAATAATAATCAACGTTCAAACAATCAACGTTCAAATAACCGTAAACCTAATAATAACCGTAATACAGGCGCGCAAAAGCAAACTAATAATAACTCAAATCCACCGAAATAGAGTTAACATAACATTTGCCTAGCAATACCCTTTACTATTTACGACGGCGATATCAAACATATCGCCGTTATTTTTAATGGTGATTAGAGCTTATTTATGAGAGAAATCGACTTTTCTTCTAAAAATTACCAACTGCAACTTAAGCATAAGTTAAATATTCTAGAAGAACAGTTGCGCTCAGCTGACATTCATTTGCCAAAGATCGAAGTTTTTTCCTCGCCAAAACAGAATTTCCGCATGCGTGCTGAATTTCGTGTTTGGCATGAAAGCCGTAGTAGTCATTATGCAATGCACGACCCTGAAACTAAGCAGGTATACACACTGACAGACTTCCCTATTGCATCAAAAACAATTTGCGAACGCATGAGCACATTAATGGCTGCCATAAATGCAGAGCAAGAGTTAAGTCATCGCTTATTTCAGGTTGAGTTTTTATCAACCACTAAAAACGAACTACTAATTTCTCTGATTTATCATCGACCTTTAGGTCAATCATGGGAGCACCATGCTCGTGCGTTAGAAAAGAAACTTAATGCTTATATCATCGGCAGAAGTCGCAAACAAAAAACTGTGCTTAGCCAAGATTATGTCACCGAAGAGATGTTGGTAGATAGCACTGTATACTCGTATCAGCAAACAGAGAACAGTTTCACCCAACCTAATGCAGCAGTTTGTCAATATATGCTGCAATGGGCTTGTGACCAAGCTCTTAAAATAAATCCTAATACTGACAAGGATTTGCTTGAGTTATATTGTGGTAATGGAAATTTTTCTTTACCTTTGTCCAGACATTTCCGCAAGGTGCTAGCAACCGAAGTCTCAAAAACCTCTGTTCGTTCTGCTCTATTAAATATAGAAAACAATTCAATTAAGAATGTGCAAATCATGCGCTTATCTAGTGAAGAGACAGTCCAAGCGCTGAATAAAGTTCGAGAATTTCGCCGCCTTAAAAATATTGATCTGGATAGCTATGATTTTTCTACTGTCTTCGTTGATCCTCCAAGAGCGGGCTTAGACAATACAACCATCGAGTTAATCAAAAAATTCGATCAAATTATTTATATCTCTTGTAACCCAAAGACATTTATTAACAATATTCAGTCTCTTGAGGGCTATGTCATTAAGGGTTTTGCTGCATTTGACCAATTTCCTTACACAGATCATTTGGAGATTGGCGCAATACTAATCAAAAAATAACAACACTTTCGCCAACAAAAACAAAACACTTAATGAAAGAAATGCTACATATTAAGCTACTAATTTTAATCAAATAATTTGTAAAAATGCATTCGCTCTAGAATTACGTTTGGGGGGCTGACTAGAAATTAAACAGTAATTGGTCGTTGTTTGCTGAATATTCATTCACAGATGTATCTGATGTTAATTTCACACGTTTAGGTGATGATCCTGGTGGCTTAACCACAACAACTCAAGAAGCTGATCTTGACCTGCAAGCATTTACAGTTGGAGTTAATTACTACTTCTAAGGCTAAAAATAAGCAATGCAATACAAAAAAAGTCGTATCTTTTGATACGGCTTTTTCATTTTTATCATTAAATATACATAACTACATCATAGCTTCAATCTTATTTCGCTAATAACCCGCAAAGGATTTTTAATACTCGCTAGCTGTAGTGCATAGAGAAGAAAAAGGTAGTACAAACTAGTCTCTCGAAACTCTGCAATCGTTTTATATAAATTGCCTTGCACACCATTAATAACTCCAAAGCTATTATCATCTAAGTTATGTGCAATTTTTGAGCAAACCACCGCTATGATTAAGCCAATAATAAACCAACGACTAGGAATGATTGCAATCCGCTCTTTCAAACTTCTCAATATAGGGATTGATAACAACAAAGGAATTATCACAAACCAAACTCCTACAATGAGATCGGCAGCTCTTTTCATAATAGTCGCATTTTCAACCCCATCTTCCCATTGATTATGCCAACTAAAATACTGCACATCTCCCAGTTCACCTGTAAAGTATTTGTAAACATGTAGTCCATAATCCAATTCTTCCAGAAACAGAAACACAAAGATCGAACCACCAATTGCATAAAACACTTTTTCTAAGTAGTTTTGCCGTTGTATAACCTCCCGAAAAAGAACATAGCAAATACCCAACAACAACGCATTTTGAGCCATCTCCAATAGCCCAAATTCACGCATCTGTTGAAAATTAAAGTTTGCCTTATCAATTGTTGGTGCGATTAACTGCTGTAAAAAAGTAATGCCTGAGAAATAACAACCAATAAAGAATGCATTGAAAAAAATTAGCAACCAAATAAATAAATTGGCTTTTTTATTAAAAATATTCATATGGATGGTAGTTTAACGGATTCAATAGTAAATAATAACCAATAAAAAACCCCATCTGCAAAACAGATGAGGTTTTAGATATTAAAGTC
>CAZWHW010000025.1:0-24534 GCA_964633815.1 uncultured Gammaproteobacteria bacterium
AACCACCACCTATCAACGCAACTGCACTGGCGGAATGGTGTGGACTGCGTTGTGGTCGACACCCCCAATTCGCAGCCTCAAAGCCCAAAGATGACACGGAATAGATTGACGCGGTTTGTAGCGCTTGGTCATGATTAAGCTCAGGCAAGATACTATTAAATCGCTGTGCCAACATAGTTTTCCCACAGCCAGGAGGCCCAGACATTAATAAATGATGACCACCACATGCTGCAATTTCAAGCGCTCGTTTGGCTTGAAATTGTCCTTTAACTTCACTAAAACATAAAGCATCAATTTGTGATTTAGGCTTATTCTTATTATCAGTAAAGTCCAATTGTGACTGACCTGACATATGTGCCGCAGCTTCTAAGAGACTTTTAACTGCAACAATAGATAAACCATCCACAAATGCAGCTTCTTGGCTTGAAATTGATGGTAAAACTAATTGCTTTTTCGCCTTGTGACATGCGACAGCGGTTGGCAAGCAAGCTGTGACAGCTTTAATTTCACCCGTCAGTCCTAACTCACCAATAATTTCATAATTATTTAAATCAGGAACTTGAATTTGACCTGAAGCAATCAATATTCCTAAAGCAATCGGCAAATCAAACCGACCGCCAACTTTTGGAACATCTGCTGGGGCTAAATTCACGGTGATTCTGCGCGAGGGAAATTCAAACCTGGAACTAGTAATCGCGCTGCGAACCCTATCCTTGCTCTCTTTAACCGCCGTCTCAGGCATGCCCACCACATTAAATGCTGGCAAACCATTTGCAAGATGTACTTCAACATCAACTTTAACTGCATCCATACCAAATTGTGTTCTTGAAGCAACAACTGCTAGATTATTTAATATTTGATTATTCATTTGCAACTCCTTTGCAAGCTATTTATTAATTCTGTTTTCCTCAGACTTTTTTCTCTAAATCTGTGATTTTCTCTTCTAATATAGTGAGTTATTCTATAATTCCTCTAAATCAACGGTCAAGATTACTTAGCCACTACAGTTTCTTTGCCTTTATACAATAACATAATGACTTCAACATCCTCGCCATTAGGCAATAGCAAAATAATTGATTCACCCTTCTTCCTTGATAAAACAAGCATAATAATTCTCCATATTAATTAAGTTGTCCTTTTGAATACATTTCAATTTATTTTCATTTATAAACTCTTAATTCATTTACCCATAAACCAGTTACTGTATTTTGATGCCTTGCTCTTAGGCAGTATCTAAAAAATCAATTGTCCTCCATTAACTTCCAAAACCTGTCCAGTTATATATCCTGAAAGCTTCTCGGAAGAAAGAAAAACGTAAGCTGGCGAGCAGTCTTCAGGTTTTCCTAACCGCTTTAAAGGAATGGACAGTCTTGTATTTTCTAACTTCTCGTCAGTTGAATACCTATTATGAAAATCAGTTGAAATGGTACCTGGTGAAATAGCATTTGCTCTAATACTATTTGGTGCCAACTCTCTGGCTAAGGCTTTAGTATAGGTACTAACAAAAGCTTTTGTTGAGCTGTATATAGAAGATCCGGGACTACCACCCGTTAATGCTGAAATGGAGACAGTATTAATAATTGCGCCATTTTTTGATAATTTTAATTGTGGGATTAATGCACTCGTAATTTGAACAACTGAAGTTTGATTAAGACTAACAAGTTTTTGATATTGCTCATTAGTGATTTCGTCAGCAGGGAATCTGCCAAACATTGTTCCAGCATTATTGATTAAGACATCGATAACGGACGATTCATTCTTAACAAATTCAATAAACTCATCTACAGAATTAGTATCTGTGAAATCAGCTTCAAATACCGAATCAGATAAGTTTGATAAATACTTTGCAGTACCCTCTCTGCCACTATGAGCAATAACTTTCGCTCCACATGCAACAATTAATTTAGTAATTTCGAGCCCAATTCCACGACCAGCGCCAGTAATGACGACTGTTTTTTCTGACAACAATTTTTCATCAAAACAATTTTCAATCATACTTTAGCTTTATACCTCTATTTGCTGCAAACCTTTAGTATGGAAAATAGTACTGAGTGCCGTATTTTTCCCATTTATCGCATCGTAACAATACTTCAAATTTATCCATTTGAAGTTTAAATTGATCTTGAAATTAACAAGAATTTAAGAATGAATCCATATCAGGCCAGATTCCACTTTTTGATTCAGCTAACCACGCAGCACCCAGTGCTGTAGTTTCAAGTATAGTCGATCTATCAATTGGAGAATTTAATATATCTGCAAGATTTTGAATCATCCAATCACTAGCCACCATACCACCATCAATTCTTAAGATACTTTCTTCTGGTTTTACTTTCAAACCAACTTTCCATTGCTTCAAGTAAACTTTTGTTTGATAACAAACCGCTTCTAAAGCCACTTTAGAAAGCACTTTTGGATCTGAGTTGGAGTACCTCAGATCCAAAATACAACCCATATGTATTGCTTATATTGAGGTAATACGGATTGCCTCTCTAAGTGTTAAGTTTTTTTATTAAAATTTATACACTAAATAAATACTCTTTATTGTGTCCAGCTTTTGACAAGCTCATCATATGAAACTGTCACACCTGCTGGTTTTTCATTTGCTAATTTAGCTTTCGGTGCACCTGCTTGATTTAACCAAAAATCAGCTGATTTTTCATCGTTAAGCTTAGGGCCAAGATCACCCTGAATACCTGCTCTTTCAATTCGAGCAAGAACTTTCTCTTGAGCTTCACAAAGACCATCTAATGCAGCTTGTGCAGTTTTAGCACCAGACATCGCATCACCGATATTCTGCCACCAAAGTTGAGCTAATTTAGGATAGTCAGGAACATTAGTTCCAGTTGGAGACCATTGAACTCGTGCTGGAGAACGATAGAACTCAATTAAACCACCTAGCTTACCTGCACGTTTTGTGAAGTGATCAGAATTAACTGTAGATTCACGAATAAACGTTAAACCAACATCTGATTTTTTCAAATCAACCGTTTTTGAAGTCACAAACTGAGCATACAACCAAGCAGCTTTAGCACGATCAACTGGCGTTGATTTCATAAGAGTCCATGAACCGGCATCTTGATAACCAATTTTAGTACCTTCTTTCCAATATGCACCATGAGGTGAAGGAGCCATACGCCATTTTGGAGTTCCATCAGCATTCATTACAGGCAAATCAGGCTTAACTGTTGCTGCAGTAAATGCTGTATACCAGAACATCTGTTGAGCTACATTACCTTGGGCTGGAATAGGACCAGCTTCACCAAATGTCATACCAGCAGCTTCAGGTGGAGAATATTTCTTCAACCACTCTATCGCTTTTGTAACCGCGTAAACTGCCGCAGGAGAGTTTGTTGCTCCACCACGCGCGACACAAGAACCTGTAGGCTGTGAATTTCCATTTACACGAATACCCCACTCATCGACTGGCAATCCATTAGGCTCACCAACGTCCCCCATGCCTGCCATTGACATCCAAGCATCAGTATAACGCCAACCTAACGATGGATCTTTCTTACCATAATCCATGTTGCCATACACTTTGCCATTTACACCAAGACGAGATAAATTTCTTCCAGTAAAGAATTCAGCAATATCCTCATACGCTGACCAATTGACAGGAACACCTAAGTCATAACCGTATTTAGCTTTAAAATCAGTTTTGTTTTGTTCGTCATTGAACCAGTCATACCTAAACCAATATAGGTTGGCAAATTGTTGGTCTGGCAATTGGTATAGCTTGCCATCTGGTGCGGTAGTGAATGATGTTCCAATAAAATCATCGACATCAAGACCAGGGTTTGTGACGTCTTTTCCTTCTCCCGCCATCCAATCTGTCAAATTACGAACTTGCTGATATCTCCAGTGAGTTCCAATTAAATCTGAATCATTTACATATCCATCATAAATGTTCTCACCTGATTGCATTTGAGTTTGTAATTTTTCAACTACATCACCTTCACCAATTAGGTCATGAATCACCTCAATTCCTGTGATAGCCGTAAAAGCAGGAGCCAATACTTTTGACTCATATTCATGGGTACCAATCGTTTCAGATACAACTTTAATTTTCATTCCTTTGAAAGGTTTTGCTGCATCAATGAACCACTTCATTTCTTCTTTTTGAGCATCAGCGCTTAATACTGAAACTCCCCCAATTTCGTCTGCCAGGAACTTTTCTGCTTCAGCTATATCAGCTTGTGCAGTGCCTGCTCCCATCATCAGACCAGCGATTGCTGTTGATTTTATATATAAATGTTTTCGCATATTAAAGCCTCCTCAGGTGTTATGCGTTAATTTAAAGGGCTATTTTTTTTATAATTACCCAACCTGACTTCATACTGTTTTAAATACACCTACTGCATAAACAAATGAAAGTCCTAAAGCCCACCATAGACCTGGACCAATTAATCCAAGCCAAGCGAGATGAATAAATGCACTACCTAGAAGCGAAATAAACAAACGATCACCTCTTGTAGTTTCAAAACGAAGGATACCTACCCTTGGATTACCTCCAGGAGATAGATATTCCCATATACACATTCCTACTAAACAACAAACAATACCCAGCCAGATCAAAGCTGTAGGTACTGTCCAAGCCATCCAAGAAAAAGACATATTTATACTCCTAAAAGTTTCTTAAACACGGCCCAAGGCAAAGCCTTTGGCAATGTAGTTTCGTACAAAATAAATAACTAATGCTCCTGGAATGATCGTCAGCACTCCAGCAGCTGCTAAAACACCCCAGTCAACGCCGTCAGCACCGACTGTTCTAGTCATGATTGACGCAATAGGTTTTGCATCAACAGTTGTAAGCGTTCTTGCAATTAATAACTCAACCCAAGAAAACATAAAGCAAAAGAATGCAGCCACACCAATTCCTGAAGCAATCAATGGAGTAAAAATCTTTATAAAAAACTTAGGAAAAGAATAACCATCAATATATGCGGTCTCATCAATCTCCTTTGGCACTCCAGACATAAACCCTTCTAAAATCCATACTGCTAATGGAACATTGAAAAGGCAATGAGCTAGCGCTACAGCAATGTGCGTATCTATTAACCCAAAAGAAGAATAAAGTTGAAAAAATGGCAGCACAAATACTGCTGCTGGAGCCATTCGATTAGATAACAGCCAAAAGAAC
Source organism: uncultured Gammaproteobacteria bacterium (assembly GCA_964633815.1). Taxonomy (GTDB): domain Bacteria; phylum Pseudomonadota; class Gammaproteobacteria; order Arenicellales; family Arenicellaceae; genus CALKZN01. Next base: position 5,141 of record CAZWHW010000025.1, read on the forward strand.
AAATGCTTGTCACCTAAAAATCGATATCTTGAAAACGCATAAGCTGCTGGCAATGCCACTGATATTGAAATCACAGTATTTAAAACTACATAAATCATCGAGTTTATATAGCCGCTATACCATGATGCATCACCAAAAATAACAGCGTAATTTGCTAATGTCGGATTCTCAGGAATTAAAGTAAATTTAGATAATATTTCTTGGTTTGTTTTGAAGCTCATATTAATGAGCCAATAAATTGGAAGCATTAAAAAGAAAATATAAAATGAAATGCCCATCCATTTAAAATTACGAGGTTTCTTTATCTTATTAAGCTCAAAACCTTCATTATTTTGTGAAAGAAGTGAAGAGGACTTATTAATTTCAGACATTACTAACCCTCCTGTTCTGGCTTATCTATGCCAGTATTATTCATAACTGTAAAAAAGACATAGCAAACAAGAAGCACTATCAACTGGTAAACAAGTGACATTGCTGCAGCAGGACCTAAATCGAACTGGCCAATTGCCTGCTTAACAAGATCGATAGATAAAAATGTCGTTGAATTACCTGGACCACCACCAGTGAGTACAAAAGGTTCGGTATAGATCATAAAGGAATCCATAAATCTCAATAAGAAAGCAATGATTAATACGCCTCGCATTTTCGGCAACTGAATATATCTAAATACCGACCATTTAGATGCGCCATCTATTCTTGCCGCTTGATAATATGCTTCTGGGATTGATACTAAACCCGCATAACAAAGCAAAACAACTAAGCTAGTCCAATGCCATACATCCATGATGATGATTGTTACCCACGCATCAAATACATTACTAGTATAGTTATAATCTACTCCGATAGCGGAAAGAGTATATCCAAGCAACCCAATATCTGATCTTCCAAATATTTGCCAAATTGTTCCCACTACATTCCAAGGAATAAGTAAAGGTAACGCCATTAGAATCAAACAAACTGGAACCCAAATCCCTTTTTTTGGCATTGATAAAGCTATCATTATTCCTAATGGGATCTCAATGCAAAGGATGACAAATGAAAATAATAAATTCCGACCAAGTGCGTCGTGAAAACGTTCAGACCTTAAAACATCTGTAAACCATTCAGTACCAGCCCAGAAAAACTTATTGCCACCAAAAGTATCTTGGACTGAGTAATTTACAACAGTCATTATTGGTATAATCGCAGACAGTGCTACCAGTAAAAAAACAGGAATGACTAGCAGCCAAGCTTTATTGTTAAAAATTTTATTATCCATTTTTAGCTACCTTTTGGTTTTTATTAGAAAGGACTAAGTGATCGTTTTGATAAATATTAACTCTTTCTGGATCAAAGATTATCTTTGGTTCACTTGGAATAGATTCACCTTCATTTAAAATAATATTTAAGTCTTGATCGGAAATTCTAGAATGAAGTATTTTAAATCGACCAATATCTTCAATTTTTTTGATTTCAACAGGCATAGCAGATTTACTCTTAGAAAATGAGATAAACTCTGGTCGAATACCTAACTGAACAATACCATCGAGATTAGGATACTCATCCTTTAGTTTGATCTGATGCTCATTAAGAAATGCCTTATTCCCTAAAACAGAAACTGGGAAAAAATTCATACCAGGTGAACCAATAAAATACCCTACAAAGGTATGCTTTGGGTTATCAAATAACTCTTGAGGAGTGCCAATTTGCACGACTTCACCTTCATACATAACCACAACTTTATCTGCAAAAGTCAATGCTTCTGTTTGATCGTGAGTGACATAAATCATTGTGTTAGAGAATTGTCGATGAAGTTCCTTTAGCTTTGTTCTAAGCTGCCACTTCATATGTGGATCAATAACAGTTAAAGGCTCATCAAATAAAATAGCGTTAACATCGTTTCGAACTAATCCTCTTCCTAAAGATATTTTCTGCTTCTCATCTGCCGTAAGACCACGAGCTTTCTTATGAGCTTTATCTCCTAGTTCAAGAAGCTCGATCATTTCATCTACACGTTTCGAAATTTCATTCTGAGGAAGATTACGATTTTTAAGGGGAAACTCTAAATTCTCTTTTAATGTCATCGTGTCATAGATAACAGGAAATTGAAAAACTTGAGCAATATTTCTTTGTTCAGGTTGAAAGTTAGTAACATCTTTCCCATCGAACAATATCTTCCCTTTTGATGGAACTAATAGTCCTGAAATAATGTTTAATAAAGTCGTTTTTCCGCATCCAGATGGCCCAAGCAATGCATATGCTCCACCATCATCCCATACATAATCTAATTCCTTCAATGCGAAATCATCTATATTTTCCGGATTAGATAAATATGAATGAGCTAGTTTATCAAGTATTATTTGAGCCATTATTGCGCTCCTATTTTTGGGGATGAAACAAGATTCTCATCTTTGTCAAAGATAAAGAAATTTGAAGCATCTAAGTAAACTGAAACTTCTTCACCTATATCAACTATATGAACTCCATGAGTTAATAAAACTAATTTTAGATCGTCTTTTGCAAAGTGAATATACGTCTCAGAACCTGCAACTTCGGTATTAGTCACATTTCCATCAACTTTAATAGATTCATTATTAGGCTTCTTTAATTTCAAATGATGAGGACGAACCCCAATACTATATTGCTCATCTGAAAGGTTAATTAAGTCATCTGAACAAGCGATGCTTCCTTGAGAAAAGATAAAATTATTATCTTTTTTAGTTGCGTTTATCACATTCATTGGAGGATCAGAAAATGTTTGCGCAGCAATTAATGTGGTTGGCTTATTATAAATATCAATCGTTTTTTCAAACTGTGTTACACGTCCCTCATGTAAAGTAGCGGTATCACCGCCTAACAATAATGCTTCTTGAGGCTCAGTGGTCGCATATACAAAAATTGCACCTGTTTCTTCAAAGATACGAGGCAACTCGATTCTTAGCTCCTCTCGTAACTTATAATCTAAATTCGCTAAAGGCTCATCTAATAAAACCAATTCAGCTTCTTTTACTAACGCTCTTGCTAGTGCTGTTCTTTGTTGCTGACCTCCAGAAAGATTAAGTACACCTCGATCTAAATATGGAGTTATTTTCATTAAATCCGCAGCTGCTCGAACTTTGATATCGATAGTTTTATCATCAACTCCTGCAACACGCATTGGAGAAGCAATATTTTCATAAACAGAAAAACCTGGGTAATTAATGAATTGCTGATAAACCATCGCAACATTTCTCTTTTGAACAGGTGTCTTTAAAACACTTTGACCGTTCATCAAGATTTCACCCGAAGTAGGTTTATCAAGTCCCGCCATCAACCTCATTAACGTTGTTTTCCCAGACAACGTTGGACCCAGCAAAACATTCAAAGAGCCCTTATCAAGCTTTAATGACACATCTTTTATGTGAAAAATATTACCTACTTTTTTACACACATTTTGTAATTCTAACAATTCCCACTCCTAACATTTTTTTTATTCTCGATTGAACAAACGACACTTGCCATCCAATCATTTAATACAGTAACTTTGTCTTTATCAAGACGTATACCAATCTTAGACCGTCTCCAAACTATATCATCAGCACACTCAGCCCATTCAAAATTCATTAAATAACGAATTTCACATTCGAATAATGAGCATCCAAAATCTTCTCCTAAATCATCACGAGTAGCAACTCCGTTAAGAATCTGCCAAGCCTTTGTTCCATAAGAACGAACATATCGCTCAGCTAAATCAGTGTCTAAAAAATCAAACTCATTTTTAAATTTACTCACTAATGAATCATATTCAGTAACGCCAAAGTCGCCACCTGGTAAGGATGAATGCTCTGTCCATGCTGGGTCTTTTTTACCAATAAGGTTTTCAACCTTTTCCATCATCGATTCAGCTAATTTTCGATAGGTAGTTATTTTCCCACCAAATATATTAATCAATGGAGCATCATTATTTTCGCTATCTTCTCTCAATACATAATCACGTGTTGCTTCTTGGGCTGCAGAAGCTCCATCATCATAAAGTGGGCGTACTCCCGAATAAGACCAAACAATATCTTTTTGCATAATTGGCTTCTCAAAATATTCACTCGCAGCGGAACATAAATATTCAGATTCTTTAGGAGTAATGCTGACATTTGCTGGATCACCGTCATAATCCTCATCAGTTGTGCCTATTAAGGTGTAATCTTTTTCATAGGGCAAGGCAAAAATTATTCGATCATCGGCATTTTGAAAAATATATGCCCTATCGTGGTTATGTAACTTTGGAACAACAATATGGCTTCCTTGAACTAGGCGTACATTTTTTGAATTTGTACTTTTCATAGATTCGTCTAATACTTTATCAACCCAAGGCCCAGCAGCATTTATCAATAACTTTGCTTTATGCTGGCTTACCATTCCAGTACGAACATCTTTTGTTTTAATATGCCATAAGCCAGATATGCATTTCGCATAAATCACTTTGGTTCGTGTCTTTATAGTAGCTCCACGTTCATGAGCATCTTGAGCATTCAAAATAACTAACCGAGTATCATTTACCCAGCAATCAGAATACTCAAACCCTTTTGAAAAATTTGACTTTAAAGAATCAGAAAACTTACCTTTTGCCAGATTGACGACTTTGGTTCCTGGTAGGAGCTTCCTTTTGCCCATATGATCATATAAAAACAACCCTAAACGTAATAACCAAGCTGGCCGTAAATCCTTGTGATGAGGCAAAATAAAACGCATTGGCCAAATGATATGCGGAGCCATTTTTAATAGAACTTCGCGCTCTCCTAGAGCCTCTCTGACTAGACGAAACTCATAATATTCCAAATAACGTAAGCCGCCATGAATTAATTTTGATGACCAAGAAGACGTTCCACTTGCTAAATCATTCATCTCAGCTAGGTAAACAGAATATCCTCTCCCAGTCGCATCACGTGCAATTCCGCAACCATTTATTCCACCCCCAACTATAAAAATGTCATGTACTTCTGACAAATCGTAAACCTTTTCTATTCATAATTATTATGTTACTAATCGAACTTAGCAATCTATAAATGAAAAATAATAGAAGATAATACGAATGTCAAATGAAAATAAAACGAAAGCTACATGTTATTGTCAGTCTCAATAATAGTTACATTAGATTCTTTGCAAAATTGTCTTAGCTCATCATCCAAAATCACATCAGTAATAAAGGTATCTACTTGAGAAATATGACCAATCCGTATTGGTGCAGATCGGTCAAACTTTGTTGAATCAGCTACTAAAATCACATGTCTAGCTTTTTCAATTATCGCTTGAGCTACTTTTACTTCCTGAAAATCATAATCCAGTAATGAGCCATCTATTGGATCAATTGCAGAAGATCCAATAATTGCATAATCAACTTTGAAGTTTTCTATAAATTCAACTGTCGCATCTCCAACAATTCCTCCATCAGAAGACCTAACTACGCCTCCAGCAATAATTACTTCTATATCTTTAGACAATCTTAACGAATTAGCCACATTAATATTGTTAGTAATAACGAGTAAACCTTTATGATTAAAGATTGCATCGCTAAAGGCTTCAGTTGTTGTACCTATATTAATAAAAAGAGAAGTTTTGTGAGGAATAATATTTGCAGCTGCTTGACCAATAGATACTTTTTGAGATGATGAAATTTTGCGTCTCGATTCATATTCTACATTTTCTCTTTTATTATTAGACATGGCTCCGCCATGTACTCTAATTAACTTATTGGCTTTACCGAGATCATTTAAATTACTTCGGATAGTTTGAGGAGTGACTTTAAAAACTTCCACAAGCTCATCAACCGTCACTTGTCCTTTATTTTCTAAAATTTCAAGAATATGATTATGTCTATCTGTTAACAGCATATGAAGTTAATAGTTTTTCCTCTGGATTCCTGATTATTGATTTATTAATTTTTATTATTATTCGTTTCAATGACTCCTTCATTTTCTTGAAATAATCATTCAACAATATGCGATTAAAATATCTTTTCTTTAACTAAATATATAGTTTTATAATATAAATTGAAAGGCAAGAATACATCAGAGCACTTCTAACAACCAAGATTACTAATCTATGACAAACAACACTTCTGTCCTTAGACTTTTTTCTCTAAATCCGTAATTTTCTCTTCTAATATAGTGAGTTGTTGGCGTGTTTTAGCTAACACTTTCATTTGAGTATCTAGTTCCTCACGACTAACCAAATCTAACTCTTTAACTGCTTTTGCTACAACTGCCGACACATTCGCTTTGATATCTTCTGCTAGATTGTCTGGCAATGCTCCTTGCAATGAAGACAGCACTTTATCCAATAATTCTTTTGGTTCGTTCATTTATTAAGGATACTCTGTTTAATAAAACAATTGAACAGTTGGATATTCAATTAGGCAAAAAAAAGCGGCTCCGAAGAGCCGCTCAAGCTTAAGAAAGAATCTTAAACTAAAATTTACTTAGTAAATTCAGGATAAGCTTCCATACCACATTCAGCGATATCAACACCGTCATCTTCTTCTTGCTCAGTCACACGAAGACCTATGATCATTTTGATAATGAACCATGCGATAAGACTAGTTACACCAACCCAAACAATAATTGTTAGAAGACCAACGATTTGTCCACCGAAACTGGCATCACCAAAAATAGCAACAGCTAGAACACCGAAGATACCTACCGTACCGTGTACAGAAATCGCACCAACTGGATCATCAATTCTCATTTTCTCTAATGTTAAAATTGAGAAAACAACTAACACACCACCGATTGCTCCAATGATAGTTGACATCAATGCTGATTGAGACGCTGGATCAGCAGTAATAGCAACTAGACCTGCTAATGCGCCATTCAATGCCATAGTTAAGTCAGCTTTACCAAATAGGATACGGGCAACGATAAGTGCAGCAATCAAACCACCTGAAGCGGCTGCATTAGTATTCATAAATACATTCGCAACTTCGTTTGCCACAGCGATACCACCAAGCTTCAAAGTAGAACCACCGTTGAAACCAAACCAACCCATCCATAGGATGAATGTGCCTAACGTAGCCAATGGTAGGTTTGCACCTGGCATTGCACGAGGTTTGCCATCAGGACCATATTTACCTTTACGAGCGCCTAGCAAAAGTACACCTGTTAGTGCAGCAATAGCACCAGCTAAGTGAACGATACCAGAACCAGCATAATCGCTATAATCAAGCGCGCCGATTAATGGCACATCTTTGCCACCCCAAGTCCAACCACCTTCAATTGGATATATAAAACCAGTCATTACTACAGCGAAAGCTAAGAAAGCCCATAGCTTCATACGCTCAGCAACTGCACCAGAAACAATTGACATTGCTGTTGCAACAAATACTACCTGAAAGAAAAAGTCAGAAGCACCAGAATAAACTGAATCACCATCAAAACCGTTTTCTGCAGAAGCGGCTAGTGCAGCTGCAACATCAATGCCACCTGTTGTTTCAACTCCAGACAAGAAGAATCCACCGTCGTACATGAAGTGATAACCACAAACCATATACATCGTGCTTGCGATTGCAAATAATGCAACGTTCTTTGTTAAGATTTCAGTTGTGTTTTTAGCACGTACCAAGCCTGCTTCAAGCATTGCAAACCCAGCTGCCATCCACATAACTAACGCACCACAGATTAAGAAATAGAATGTATCTATCGCATACTGTAATTCAAAAATGTTATTTTCCATCTAATTAATACCTATGAATAATAAAATTAAAGCGCTTCCACGCCCTTTTCGCCCGTACGAATACGAACAACCTCTTCCAAACTAGCCACGAAAATTTTTCCGTCACCAATTTTCCCGTTATTTGCTGCTTCTGATATCGACTCAATCACTTGATCAACCATATCAGCACTCACAGCCACCTCGATTTTAATTTTAGGCATAAAATCGACGTTGTATTCAGCTCCTCGATAAAGCTCAGTATGTCCCTTCTGGCGACCAAAACCTTTAACTTCAGTCACTGTCATACCTTGGATTCCAATAGCAGCCAATGCGTCACGAACATCATCGATCTTAAAAGGCTTTACAATTGCAGTTATCAATTTCATATATGTCTCCAAAAGGGTCACACCCTAATTTATTTTTTGAATTAGTTATTGTTTAAAATGATTTAGAAATAGTGAATGCAACTTGTACGTCATCATTAATCTCTGCATCCGCTATAGTTACATCCCAGTCTATACCGCCAAACAATGGTCCAGAAATACCAGCAGACCCGTATGTACCGCCAGAAGCATCCGTATCACCAATAGTTAAGCTTACGGCAACCTTCGATGAAATATCAAAACCATAACTAAGTTCAGCTGTATCAGGCCATTCATCAAAACCTACATAATAATACAAATCAAAACCATACAAGCTAATGCCAGCAAAAGCTTCTTCTACATTATCATCACTTGCATCATCACCACCGAAGAAAGTAAATGCGAGAAAACCAAAATCAAGACTTACATCACTGCCAACGTCAAAACCCCAACCACCATACAAATCTAGTTCTGTTGTTGAGTCACCACCGAAATCGACGTTTGAACCCCAAACACCTACGTAAAAACCACTATCGTGTTCATAATCAAAGCCACCTTGTAACGCAGGATCTTCATTATTCTGAGTAACACCACGGAAAATATAGTTTGATGTCAACGCAACATTTGCAGAAATTGTATTATTATCAGCAAATGCTGACTGGCTAACAGGAACTGATGCTAACAATGCAGTAGCGATTAACGATTTTTTTAACATATTCATTACTAAACACTCTCTAAAGTAAGTTGAAGGATTATTTATGCATTTATTTCGAAAATTTATTAGCAAAGTATGTGCCAACTATTACGGATTAAAAAATTTTCATTACAATATCTTTAAAAATCAATATTTAACTTAAAAAAGTTACTATTAATAATTTAAACAAAAATATCATTTCTGCACCATTATTGTGCATTTTATAGATTTATGCCCTAAAAAAGATCAGGCTATTCCATAGGCATAAAAAAACCCGCTATCTATCGATAACGGGTTTTTACTTGAAAAATTTTCAAATTTACGAAGTTTGTTCAACTTCCTTCATGCTAAGACGAATCTTGCCTTGACGGTCAACTTCTAGCACTTTAACTCGAACTTCTTGTCCTTCTGATAAAAAGTCACTTACTTCATTGACACGTTCTTCAGCGATTTGTGAAATATGAACTAAGCCATCCTTACCAGGTAAGACATTCACAAATGCACCAAAATCCATCAATTTGACGACTTTACCTTCATAAATCATACCCTCTTCAACTTCAGCAGTGATCAACTCAATACGGCGTTTTGCTTCTTCACCAGCTGTGCCTTCAACAGCAGCAATATTCACTGTTCCATCATCTTGAATATCAATGGTTGCGCCTGTCTCTTCAGTCAGAGCACGAATCACAGCACCGCCTTTACCAATCACGTCACGAATTTTATCCGGATGAATCTTGATAGTCATGATACGCGGCGCATGATCAGACATTTCTTCTTTTGGCGCTGCAATGACTTTTGCCATTTCATCCAAAATATAAATACGAGCATCTTTAGCTTGCGACAATGCTTGTTTCATAATCTCTTCAGTAATGCCATCAATTTTGATATCCATTTGCAGTGCAGTTACACCTTCTGGAGTACCAGCCACTTTAAAGTCCATATCACCTAAGTGATCTTCATCACCCAAAATATCGGTTAAAACAGCAAAACTATCTCCATCTTTGATCAAACCCATTGCCACACCAGACACTGGCGCTTTAATTGGCACACCTGAATCCATTAATGACAATGATGTTCCACAAACTGAAGCCATTGAACTTGAACCATTTGATTCGGTGATTTCAGACACAACACGAATTACATAAGGAAATTCTTCCGCTGTTGGAAGCACTGCAGCGACACCGCGGCGAGCCAAACGGCCATGACCAATTTCTCGACGTTTTGGCGAACCTACACGACCCACTTCACCTACACAATAAGGTGGGAAATTATAATGCAACATGAAGCGATCTTTCATCTCACCTTCAAGCGCATCAATGATTTGTGCATCTCGCTCTGTGCCCAACGTAGTTGTCACAACTGCTTGAGTTTCACCACGAGTAAACAATGCTGAACCATGTGCACGTGGCCATACCTTAGTGCGTACATCAATTTGGCGCACAGTTGTCGTATCACGTCCATCAATTCGCTTCTCGCCAGAAAGAATGCGACTTCGCACAATTTTCTTTTCTAAGTTTTTGAAAGCTACATTGATTTGATCCGCAGTCACTTCGCCATCTTCATCATGAAGTTCTTCGAATAATTTTGTATGAGCCGCAGAAATTTTATCCTGCCGTTCCATCTTTTCTGGTGTTTGAAAAGCATCAACTAATTCAGCTTCTACTAAGCCAGCAATTTTTGCATCAAGTTCTGGAGTTTCCTCAGGTGGTGTCCATTCTTGCATAGGCTTGCCAACTTGTTTCGCAAAGTCTTCAATCGCATCAATTGCTTTTGTCGACGCTTCTTGACCAAAAATAACCGCACCAAGCATGACCTCTTCAGGCAAAATATTTGCTTCTGACTCAACCATCAACACAGCATCACGCGTGCCAGCGACCACTAAGTCTAATTCAGAATTTTCCATCTCAGACAACAATGGGTTTAATACATATTCACCATCGATATAACCCACTTTCGCAGCTGCAACAGGGCCATTAAAAGGAATGCCTGAAGTTGACATCGCTGCCGCTGCGCCAATCATTGCTACAATTTCAACATCCACATCAGGATCAATTGAAACAATCGTGATCACAACTTGCACATCATAACCAAAGCCTTTCGGGAACATTGGACGTAATGGGCGGTCAATCAAGCGACAAAGTAGAATTGACTTCTCACTCGGGCGACCTTCACGACGAAAGAAACCGCCAGGAATTCGGCCCGCAGCATAAGTACGTTCTTCAACGTCAATTGTCAGCGGCATAAAATCTTTTGGCTCGCCAGTAATCTTACTTACCGCGCTAACCATTACTTGAGTATCGCCACAACTAGCGATAACGCAGGCATCTGCCTGACGAGCGATTTCGCCCGTTTCTAAGGTGAATTCTCTATCACCATACTGAAAGGTTTTTGTTACCTTTGACATAATTATTTTCCTCTAAACATTTACAAGCAGACCCTTGTCCACCGTATTTTCTATAACTTATAAAAAAGTGAAGCGATTTTCAAACTTCACAAAAGAACAGGCTTTGGATACTCTAAAATCACTTTCCAAAATACATAAAGCCTTAAAAAAGCAAAAGAGAGCCTAAGCTCTCTTTTACAAATAACTCTTATTTACGCAAACCTAAGCGCTTAATAAGTTCACGATAACGCTCAATATCTTTATTCTTAAGATAATCAAGCAATTTACGACGATTATTAACCAAACGTAGCAAACCTTGGCGTGAATGATGATCGTGGATGTGCTCTTTGAAATGCGGCGCCAAATCTTTGATACGCGCAGTCAATAGTGCAATTTGAACTTCTGGAGAACCAGTATCGCCTTTTTCAAGGGCGTATTCAGCAACAACTGCCGCTTTATCTTGTGCTGTTAAAGCCATTTTAAACCTCGTTTAACCTCTTCATTTATCTAATCTTGAAAATCCCTGAAGGGCAGAATCTTCAAATCTCTTGAGTCAAATTTCAAGAATGGCGAATTCTAGCCGTGAAACCTGCTAGACACAAGCACTTTTAATGCGAAACAACTATATTTCATGCAGGTTTCTACCCGCAAAACTAAATATCCGTTATTCTGTAATCAATACTTCCGTAAAACAAAACAATACGCATCTAAGCATGGTCGAATTTGCAAAAAAGCGCCGCGAACAACATTCAAAAAAATGGACACGATTCGATCCAAAGTTCACCCCACTGTGGATTGCTGATATGGATTTTGTGATTTGCTCACATATTCGTGATGAGATGCAAACCATATTACAAAATGAAACCTTCGGTTATGCCTACATTCCCTCTTCAGCAACGATGTCTATCATTGATTGGTGTGAACAGCGCTATCATTGGTCAATAGATCAAGATTGGATTGTCTGGCTACCCGGAATTGTGCCGGCATTTAGCTTAGTCAAAGAATTGTTTACTCCTCCAGACCATAAAATACTCATTCAATCCCCAAATTATCCTCCATTGCTAGATTCAGCGCAGCATTTAAACAAACCATTTGAACTGATTCCTTCATTATTTTGCCAAAAACAACAAAAATGGCGCATGGACTTTTCTGCACTTGAACAACAATTTCAAACAAGTAAAACCAGTATTTTTTCTTTTGCCAACCCTGCCAATCCGCTAGGTTATACATTTTCAGAAAAAGAACTTAATCAAATCACAACACTCTGCAAAGAATATGATGTATTGATTTGTTCTGATGAAATCCACTGTGATTTAAGTTTTGACTTAAAACCTCACATTCCAATGGCAAAAATTAGTCCCGAAAACAGCATCACCCTGATGGCTGCCAGCAAAACATTTAATATTGCTGGTTTGAACACTGCTTTTGCCATCATTCCCAATGAACAACTAAGAACACAATTCAAGCAAGCCGCAGAGCAGCGCGTCGGTGGACCCAGCATTTTAGGAGCGGCCGCGACTCAAGCCGCTTTTAAGCATGGCAATCCATGGCGTTTAGAAGTGCTTGAATACTTGCAAGGTAATCGAGATTTAATCCATGCGTGGGGAGAACAACAAAAACTTGAACAACACTATCTGCCAGAAGCAACTCATTTGTATTGGTTGAAATTACCCTACCAACATTTTATAGATCATCAAATCGTTCCTTCGCGCGGCAAAGAATTTGGTGATGCAAATTTTAATCGAATAAATTTCGCTTGCGAACGATCTTTATTAGAAAAAGCCTTGAGCAGATTAAGCTCAATTTGAATTACTACAAATCAAAATTCAGATTTAAACAAACTGATTAAATAAACGCCTCACTTTAACTTGATGATCTCCTTTGCGTTCAGCAATTCCTAAAAAGTGCACTGAATCTTGGCCGTCAACAGATTGATATAAGCGAAAATGTTGCCCATCTATCAATTCAATCGGTGTTTTTTGCTCTGCTTTGTCAGTATTTAATACTGACAGATCAATTGCTCGGCCATGCGACACGTGTTCTGCATTCACCTGATCAACATTCAACGCTGGCAAAGATTGCAATAAAGCATCAGCTGGCAACAATTTTTCTACAATAAATGCAGTTCTAGCATCACTATTGTCAGAAAAACTAGTTATCTCGGCCTCAATTTGATCAAAACTAACTGCATCAGCGATCTGTAAATATTTACTTGTTGTGCGTCTCAATTTCGTGATATGCGCACCACAACCAAGTTGTTCACCTAAATCAGCTGCTAATTGGCGTACATAAAAACCGCTGGAGCAATGCACCTGTAGGCAAACTTGATCATTCTTTAACAATTCACCTGTTAAGGAAAAAACTGTCATTTTTCGTGCTTTGCGTTCAATCTCTTGGCCTTTTAAAGCCAATTTATACAGTGGCTGACCTTGATGTTTGAGAGCGCTAACCATTGGCGGGACTTGTTCAATTTCACCTACAAATTGCTCTAGAGCAGCTTGCAATTGTTGATCGGTTACTTTGACTTCTCGCCGCTCAACAACTTCACCATCACAGTCATGTGAGTCAGTAATCACACCTAACTGAATAGTGGCTTCATAGGATTTATCGGAATGTAAAAAATATTCAGACAAACACGTTGCTTTACCAAAACAAATAGGAAGCAAGCCAGTGGCTAAAGGATCTAAACTGCCTGTATGCCCTGCTTTCTTGGCGTTAAATAAATACTTAATGCGTTGCAAATAGAAGTTGGACGAACGTCCACTGGGTTTATCTAACAATAACACTCCACAAATGTCATCCCCGCGATGTTTAACCATAAGGAGTTGAAGAATTTATTCTTCTTCAGACAAATCAGAGTCCACAACAGAATCAATCAATGCGCTGAGTTCTTGGCCCTTAACAATTGAGTGATCATATTTAAAATGTATATCAGGACAACGACGCATATCCATTGTTTGCGCCAAGCGTCTCTTTAAAAAAGTCTTGGCTTTATTTAATGAACGCATTGAGATATCAATTTCTTCATCAGTACTTGTTTGCGAACCAAACATAAAAATAGTGGCATGACGCAAATCACGGGTGACATTCACCTCTACAACGGATAAACGTTTGACTCGTTCGTCTTTAACTTCGAATTGAATCAAGGTCGCCAAGCCGCGACTAACGGCTTGGGCAACACGATCACTGCGAGGAAATTCTCTAGCGTTTGGCATACTTTAAAGCGTTGCTTTCACTTCAACGGTTTCAAAGATTTCTAACTGATCTCCTGACTTAATATCGTTGTAGTTTTTAACGCCAATACCGCATTCCATATTTGCTTTAACTTCTGTCGCATCATCTTTAAAGCGCTTTAAAGAGTCGATATTACCTTCAAAGATCACCACACCTTCTCTAAGAACACGCACCATCGCATTACGACGAACAATACCTTCAGTTACATAACAACCAGCAACTGCACCAAGTTTTGCCACACGAAAAACATCACGAACTTCAACATAGCCCAAGACATTTTCTTTAATTTCAGGCGCTAACAAGCCTTCCATCGCAGCTCTAAGGTCATCAATAACATCATAGATGACCTTGTAATAACGAATTTCAATATTTTCAGATTCAGATAATCTTCTCGCTGCTGCATCAGCGCGCACATTAAAGCCGACCACAAAACCTGAAGACGCCATGGCTAAATTAATATCCGACTCATTAATGCCGCCGACCATGCCGTGCACCACACTGACTTTCACTTCATCAGTAGAGAGTTTTATCAACGACTCTTGCAGTGCTTCAATTGAACCTTGCACATCAGCTTTGATCAGAACATTCACAGTTTTAACATCACCTTCTTGCATGTTCTGAAACATATTTTCAAGCTTGGCTGCCTGCTGACGTTTCAAACGTGCTTCACGCTCTTGTGACTGGCGAAATTCAGCCGCTTCACGGGCTTTTCGCTCATCGCCCACAACTAACATCTCATCGCCTGCCGCAGGAACTCCACTTAAACCTTGTATTTCAACTGGTGTCGATGGACCCGCTGCCTTGATAGTGTTACTGGCACTGTCTAGCATCACTCGGACCTTGCCCGTTTCCTGACCAACCAAGACAATATCACCTGCATTCAAAATTCCTTGTTGGACCAATACAGTTGCAACTGGACCACGGCCTTTATCTAATCGAGCTTCTACAACAACACCTGATGCTGAACCTGAAGGGCGCGCTTTCAATTCAAGAATCTCAGCTTGCAATGCCAACGCCTCAAGCAATGTTTCAACACCTTCACCTGTGTGTGCTGAAACTGGAATCATTTGAACATCACCACCCCAATCTTCTGGAATCACTTCTTCGCTAGCTAATTCTTGTTTAACACGGTCAATATCGGCTTGTTCTTTATCCACCTTGTTGATAGCCACCACCATAGGCACATTCGCATTTTTCGAATGACGAATAGCTTCAATCGTTTGTGGCTTCACACCATCATCAGCGGCCACAACCAAGATAACTAAATCAGTCGCCTGCGCACCACGGGCACGCATCGCACTAAATGCTTCGTGACCGGGTGTATCTAAGAAAGTCACATCACCCATTGACGTTTTAACTTTATAAGCACCGATATGTTGAGTAATACCACCTGCTTCGCCATCGGCAATTTTTGCTTGTCGAATATAATCAAGCAAAGATGTTTTACCATGGTCTACGTGCCCCATCACAGTAACAACGCTACTGCGAGGCTCGAAATCGGTTTCATCAACTTCAACTTCTTGTTCAGCAATAAATGCTTCAGGATCGGCTTGTTTTGAAGCAATCGCCTTATGGCCCATTTCCTCAACGATTAGTGTTGCAGTATCAGTATCTAAAGTCTGATTAATTGTTACCATAGTTCCCATATTAAATAGCAACTTAATCACTTCATTAGATTTAACTGCCATCGCTTGAGCAAGATCAGCGACGCTAATGTTTTCAGGAATTTCAATTTCACGAACAACTGGTGCTACTGGCTTTTCAAATACATGTTGCTCACTTGATGAGGATTTGATTTTACCTGCTCTAGAGCGCAATTTGCGCTCTTTAGTAACATGCAATTCTTCACGGTCACCACCACGCCCTTTACGGCCTTTTTTGTTGCGGCGATCATTGGTCGAGGTTTTATCTTCTGCTGGTTTAGGTTTTGGTTTATCTCTACCAGAACGTAAACGATCAGCTGAAATTTTAGGCGCGTCTTGAACAATAGCTCGAGGAATTCTTCTTTCGCCTTCCTTTACAGGCGCACGACGTCTGATAACTAAATTTTCTTGCTCTTCTTCAGCTGCTTCAGCCTTTTCAGTGGCAACTACTGTAGCTTTTTCCGCAGCTGCAGCAATTTTTGCCGCTTCTTCAGCTTCTTTTTCAGCCTGTTTTGCCGCTTCTTCAGCTTCTTTTGCAGCTATTTCTGCCGCAGCTTTACGGCGACCTTCTTCTTGAGATTCAGCTTCTAATCGCGCTTTTTCAGCTGCTTCTTCTGCCAAACGTGCTTCTTCAGCCGCTTTAGCTTCTTGTTCAGCTGCTTGTTTTTCCGCTTCTTCAGCAGCAAGACGCTCTTGTTCCGCTTGATGAGCAGCAGCTGCTATTTCTTCGGCTTGTTGTTTTTGCAAATTTTCAGTTTGCTCTTCTTGCAAACGTTGCTTTTCTTGCTCTAACAGCACTTCTTTTTTAACAAAAGTACGTTTTTTCTTTACTTCAACTTGAACAGTTCGTGTGGTACCTGTTCGTGATGTTTGTTGAATCTCAGATGTAGTTTTACGATTAACCGTAATCTTTGAACGAGGGCTGGTTGTTAGTGTAGGCTTTTCTTCATCAGTTGCCGCTGCATGTCCTCCACGCAAAAACTCCAACAACTTGCGTTTCTCAGCGTCATCGAGTACATCATCAACTGCTTTACCTTTAACACCTGCTTGCTCAAGCTGCTTAACTAAACGTTCAGGATCTAGATTGATTTGTTCTGCAAATTTTTTGATTGTGATTATTGACATATTGCCTCGTAAAATTCAGTCGCTCGTATTATTTCTCAAAAGTGCCTTGTTAGTTATTCGCCTTCAGCGTTTTCAAACCAAGGTTTGCGAGCCGTCATAATCAATGTTTCCGCACGCGCAGTATCAATACCATCAATGTCAATAATTTCATCAATAGCACATTCTGCTAGATCTTCCATTGTCTTAATTTCGTTTAATGCCAAGAATTTTGCAGTTGCTTCATCCATGCCTTCCATATCAAGCAAGTCTTGTGCTGGTTGAGCATCTTTCAATTGCTCTTCTCGCAAAATTGCCAATGTCACTAAGGCATCTTCTGCACGGCTACGGAGTTCTTCTACTAATGCTTCATCAAATTCTTCAACAGCTAATAGCTCTTCTTTAGGAACATAAGCAACTTCTTCAAGTTGTGTAAAACCTTCCTGAACAAGAATACTAGCAACATCGTCACCAATATCTAATTTCTCTATAAACTCTTTACGAACTTCAACGCTTTCTTCTTCAAGCTTTTCATTCGCTTGTTCATGACTCATGATATTGATATCCCAACCAGTCAATTCCGAAGCCAAACGGACATTTTGACCTCCACGACCAATTGCTTGAGATAGATTTTCCTCATCAACCACCACATCCATCGTGCCTTTATCCTCATCCAACATGATGGATTCAACTTCAGCTGGAGCTAAAGCATTGATAACAAATTGTGCAGGATCGTCTGCCCATTTGATAATATCAACCCGTTCACCACCAATTTCATTAGATACGCTTTGCACGCGTGAACCACGAATACCAACACATGCGCCAACTGGATCAATTTTATTATCATGCGAACGCACTGAGATTTTTGCACGCAAACCTGGATCACGTGCTGCACTTAATATTTCAATAATACCTTCGCCTGCTTCAGGCACTTCTAAACGAAAAAGCTTCAACACCATATCGGAAGTGACACGATCTAACACCAGCTGCGGACCACGATTAGCTACACGCACATCAATCAAAATAGCGCGAATACGATCACCTTGACGCAAACCTTCGCGTGGGATCATTTTCGAACGCGGTAAAATTGCTTCAACACCGCTAACATCAACAATCACATCACCACGTTCAACTCGCTTAACGACACCTGAAATCAAATTATCTAATTTTGGTTCAAACTCATTCGCGACACGGTTGCGCTCAGCCTCACGCACTTTTTGCAAGATTACTTGTTTCGCTGCTTGTGCTGCAATTCGACCAAATTCGATTGGCTCTAACTCTTCTTCAATATAATCACCGACTTGAATTTCAGGCTCCATAATCTGCGCTGCAGCAAAGGTGAGTTGCTTGGTAGGAAACTCAATTTCTTCGTCTTCCGCAATAACTTCCCAACGGCGAAACGATTCATAATCACCAGTATCTTGAAAAATATGTACACGTGCTTCGATATCTTCGCGATGACGCTTTCGAGTTGCAGTTGCTAGTGCCGCCTCAATTGCTTCAAAAATCACCTGTTTTTCCACGCCTTTTTCGCTGGATAATACATCGGCCATTAATAAAATTTCGTTCGCCATTTAAAGCCTCTTTCCGTTTAAATATTCAGTTTTTACTAAAATAGGTTTAATCTATTGAAGGTAGCACACTATAGTCTGGCACTAAACGTGCTCTATCCATATCAGCTACCACTAATTCAAATTCTTGACCATCAACATCTAGCGTAACACTTGGTTTAATTTGATCGCGATTGACTGCAACAATAATACCTGTGAAACGTTTACGCCCTTCAATTGGCATTGATAATTTAATTTTAATTTTTTTATCAATTGAGTTTTCAAAATGATCTAACGTCACCAAAGGCCTATCAAGACCTGGAGAAGACACTTCGAGATTATATTTATTCGAAATAGGATCTTCGACATCTAAAATAGCACTAAACTGACGACTTGCTTTAGCACAATCATCAACACCTATACCATCTTTCGAATCGATATAACAACAAAGAACTGAAGTGTCTCCACCGCCCAATTCTACAGCCACAAGCTCATATCCTAGCGCTTTTGCACCTGGAGCTAGCATGTTATGTATAGCTGTCATCGTTAAAGCCATTATCAATCTCAATTAAAAATTTAATCTTTTATATCAACCACATTCAGCAACTTCAAATTATGATCTTATATACAGACACAAAAAAACCCCGCTCAAAGCGAGGCTGCCAATAATGTTCAAAGAATTTTTATCTCAGAACAATTGGTAGCGGGGGTAGGATTTGAACCTACGACCTTCGGGTTATGAGCCCGACGAGCTGCCAGACTGCTCCA
>CAZWHW010000026.1:0-20860 GCA_964633815.1 uncultured Gammaproteobacteria bacterium
AGTGAAGGTTTCAAAGAAGGTTAAAAATTTTGAGTGTTTTGAAATATGCCGAGCTTAAATTTAGCTCGGCATATTGATCAAAGGCTGCCGCTTTATTTGCCAGCTACTGCTGCTGCGATAACATCTGTACCGATATCGGCTTCAAATTTTTTCCAAACAGGCTTCATGATATCAACCCATGCTTGGCGCTCCGATGGAGAAAGTGTTCTAACTACACCACCAGCTTCAACAATTTTCTTTTTGTTATCAGCGTTGATTTGCGCAGCACGTGCATTTGCGCTAACCGTTTCTTCTTTGAATATTTTTACAAATTGGTCGCGTACATCAGGCTTCAAGCTATTTAGCCATGAAGTTGAAGTGACCGCTAAGTAAGTTAGCAATTGATGGTTAGTTTCAGTCACGCCATCTTGTACTTCGAAGAATTTCTTAGTGAAGATATTTGACCAAGTGTTTTCTTGACCATCAACAACACCTGTTTGCAACGCACCATAGACTTCTTTAAAGGCAAGCTTTTGAGCATTGCCACCAATAGCTTCAACCATTGCAACAGCGACATCTGAAGTTTGAACACGGAATTTCAAGCCGTTTGCATCAGTTGGTGCAACAAGAGGCTTGTTAGCTGAGAAATGCTTTAGGCCGTTGTAGATGTAGGAAAGACCTGTATAACCTTTTCCTTCCATTGCTGAAAGAAGTTTTTGGCCAGTAGGACCGTTTGTGAAACCATTTACTTGATCCATATTATTGAATAAGAAAGGCAAATCAAACACACGATACTTTTTAGTAAACGCTTCAAATTTAGATAAAGAAGGAGCCGCAATTTGTACATCACCTAAAAGTAATGCTTCCATCACTTTATTGTCATCGAACAATTGTGAACTTGGGAATAGTTGCATACACGCCTTGCCATTCATCTCCGAGTTAATGCGATTGGCAATCGCCGTGGCCGCTTCACCTTTAGGGTGACCTTTTGCGGATGTTACGAAGCTGAATTTGATGACTTCTTCGCCAGGTTCACAATTTGCATATGCAGGAGCAGCAATAGCTGTGCTTAGTAAAAGTGCTGAAGCAATAATTTTTTTCATGATTTTTTCCTCAGGGGTAATTGTTTTTAAATTATTTTAAGTAACGACGCTTTGAAGTCGCGTTGTTTGCTTTTAACTATGCAATGCGTGTGCCATGTTTTGACTTAGCATTAAGTGCATGATTTTTATTATTTATATTTTTATATGGCTAATCCTTTTGCCGAATGATTGAGTGAATATTCACCCGTTATTCAAATGTTTGGGTAAAATTCTACCCATTCACTGCGTTTTATTGGTTTTTTCAATTCCATGTTTTTGAATTTTGTCATAAAGACTTTTACGAGAAATTCCTAAAGATTCATAGGTTTTTTTCATGTTGCCATTGTTTTTCTGTAATTCACTTTTAATGATCTCGGCTTCATATTTTCCTAAGCGATCTTGTAATAATTGCGTTGAATCTATAGCCATTAGTGAGATGTTTTCTGGTGACTGTGTTTGATCAAGTCCAGACCACATGCCTAAGCCAATTCGGTCAATCATATTACGTAACTCTCGGACATTACCTGGCCAGTCATATTGATTGAAGCTCGTTAGTTGTTCATTTGAAATTTGAGGAAACTTTTTATCATAGCGTGTTTCAAATTCATGAATAAAATGCTGATATAGTTCGGGTATATCTTCTTTGCGGTCTTTGAGTGGTGGTATCTCGATTGTGACAACATTGAGCCGGTAATATAAATCCAAGCGGAATTTTTTGTTTGCACTAGCTTTGGCAAGATCAATCTTTGTTGCTGCGATAAAACGGACATCTATCGCGACGCTTTTATTTGATCCTAATGGTTCAAGAGAGCGTGTTTCAATGACGCGTAATAACTTAATTTGTAAATCCATGGGCATGGATTCAATCTCATCCAGAAAGACGGTCCCACCATTCGCATATTCTAATTTTCCGATACGTTTTTTATTGGCATTTGTGAAAGCTCCCGCTTCGTGGCCAAACAATTCTGATTCCATCATTTCGGCCGGAATTGCCCCACAGTTAATAGCGACAAATGGATTTCCAGATCTGTCTCCTTCATCATGTAAAGCTCTTGAAATCACTTCTTTGCCTGAGCCTGTTTCTCCAATGAGGAGTACATCAACAGGTGCGCTTGCAATAGTTTTTACTTGGGTGCGAACTTTCTGCATAAGCGTAGAGTTGCCGATGATATTGCTTTTTAATGTGTTTTTATCTGTGAGTTCAATTTTGAGCGAACGGTTCTCTAATACCAGTTGTCTTTTAGTGAAAGCGTTATCAATGATTGACGTTAGGCGTTCAATAGCAAACGGTTTTTCAATAAAGTCATAAGCGCCAGCTCGCATTGCTTCAACAGCACCAGAAATGTTGCCATGACCTGTCATTAAGATCACGGGAATGGTAGGGTCAATAGCGAGAATATGGTTCAAACAAGTCATGCCATCCATTGCAGGCATGCGAATGTCGGTGATTACTACGAGATTTTGATGCTTGGAAATGTTTGCAATTGCTTGTTCTGCTCCTGAAAAAGCGGTTAATTCATAGTTTGCTAATTTTAAACTTTGCTCAAGAGCATGACGAAAGTCATCATCGTCGTCGATTAAAATTATTTTCATTTGTCCTGATATTTTTGTTCGCTCAATCATGATTTCTATTTAATCATGGCGTTCTAGGATAATGCAAAAAACAGCACCATAATCTTCTTCATCTATAATAATTAGCTTGCCGCCAAGTTCATTGATTAAGTTGTAAACAATGAACAAACCTAGTCCAAGCCCTTCTTGGTTGCCTTTGGTGGTGTAGAACGCATCATAAAGATTATCTCTTTCATTTTTTGGTAAGCCTGGGCCGTTATCTTTAATAAGTATTTCTACTTTATTTTCATTTTTTGGGTGCCATTCGAGTGTGATTTCTTTATCTTCTTGATTTTTAATAGCGTCAATACTATTAGCAATTAGATTACTGATAATTTGGGCTAACCGAGTATCTCCAGCCATGACGTTTAAGTCTTCTTCGGGCGGGTTAATAATAAGGTTAACGTTTTCTGATTTTAAGCGTGGTTGCATGAGCGTTTGGAGTAGATCTATGACAGCTGACATCTTTACTTTTTTTAGTTTTGATCCGGGTTTGTGAGCAAAGTTTCGTAAGCTTGTTGTGAGGCTGGCCATTCTTGTTGTTAATTCAGCTATGCGTTCCATATTTTTTTTGGCATTTGTTTGTTGAGATTGCTCAAGCATGGTTTTCGCATTCACAGCATAAAACTGAATAGCAGAAATTGGTTGGTTATATTCATGAGCTAAAACAGTCGACATTTGTCCTATTGATGCCATTTTTGCTGATTGGATGAGTTCTTTTTGAGTTATACGTAGTTCGAGCTCAGTCTGTTTTCTTTCGTCGACTTCTTTTTCTAATTGTTTGTTGGCATTGGATAAATCTTCAGTGCGGCGGACCACTTTTTCTTCAAGCAAATTTGAGAAGGCCACTTGTTGTTTACGCTCGCTGTCTATGCGTTGGTAGCGTTGCCAACTAAACCAACACAATATCCACATTAATAGGACTCCTAGAACGGTTAGAGCATTTGACGACCTAGCTCGCTTGTTTAATATGGATTTCGGTTGAAGGATTGCTAGTTTCCAATCTAATAAAGGAATGTATTGTTCAGTGATAATATAATTTTTTTTAAGCACACTTGAATTAATGAAGCTTTCATCTTCAAAATCATTTGAATCGGTGCTTTTGATGTTGCGTAATTGCCACTTATCTATGTTGGAAAGTAAAATTTGGTCAGCTTTGTTAGTAATAATAATTGGCTCTTGAATCAGTGCCCATGATTGTTCAATGCGCTCAATAGGGACAAGAATAATCGTTGCTCCGACCACGCCATTATTTGTATATATGGGAGCCGCAAATATGTAGAAGCGTTTATCAATAGATTGAATAAGATTTGCCCTGCCGAGTCGCCCTTGTAACGCTGTTTTGAAATAGTCTTGATCTTCGATGTTTTGTTCGATAATTTGCTTGCTAGTGTTAGATGTAATTAATACATTGCCGAGATTATCAACTAGCCAAATATTATTGCTTCCGGCTAGTGCATTCGTGTGATCAAGAACGCGAGATATGGAAGGAATCAGGGCGTCACGAACAGCAATTGGTTGTTGAACAAAGTTGGTGATGTCATTTCTACGCGATAACATGGCAGCAGCCACGCCAAATTTCTCGGTATAAGTTTGTGCATTGAGTGCTTGAATACTCAGTATGTTGGTAGATTTTATATGAAGCTCATTGGTTATGTTTGCGCGAACAAAGAAGCTAACAGTCATAACGACGACGATACTAAGTGTTAAGCCTAATAAGACTAATGAAATATGCGAGGTTTTATAGAATTTTAATTTCACAATTTTAGTGTCAATCAAATACGTAAGGCTATTTTTAATTTTTTGCTTGTTAATAATGCAATTAATTAGTCGCTATAATGGTCATAGTCTAAACTGAATTTGTTTTTTGCTGTGGGATAATTTACTGAGTTTGTCGGAACTGTGATTTGGTAATTATTTAGTAAATGGCCGAGTCGTAGAATTTTTTAGTAAAAAATACTCGGCTTTCACATTGAATCAATGCTGTGTGCATATTCTTTGTTTTTGATTAATTTGATTTTATGTTGAATAGATTTTCAGATGAATGTAATAGCTTTTAAAACTGTAGAAGAAGAGCATTTTAATTGTTTTGGTGAACGCGCTCTGCCATTTGCTCCAAAAATTGAATTAGCTGATGGTTCTAGTGCTGTTCCTCAGCAATTTATTGAGGTGCAACGAGATTTGGCAAGTGTTGAGAAAATTTTAGCCGAAATAAGTTTGCCAGATGATTATTTGTTATTTGCGGGTCAAATTGACAGTGTGGTGTTTTTGCAGGTAGGTGCTATTGGTCGTGAAAATTATCCTGCTGGTTCAGTTGAATCTGAAAAATCGGCCAAAATTGTTTATGGACGTCGTTGGTTACTTGAGCCAACAACACCGACTTCCGAGGTGATTCAAACAGCATTTTTAGCAGTTAAGAAGGTGCGCGAGCATGAATTACGAGAGCACATTTTTTGGTTGAGTAAGAAGAATCAACAGGGCAAGATGCTACGTGCAACACCATTTAATTCACATTTGGACTTGCCATTGATGGCGCAGCATAGAACAGATATGTATGTTGATGAACAATTGTTGATGAATTCAGCTGATGTAGCAAGTTTGCTAACGAAATTTCGTGTGGCAAGTTACAAGCCTGAGTTATTTAATATGTCGACCTTGGCTAACGGTGAGGCACTTTTTCAATTGAAGTTGGTTTTGTGTGATGTTGACGAAAAGTCTGATGAGGCTTTTCCTGAGTTGTTGAATCAAAGCATATCTTTTGTATGTAGGGCTGTAGAGAATGAATTCTTACATGCTTTATTTGCTAGTGTTTTGCAGTGTAGTGATCGTTATGTTGAGCAGCAGTTTGCCTACCAAGGGTTTGCTCGTTTTTCGACTGAATTAAGTGTTCAAAAGAAAGCAGATTTTTCATTTCTTACTCGTAACCCTAAGAATGTTGATGCCCGCTTTAGAAGTCATTTTAATGGCATGAGTTACGAGGTTGATGCAGCTAAAGCGCCAAGTTTTAATCGAGGAGCTTTAGGTGAAAAGCAACATTATGAATTAAAAGCATATGATGATTTGCAAGGTTATTTGCCTTTAGATAGTTAAAGTTGTTCTAATTAGGAATGTGACGTGAGTATTTGAATTGCTTTTATAGAGTTTGTTGTGACTATATAAAGTGTATGATGGGAATGAGTTTATAAAACAAGATGTTGAGTGCAAAGTATTGAAGTTGCACTAGCATGTTCATTATAGGAGCTAATGATGAAAGCTATTTTAAGCGTTAAGAAGCTTTTACTATTTTTTGTGTTGATTTTGAGTGGCTGTGTATCAACAGCTGATTTATCTGAGAATGATAAATCGAAGAACTCTGTTTTATCAGCGCAATTGGCGAGTTTGCATCAACAGCAAGCTTTGTTGGATGGTAGAGACTTTTATTATCCTTTTCTAGGATTAAAAATGACTTTGCCCGAAAAATGGTCTTTAAAGCTGGAGAATAGTAGCAATTTATCTGTAGCTCCGGGTACTGAGCCAGTTACATTGAATGGCAAGGTTTCAGGAAGAAGTATTGCTTTACTTCATATGACGGAGTCGGGTGGCGAGAAGTTATCGAGTTTAAATTTAACTTTAGTCGTTTCTGATTTGAAAAAAACGTCTTCATTGAAACAATCAAGCAATAAAGAATTGATGAAGGCATTTAATTTTGGAATGCGGCGTGCTCTAAAAAAAGAAAAGATACCTTACTCTTTTAATAGGAAGACTTATTTTAAGAGCTTAGGCAGTGTCGAATATAATATTTTTCCAGCTGATATCCATGTGGCAGGTACTGCACTTTTTCAAGATTATTATTCTATTTATGTCAAAGAAAAGATATTAACTTTTATTTTGACTTATGAAAACTCGTCTGGCTTAGAGCAGCTTGAAAAATTGATTAAAGAAGCAATTATCACTGATAAAGATTCCACAGCAATTAGCTTGTAGGCAAATCCATAGGCGCTTGTGGATATTTTTGAAGGAAAACTTCACCAAAGGAAATACAACGAAGAAAGCTTTGCATAAATCAGGTTTTATGTTATAAAGCGCCCTCGAAATTCGATCACCATGTGACATGCTTCATCTTGGGTGCTTGGGAACACGACTTTATTATGTGTTGTGGTTCTTGCAGTTGATAAGCGGTTGGTGGTTTTGTGTTAACCCTAATTACAATACAGGAAAATATTATGTCTAATGTGACTATGCGCCAAATGCTAGAAGCAGGCGTACACTTCGGCCATCAAACACGTTTTTGGAGCCCAAAAATGGCTCCGTACATCTTTGGTGAGCGCAATAAAATTCATATCATTAATTTGGAATCAAGTTTGCCAATGTTTAATGACGCGATGAACTTCATCGGTGGCATTGTTGGTAATGGTGGCCAAGTAATGATGGTTGGTACCAAGCGTGCGGCAAGCAAGCTAGTTGCTGAAGCAGCACAAAAAGCAGAATGTCCATATGTCAATCATCGTTGGTTGGGCGGTATGTTGACTAACTTCAAAACGGTTAAAAATTCAATCAAGCGTTTGAAAGAATTGGATTCAATGATGGTTGAAGGTGGAACTGCTCGATTTTCTAAGAAAGAAGCATTGTCACTTGAGCGTGAGCGCGTCAAGCTTGAACGCAGCTTGGGCGGCATTAAGAACATGCGTGGTTTGCCAGATGTGTTGTTTGTGATTGATGTTAAGCAAGAATATATTGCTATTAACGAAGCAAGAAAATTGGGTATTCCAGTCGTTGCAATTGTTGATACAAATTGTAAGCCTGATGGTGTTGATTACATTATTCCAGGTAACGATGATGCGATTCGTTCTATTAAACTATATGTAGATGTTTTAGCGGACACCATCATTGATGCGCGTCGTTCATCACAAAATGCGGTATCGAATTTTGAAGCAAATGATGAAGGTTTTGTTGAAGTTGATGCTAAGGGTGAGGCAATTGCAGCTGATGCTGTAAAAGAAGTTAAACCGGCACCGGCACCAACAGCAAAACCAAAGCCAAAACAAAAAGCAGTCGAGCCTGCTCCAAAGGCAAATGCTGCTGACAAATTAACGGATATTAATGGTATTGGTCCAGTAATTGAAAAGAAATTGATTGCGGCTGGTGTTACAACTTTCAAGCAGATTGCTGAGTGGACAGCTGCAGACATCGAAAAATTTGATGAAAAGTTGAGCTTTAAAGGTCGAATTGATCGTGAAGAGTGGGTTAAACAAGCGCAAGCTAAAGTTTAATTCTCAATCTTCTATTTAACTATTCTTTGGCCGGAAGCAACGCTCCGGTCTGTATAACTATAAGAGGTTTATCATGGCAATTACAGCCGCATTAGTTAAAGAGCTTCGTGAGCGCACTGGCGCTGGCATGATGGAGTGCAAAAAAATTCTTACTGAAACTGACGGTAATATCGACATAGCAATTGAAGAATTGCGTAAGCGTGGTGCAGCAGCAGCTGACAAGAAGTCAGATCGTATTGCTGCGGAAGGCACAGTTGTGGCATTAGTTTCTGCTGAAAAAGGCGTTTTGTTGGAAGTGAATTGCGAGACAGATTTTGTTGCTAAAGATGAAAACTTTGTCGCTTTTGCTCAGAATGTTGCGCAGACTATTTTAGATAATGATTCACAATCTGTTGATGCGTTATCTTCTGAAACTTTGGCGGGTGCTGAATCTTCTGTTGAAGAAGCTCGTTCTGCATTGGTTCAAAAGATTGGTGAAAATGTTCAGATTCGTCGTTTTGAAACGGTTGCAGGAAAAGGCCAAACGATTTCTTCATATCAGCATGGTAAAAATATTGGCGTATTAGTTAAAACGAGTGGTGACGATGAGTTAGGTCGTGATTTAGCAATGCATATTGCTGCGTCTAGCCCAATTTGCATCAGCGAAGATCAAATTCCAGCTGATCAAATTGAGAAAGAAAAAGAAATTTTCTCTGCACAAGCGGCTGAAAGTGGTAAGCCTGCTGAAATTATTGAGAAAATGGTTGTTGGACGTTTACGCAAATTTGTCAATGAAGTCACATTGCTTGGTCAATCCTTTGTTAAGGATCCCGATCTGACGGTTGAAAAACTTTTGAAATCAAAAAATGCCGAAATCAGCAACTTTGTTCGTTATGAAGTTGGTGATGGTATTGAAAAGAAAGAAGATGATTTTGTTGCAGAAGTGATGGCGCAAGCAAAAGGCTAGAATACTTTATTTTCTTTTTAATCCGCCGCGAGCAAAACAGACTGTTTCTCGCGGCGTTTTTCGTTAGAATAACCACATTCATTTTGGTGGAAGTAAGATTTTAATCAAAATGTGTAAAACAATAATAAACCACTTGATCTTATAGAAGGTTATATCATGACAAATGCCCCCGTTGTTCGACGTGTATTATTAAAGCTTAGTGGTGAGGCACTGAGTGGTGAGCAAGGTTTTGGTATAGATACGTCAATCTTGAATGCAGTATGTGCGGAAGTGAAGGCTTTATCTGATACAGGTGTCCAAGTTGCTGTTGTGATCGGTGGTGGTAATTTTTTTCGTGGTATCAGCGCTTCCGAAGCAGGCCTTGAAAGGGCCACTGCTGATTATATTGGCATGTTGGCTACGGTGATGAACTCTTTGGCATTGCAACAAGGTTTAAAACAAATGGGTGTCCAGGCGCGGGTGCAATCAGCGATTCCTATTTCTCCTGTTTCTGAGCCTTATGTTCGTTTACGCGCATTGAAGCATTTGAATATGAATCGAGTGGTTATTTTTGCTGCTGGCACAGGCAATCCGTATTTCACAACTGATACGGCTGCTAGTCTTCGTGCTGCTGAAATTAATGCTGATGTATTGATCAAGGCAACTAATGTGGATGGTGTTTATGACTCGGATCCAAAAAGTAACCCTGAGGCTAAGCGTTATAAAAGCGTCTCTTATGATGAGGTTTTACAAAAACGTTTAGGAGTGATGGATGCAACGGCGATTGCCTTGTGCCGGGATAATAATTTAAAACTACAAGTGCTTTCAATTTCAGACACGGGCGCATTGGTCAAAGCGGTTTGTGGAGAAGATGTTGGCACAGCTATTGTGGCTAGTTAATGAATAATTGAAAAGTGAAGTTGAATAATTGAGCCGAACGAAAATTACGTTCGCTTTAAACTAGATTTGAAGGTTAGAAAATAAGGTATTCCAATGATTGATGATATTTTACAAGATGCAGAAAAACGCATGCAGAAATCTATTGAATCGTTGAAAACAGTGTTGGCAAAAGTGCGTACTGGTCGCGCAAGCCCAGCATTGGTTCAGCATTTATCTGTGGATTATTATGGTACACAAACACCTATTAGTCAGGTGTCAAATATCACAGTTCAAGATGCTAGAACATTAGGTATCCAGCCTTGGGAAAAGCAGATGGTGCCATTAATTGAAAAAGCGATTTTGGAATCTGATCTTGGCTTGAACCCAGTTACTGCGGGAGAAATTATCCGCATACCATTGCCGCCATTGACTGAAGATCGTCGTAAAGAGATGGCGAAAATGGTCAGCGCTGAAGGTGAGGGTGGTAAAGTGGCAATTCGAAATATCCGCCGTGATGCGAATACAAACTTTAAAGAACTTTTAAAAGAAAAAGACATTACTGAAGATGATGACAAAGTAGCACATGATCGTGTGCAAAAACTAACAGATACTTATATTGTTAAAGTAGATGAAGTTGTTGCTGAAAAAGAAAAAGAAATTATGACTGTGTAAATTTTTGCTTAACGGTTGTTAAAGTGAATAAACCAAAACACATTGCAATTGTCATGGATGGCAATGGCCGCTGGGCTAAAGCCCAAGGCAAAGTGCGAACAGATGGTCATGAAGCAGGTTTTAAGGCGGTTCAAGAAATTATTAAAGCCTGCGTACAGAGAGATATTCGTTATTTGACTGTTTTTGCCTTTAGCAGTGAAAACTGGAATCGACCTAAGTCTGAAGTTTCGACTCTAATGCAAATTTTCACCAAAGCATTGAAAGATGATGTTGCTGATTTGCGCAAAAATGGAGTAGAAATTAGGTTGATTGGTGATATTTCCAAGTTTAATGTGACTATTCAGAAGCTAGCTATGCGAGCACAAAATGCTACTCCAGAAGAAGTGCGGCTAACATTAAATTTGGCTGTAAATTACGGCGGCCGTTGGGATATTACTCAAGCCGCGCAACAGTTAGCTGTCAAGGTCGCAAAAGGAGAGATTAAACCGTCTGATATAAATGAATCAAGTTTTGATTCTGTAATGGCGACAACTGGAACACCTGATCCAGATTTAGTGATTCGAACCAGCGGTGAACAGCGTATTAGCAACTTTTTATTATGGCAAAGTGCTTATGCGGAATATTATTTTACGGATGTGTTGTGGCCTGATTTTACACCATTAGAATTAGATAAAGCCTTGTTGGATTTTTCCAAGCGTAATAGACGTTTTGGATTAACAACTGAGCAAAGAACAGTCTCAGCATAATTTGAGGTCCTCATGTTAAAACAGCGTGTTATTACTGCCGTGGTATTACTGCCTATTATTTTAGTGGCTTTGTTTTTAGAAAATGTTTGGTTGTGGCGAATTGTGGTGAGTGTTTTTATTGCCATTGCTTGGTGGGAATGGATTAGGTTAGCTCAGGTGCAACATAAAACTATGTATATAGTCTTAGCGACATGTATTTTGTTAGGGCTAATGACTATGTTTGCTGGTGTTGGATATATATTTGGCGTGGTTTTATTTTCAATATTGCTTTGGCTGATAGCAATACTGTGTTGTTTTTTGATGCCTGAAAAAATGAATCAAGTAATTTTGCCACAAACTAAGTTATTGTTTGGTTCTTGGGTGTTAGCGTTTACATGGTGGTCATTGATTTGGCTTAGAGAACAAGCAAATGGTGCCTTTTGGGTTTTAGGTTTTTTGATGATTATATGGTTGGCTGATACAGGCGCATATTTTGCGGGCAAGCGTTTTGGTAAACATAAATTAGCTCCTTTGATTAGTCCAGGTAAGACTATCGAGGGTTTATTCGGTGGCATTATCTGTGTCATGATTTATGCGCTCATATTACTAACACTATTTAATGAAGTATTTATCGTCTCAGGCTTTGTTTTGGTGGTTTTGTCAGTCATTATTGCCATAGTTTCTGTGGGCGGTGATTTGTTTGAAAGTTGGATGAAACGTCATGCTCGCATTAAGGATAGTAGTAAAGTCCTTCCTGGACATGGTGGTGTTTTGGATCGATTCGATAGCCTAATTGCTGCATTGCCTTTTATGCTAGGTACTTATGCATATATGACCGGCTTGTAATGGGCTTGAGTTTTTATTGTATTTTTAGAATAAAATAAATCGATGAAAAAAAGAATTGCAATTCTTGGTTCTACTGGTTCGGTTGGTTGTAGCACATTGTCCGTTATCCAGCAGCATCAAGAGAAGTATGAGGTATTTGCTCTTACAGCGGCGACCAATGTTGAAAAGATTTTGGCGCAATGTTTGCAGTTTTCTCCAAAAATAGCAGTAATGGCTGATGAAAAATCTGCTGAGAAATTAGCCGAAAAGTTGACGGCAAAAGGAAGCGAAACCACGGTGCAAGCTGGGCAACAAGCATTGGTAGAGTTGGTTCAATATCAAGAAATTGATGCAGTCATGGTTGCTATTGTTGGTGGAGTTGGTTTGGAACCATCTCTAGCGTCTGTAAAGCAAGGCAAGCAAGTGATGATTGCTAATAAGGAGCCGTTGGTCATGGCGGGTAATTTATTCATGGCTGAAGCAAAAAAAAACGCTGCCCAAATATTGCCAATCGATAGTGAACATAATGCTATTTTTCAATGCTTACCGTATCCGATTGTTGAAAAAAAACATATTCGTAGATTGATTTTAACGGCTTCAGGAGGACCTTTTTTAGACAAGCGATGGCAAGAATTGCATGATGTAACTCCAGAGCAAGCTATAGCACATCCTAATTGGAGTATGGGACCTAAGATTTCGGTTGACTCTGCCACAATGATGAACAAAGGTTTGGAATTGATTGAGGCGACTCATTTATTTGATTTATCGGCAGAAAAAATCGATATAATGATACACCCACAAAGTGTCATTCATTCGATGGTTGAATATATTGATGGCAGTCATTTGGCGCAATTAGGGTCCCCAGATATGTGTATTCCGATTGCGCATGCGTTGGCATTTCCTGAACGTGTAGAGTCTGGAGCTGAATCGTTAGATCTGACTCATATTGCTAATTTAAATTTTCAAGAACCTAAATGGTCTGAAATACCTTGCTTACAGTTGGCTAAACAAGTTGCGTTGGCTGGTGGTGCGTTGCCAATTGTGATGAACGCAGCAAATGAAGTTGCCGTTGAACATTTTATTAAAAAAACTATAGGCTTCACAGAAATTTACTCACTGATTGATAAAGTTCTTTATGGTGCCGATTTAAGTGAGCCTCAGTCAATTGATGATGTGTTAGCTATTGATAGTCAAGCCAGAATACGAGCCGTTGAATTGATGCATTAGTTTTGTGTCGATAAATTTAATCCTTTAGAAGAAATTACCATGTCATTTATTTATAGCATCATCGGTTTTACTATCGCTATTGCGATTTTAGTGACAGTACATGAATTTGGGCATTATTGGGTTGCACGACGTCTTGGCGTCAAAGTGCTGCGCTTTTCCGTGGGTTTTGGTAAGCCTTTATGGAAAAAAGTTGCTGGCAAAGATCAGGTTGAATATGTCATAGCTGCTATTCCTTTAGGCGGTTACGTGAAAATGCTTGGTGAAGGTGATGATGAATATACTGAAGCTGAAGCTCATAGAGCATTTGATAATCAATCACTTTGGAAGCGAGTAGCCATTGTGTTTGCTGGACCGCTTATTAATTTTATTTTTGCAATATTTATTTATATGGGCTTGAATCAATATGGGTTTCAAGCAATTCAACCTGTTGTTGGAGAAATTCCAAATAATTCGATTTTATATAAAGCAGGAGTTCGCGAGAATGATCGATTATTAGCAGTTGATGGTAAGAATTTTAATTATTTCCGAGAGCATAATTTATATGTATTTAATCGTGCCTTAGGCCGAGATAGTATGGGTTTAAAAATTGTGCGAGATGGAGTTGAGCAAAATATCAATGTAGATTTTTCAAAGTTGACCGTAAAAAGCTATAAACCGAATTTTCTAGCGTGGGAGATTGGTTTGCAAAGTGTTCGCCCCAAAGCTTTGCCTGTGATTGCTGAAGTGATTGATGGTTTTCCTGCTAAGGAAGCTGGATTGCAGGCTGGTGATAAAATTGTGAAGGTTAATGACCAGCCGATTGCATCATGGGCAGAGGTTGTTAAGAATATTTCTGGTGCGGATGAAGGTTTAATGGATGTAGGTGTTGAGAGAGAAGGGAGCTTTAAATGGGTTTCATTGCGACCTAAAGTTATAGAGCGAGAAGGACAACTAATTAAACAGATAGGCATTGCCCCACAAGTAACGCCAGTTTCTCAAGATTTATTATTTATGCATCATGATACATTTTCTCAGAGTTTGGACCGCGCATTAGCCCAAACATGGCAAATGTCGGCTATGATTGTTCGAGTGTTATCGAAAATGATCGTTGGGGAAGCTTCGCATGATAATATCAGTGGCCCAATTACTATTGCCTCAATTGCGGGTGAGGCATTGCAGCTCAGTTGGGTATATTATTTGTCTATTTTGGCTGCAATAAGTATCAGTTTAGGTGTGATGAATTTATTACCAGTGCCGATGTTAGATGGAGGTCATTTATTGTATTACGCAATTGAGGCGATCAAAGGGAGTCCATTATCAGAGCAATCAATGATTGTTGGACAAAAAATAGGCTTGGTTTTGTTAGCAGGTTTGATGTCACTCGCTTTTTATAATGATATATTTCGACTGCTAAATTAAATTAGTGTTTATCTTTGATGTAAATTAATAAGAATTTGACTTCAATGTTTTGTTGCTTGCCGAATAGCGAGCTAGAGAAATTGTTGTCTTAAACGGGAGTACTCGTGGCTAGTTTTCGAAAATTATTTTTATATGCTGTTTTATGCTGTAGCGTGTTTGTCAGTGTTTCTGCGTATAGTCAGTCTGATCAAACAGGAACAACAGTTCCTCAAACGAAATCCTCGCAGAAAATTCAAGACATTCGTGTACAAGGATTGAAACAAGTAAGTGATTCAACAGTTTTTGAAAATTTACCAATTGAACTAGATGAAAATTTCACCTCATCTTCAGCCAGTGAAACAAGCCAGCAGTTGCTTGAAACAGGTCTGTTT
This sequence comes from uncultured Gammaproteobacteria bacterium, assembly GCA_964633815.1. Classification (GTDB taxonomy): domain Bacteria; phylum Pseudomonadota; class Gammaproteobacteria; order Arenicellales; family Arenicellaceae; genus CALKZN01. Next base: position 14,944 of record CAZWHW010000026.1, read on the forward strand.
CAAGAGGTTGATGTGTTTTTTGAAAAAAATATCGTTTTTATCAAAGTCGTTGAAAATGAATCTGTAGCCTCGCAGAAAATTCAAGACATTCGTGTACAAGGATTGAAACAGGTAAGAGAATCAACAGTATTTGAAAATTTAGCAATTAACATCGATGAAGACTTCACCTCATCTTCAGCCAGTGAAACAACCCAGCAGTTGCTTAAAACAGGGCTATTCCAAGAGGTTGATGTTTTTTTTGAAAAAAATATCGTTTTTATCAAAGTCGTTGAAAACGAATCTGTAGCCTCGCAAAGAATTCAAGATATTCGTATACAAGGGTTGAAACGGGTAAATGATACAACTGTATTTGAAATTTTACCAATTGAACTAGATGGAAACTTCACCTCATCTTCAGCCAGTGAAACAATCCGGGAGTTGTTTAAAACAGGGTTGTTTCAAGAGGTTGATGTCTTTTTTGAAAAAAATATCGTTTTTATTAAAGTCGTCGAAAACGCATCTATTATCAGTATTTCCATTGATGGAAATGAAATTTTTTCTGATGAAGTATTACGAGAGGTCATGACTGAAAATGGCATTTCCGAAGGTCAAATATTTCGCCCTCAAATTGGTGATGTATTGATCAAAGAATTGAAGCGTCAATATCTAAATGAAGGAAAATATGCTGCTAGAGTAGACTTAAGTGCAGTCCAAATTGCTGATACACGTATAGCCTTAGATCTTATCGTAGAAGAAGGCGAAACCGCGAAAATTGACAAGATTACATTCATTGGTAACAAGTTTTTTAGTGATAGAAAGTTGAAGCGCAGTTTTCGTTCTAAAGCAGGACGACGTCTTAGCCCATTTAGTAGGGCGAATCGGTATTCACGTTCTAAAGTTACGGCTGACATTGAGAAAATGCGTACTATGTATACCAATGAAGGTTTTGCTGATTTTAAAGTGACATCTTCTCGCGTGTCTATTAACCCTGAGAAAGACGCAGTTTTTCTAACGCTTTCGGTCGAAGAAGGGCCTCGGTATAAAGTAGAGAGTTTTACTCTAAATGGGCGATTGACTGTTGATGAGTCTGAATTATTACCACTTGTTGCAATTAGACCAAAAGAGTTTTTTTCCAGTAGAGATGTTCAAACAACGGTTGCAAATATTTCAGCATTTCTAGCTGATAAAGGGTTCTCAAATGCGCGAGTAGTGCCAGTGCCTGAGTTTAATCCAGAACTCAAAACAGTAAAATATGCTATTAATGTAAATCCGGAAAAAACTGTTTTTGTCAGAAGGATTAGCTTTGCGGGTAATAATAAAACTCGAAACAATGTATTGCGACGGGAAATGAAACAGATTGAAGGAGCAGTTTTATCGACAAGTAAAGTACAAGAGTCTACACGTAGGCTCAGAAGGTTGAGTTATATTACTCAAGCTGATATTTCGACAGTGCCTGTGCCAGATGATCCTAATCAGGTTGATTTAGTGGTAAATATTCAAGAAACATCTTCGGCTTCTGTTTCGTTTGGTGGGGGTGTGTCTGGTGATGATGGTGTGATTCTCCAAGCTGCTTACAGTGAAACCAATTTTCTTGGTACTGGTAGAGCTATCGACTTCCGTCTTGATACCAGTCAGTCTGATCGTTCTTTACAATTAAATTATTTGAACCCTTATATCACCCGTTCTGGAATTTCTCGACGTATAGGTTTAATTTTTAATCGTCGTGAGACAGAAGATAATGATACTGCTGAGTTCGTGCAAGATACATTAGGCTTAAATGTTAACTATCGTTTTCCATTGGGGAATAATTTATTCTTTAACTTGGGCGGTACTGCCGAACGTATTGATTTAGATTCCACAGACAATACGCCTCCAGAATTTGTTGAGTTTATTGATGAAAATCCAGAAAGTGATATTTTTAGAATTAATACTCGATTTGGATATGATTCGCGAGATTCAATTCTTGCGCCAACGAATGGTTGGTTCGGTTTTGTTAATTTAGAGCTTGCCTTGCCTGGTAGTGATTTAGAATTTTATCGATTGGATGTTAATTCTGATTATTTCTTTCCATTAACCGAACGATTTACTTTGAAATCTTCATTTTTATTAAATTTTGGTGATGGTTTTGGCGATACTGATAGTTTGCCATTTTTTAGGAATTATTTTGCAGGTGGGACAACAACTGTGAGAGGTTTTCAACCTCGGTCATTAGGGCCGCGTGATTCAACAGAAGATAATGATCCAATTGGTGGTCCAAAGCGTGTAATATTTAATACAACCTTATTGGCTCCTATTCCAGGCACTGCAGCTAACGCTGGAAGAATTGGACTGTTTGTTGATTCTGGACAAGTCTTTGCTGATGACGAGAGTATCGATTTTTCTGAGTTGAGAACTTCAGTTGGAATTAGTTTCAACTTTTTCACACCTATTGGTCCAGTTGCAATTAGCTGGGCAACGCCAGTTGATGAACGTGAAGGTGATGAAACTGAAAGCCTGCAATTTACTATCGGAAGATTTTTAGATTAAATATTAAATGAGAAATTATATGTGTTTTATGAAGAAATTATTTTTATGTCTTAGTTTGGTGGCGACAGTCTCAATAGCGCAAGCTCAAACTGCGTCTCTTAAGATTGGTTATTTTAATTTAGTTCAAGTTATGGCTAATATTCCTCAAGCCAAAACAGCAGAAAAGCGATTGGCTGATGAATTTGCTCAGCGCAAGACTAAATTAGAACAAACTGACAGTGAGCTTAAAAAAAATTCGGATGAGCTAAAACGTGACGCTTTAGTTTTATCTGCGGCTGAACAAGAAGCTAAGAAACGCGATTTACGCAATCGAAGTCGAGAATTTAAATTGCTGCTCGAAGAGTATCAAGAAGACTTGGCTTTACGTCAGAACCAAGAAACAGCGGCATTGCAAAAATTGGTTCGCCAAGCTGTATTGGAGATCGCTAAAGAAGAACAATTTGATTTGATCATTGATCAAGGTGCAGTGTTGTTTGCCAGTGAAAAAATTAATATTACCGCAGCTGTTCTAAAGCGTTTGCAAAAGCAGTAAATGAATTGCACAGCTAAAGATTTTACTACTTTTAAGAATTAAATATTTATGAAAACATTAGATATTCAAGATATAAAAAACCTTCTACCTCATCGTTATCCCTTTTTATTGGTCGATCGTGTGACAGATTCGGTTGTTGGCGAAAGATTAACAGCAATTAAAAACGTCACAGTAAATGAACCTTTCTTCGGGGGTCACTTTCCGCATCGTCCTGTCATGCCGGGAGTATTAATTCTTGAAGCGATGGCACAATCCAGTGCCATTTTGGCTAGTTTTGATCTAGATAAAATCGATAATATAAATCGTTTATATTATTTTGTTGGCATTGATAAAGCGCGTTTCAAGCGTCCAGTTGAGCCAGGCGATCAATTAGTTTTTGAGGTGAAACTCGTTAGACGAATCAAAAATATGTGGAAATGTGAAGGTGTAGCAACTGTTGATGGTGAATTGGCGGCTAAAGCTGAACTAATGTTCACTTATCAAGACGTCTAAATATAGAAAATATTAGAATGATTCATTCATCAGCAATTATCGAATCTGGTGCCAAAATTGGTAAAAATGTTAGTGTTGGCGCTTTTAGTTATATTGGTGCAGATGTTGAAGTTGGCGACAATACGATTATTGCGTCACATGTTGTTATTGAAGGAAACACAAAAATTGGTTATAACAATCATATCTATCAATTTGCTTCTATTGGAGCACAGCCGCAATCTATCGCATATGATGGTGAGCCAACTAAGGTTGAAATAGGCAATAACAATATTTTACGAGAATATGTCACTATCAATCGTGGGACCCCAGATGATAGAGGGCTGACAAGTATTGGCAATGATAATTTTTTGATGGCTTATGTGCACATTGCTCATGATTGTGAATTAGGCTCAAATATTGTCTTTGCAAATTGTGCTAGTTTGGCGGGTCATGTCAAAGTTGAAGATTTTGTTATTATGGGCGGCTTTTCTCTTGTGCATCAGTTTTGTAGGGTGGGTGCTCATTGTATAACAGGCATTGGCTCAGTTTGTATTCAAGATGTTCCTCCATTTATGTTAGCCGCTGGCAATAAAGCAATCACCCATGGAATAAATGTTAAAGGTTTACGACGAAGGGATTTTTCTAGTGAAGATATTAATCAACTGAAAAAAGCTTATAAAATTATTTATCGCTCAGGTTTGACTACTAAATCTGCAATTGAAGAAATTCGAAAAAAAGAATGGACATCTACACATGTCGAATACCTAATGGAATTTTTTGATAATAGTCAGCGTGGCGTTATTCGATAATACCTATTTCAGTACTCGATCATCCAATGATGTCAAATGGGTGAATTGACATTGTGAAAAAACATCTCAAAATTGCCATCGTAGCTGGAGAAACATCTGGAGATATTCTTGGCGCTGGTTTGATTCGTGAATTGAACGCTCAAAGCAATCTAGAAATTGAGTTTTCGGGGATAGGTGGCGAACAAATGGCAAAAGAAGGTTTTGTTAGTGATGCAGAAATGGAAAAGCTTTCGATTATGGGTTTTGAAGGTTTGTGGGGAAATCTCAGAGAGATTTTATCTATACGCAAAAATTTAGAAAAACGTCTCAAGTCTGACCCGCCAGATGTTTTTATTGGTATCGATGTGCCTGATTTCAATTTAACGCTAGAGTTACGTTTGAGAAAAGCAGGCATCAAAACCGTTCACTACGTTAGTCCAACGGTCTGGGCTTGGCGAAGCTATCGAATTCATAAAATCCGCAAAGCAGTATCATTGATGCTGACATTGTTTCCTTTTGAGAAAAAATACTATCAAGAAAATAATGTTCCTGTGGAATATGTAGGTCATCCCATTGCGAAAAAATTAACCCCACTAATTAATGAAAGTGAAATTGATCCAGAGATTTTACAATTTAGGCAAGCGCATAAAAACCAACAATGTATTGCTATTCTGCCAGGTAGTCGTCGCAGTGAAATCAAAGCTTTAGGTCAATTGTTCTTAGATACTGTTAAGACTATTCATCAGCGCGAACCAAGCAGCATTTTCTTGCTTCCTGTGGCAAATAAATCCGTAGGAGAGATGCTGCAAGAGATGCTCTCTGAGCATCCTAATCAAGAATATCTTGAGGAATGTTTATATTTTTTTCATGGTGAGCACTCGGCGGATATCATGCGTATTAGCGATGTGGTTTTATTGGCATCTGGTACAGCCGCCTTAGAGTCAGCATTGTTGGCAAAACCTACTGTGGTGGCTTATAAATTATCGCCTATCACCTCTTTATTTGTGCGCTTTACCACAACAGTGAAACATTTTTCCATGCCCAATCATTTATTGAAAAAACCTATTGTGCCGGAGTTTATGCAGTCAAATGCTACAGCGATAAATTTATCTAATGCAGTGTTAAGTTATTTACAGGATGAAAATGTATACGCAGAAACTGCACAGCAGTTGGCGAGTATTCATGAAAAACTTGATAAGAATTCTGATCGTCGTGCCGCAAGTGCTGTATTAGCTCACATTACAAAGTCATAAAAGAAAACAGAGAAAATGCAAGGAGAGCAGAAAATCATTGCAGGGGTTGATGAGGTTGGGCGCGGTCCATTAATTGGTTCGGTTGTTGCCGCTGCCTGTATTTTGCCTGACACATATGAATTGCCCGGTTTGATGGATTCGAAAAAGGTATCAGAAAAGAAACGTGCTATTTTAAATGAGTTGATCCTAGAACAATCAGTTGCTTGGTCAATCGCAGAAGCGACGGCAGCAGAGGTTGATAAAATTAATGTGTTGCAAGCTAGTCTATTGGCGATGAAGCGGGCAGTAGAACAGCTCGGTACTCAACCCACTCTAGTTTTGGTTGATGGCAATAAACTGCCACAATGGCAATATAAAGCTCAAGCTAT
>CAZWHW010000026.1:20960-24359 GCA_964633815.1 uncultured Gammaproteobacteria bacterium
TAGTTTTGGTTGATGGCAATAAACTGCCACAATGGCAATATAAAGCTCAAGCTATTGTCGGCGGCGATGGCTCCGAACCAGCTATTTCCGCAGCCTCTATTTTGGCGAAAGTGTACCGAGATCAGCAAATGATTGAGTTGGCTCAACAGCATCCAGAATACGGTTTTGAAAAACATAAAGGTTATCCCACTAAGCAGCACCTAGCTGCAATCCATGAACATGGTATTTTGCTTGAACATCGCAAATCATTCGGGCCAGTGAAAAAGCTATTTGAATGAGCTATTATTTTCATCATAAAAGATTTTTCAAAAAAATTGAAATACACCAATTTTGTAGAGGACATAAATTAATTAATGCTAAATCAAATCCAAAAACGGTTACAAAAATTCTTTTTGGTAGATCATTTGGACGTACAGCAAACCCCTGTCAATGGTGGGGATATTCATCAAAACTATATTTTGCATCTTTCAGGTGTGGCTGGTGTTCCTGAGAAAGTTTTTGCAAAGATAAATTCAGGTGCTGATATGCAAGTTCTTAAATCTGAATTTGAGGCTTTGCAAGTCATTAATCAATTATTGCCGAACGTGTATCCAAAACCATTATTAATTGAAAAGTATGACGGGCAGAGTGCATTAGTTATAGAGTTTCATGAAATAGGTTCTTTAACTAGGTTTAATAGTCCAGAGGTAGGTACAGTATTAGCTAGACAACATCAAATTATACATGAACAATTTGGTTGGGTTAGTGATAACTATATTGGCTTAACACCGCAGAAGAATGAATGGTGTTCTTTATGGGTAGATTTCTTTCGGGAGCAACGATTAATACCTATATTAGCTTTTGCAAAAGAAAAGAGTTTGAGTGATTCATCCGCGAAGAAAATTGAACTGCTTATTGATAAGCTCGATGTATTGTTAAATCATAAGGTTGTGCCTAGTTTGGTTCATGGCGATTTGTGGTCAGGTAATTTGGGTATAGATAGACAAACCAATCGCCCCATTTTGTTTGATCCTGCGCCATACTTTGGTGATCGTGAAACTGATATAGCCATGACTGAACTGTTTGGTAAGCAGCCAATGGAGTTTTATCAGGCTTATCAAGAAGTGTTGCCAACTGAGGCCGGTTATGAACAGAGAAAGCATGTATACAATTTATATCATGCGCTGAATCACGTCGTTTTATTTGGAAGTTCTTATCAAGGTTTGGTTGATAACTGTTTGCAGGCGATTGACGTATGAACCTTTCTTCAAAGAGAGTGAACTTAAAAATGAACCTTGAATGTTTGTTGGAGTATTTAAGCTTTCATTATTCAATATAAATTAAATGTAATTTAAAATTATTTGATGTTTTTTTTAGTCCACTATGAGCAAATAAATCAATAGTTGTGATATTTATTTTTCAATAATAGGGTGTAAAAATGAAAAAGATCGTTAATATCTAAATAACCATGATTGTCAGTTATGCTCATTGAGTTGATTTGTTTTTCTAATAATGAATCATAGTTTGAAAGGTATACGCAGCTTTGGATAAGTGAAAATGGTATTTATCTATTATAGGGGGCTAGTAAGGGTTTTGGATTAAGGGTTGATAAGGTGACAAGATAGTTTTGCAAGAGAACAAATAATAACAATTGTTTAGTGTTGGCAGGATAAAACAATATGTGCAGAGAATATAACGAGGATAAAAATGGCTTTTGCACATGAAATTATTTCAGGAGATGATCGAGAAAAATATAATCTAGATGCATTGATTGAAGGTCAAAAAAACAAGATTAACGCTGTTTTTAAGTATGGAGATAGGGGTATTTATAGTTTCAATCGAGTTTGACCCTATTGATTTTTTATTGGGGCTGACCCTATTGGTTGCTGCTATTGGTTGAAATAAATTTGATTAGAGAAACATTTACAAAAAGGAACTAAATTATGAGTTTTTATGAAATTTACCAAGCATCATTATTGGCACAAGCTAATTACGCGTTAAATCTTAGTAGTGGTTTGTCAGGTAGTCAATTAGTTACAAGGTTAACTTTTCCAGAAGCTGGAATGAGTTGTACATGGAGAGAGAGATGGTAGGAAAAGTATTCTGGACATTAATACTAATAGCTTTTGTATTAATGATCGGTTCATGTTTAGGACATCGATCATTAACTGAATCAGCATTTAATGAATGGTGTGAAAATAACACGGGGTTATTTGTTTATGAGGATATTTCTTTAGGGGATCAATATTTAAAACCTATGCCCACTAATAGAAAGGATATAAGGAGAATTCATAATAGCTTTAAAGTAAATCAAAAAACAATAATTGATGAGCATTCCTTAAATAAAGACTATATCTATAATTTTCAAGAAAGAAGAGACCTCAATAAAAGTTTTATTGGTCCGATATACGCAATAGAAACATCTTTAATTAGAAGAAGTGATAATAAATTAATTGCTAAAGCTGTAAGTGGAATTGCTGAAGTAAGTCTTATCAAACTTTATGGTTCAAACATGAAAGAAAGAAAATCTTGCCCGACAGGAATAGATGAAAATAGAAATGCTCTTTTCTATAAGAGCCACTTTGAATTATTAAAAAATTTTTTAAATGAAGAAATTAAAGTTACAGGAGGTAAATAATGAGTTCAACTGTTAATGAGATTTTTAATGCGGCACTTTTGTCGCAAGCTGCATATGCTGATGATTTAGATAGATTGGGTCTTGAAATTGCTCTTAAAACTGTAAGCGGCATTACTGATGCGCAAGCAGAATTTTTTTCAGATAATTTCAGAGTCATAATTCAAGAGCCAACAACAGAAACAGGATTTTCAGCAACGCTTTTTCAAAATATACATACACTTGAATATCATTTGTCTGTGCGTGGAACAGATGGGTTTGCGGGAGATGTGCCAGAAGATATTTATAATATAAGTGCAGTTATATCGCCTCGACAAAATGTCGATATGATTAATTTTTATATGCGATTGATAAGTGGTACTGATGTAGATCGCAATATTGGTGATGGTGTGACATTATCAACGGGTGATGATGTGGTTCAGTTGTATGTTAATGGCCAGAATGTCACCAATGGAGATAACATTGGTGAAGCAGTGAATGGTGATGACGGGCTCGATGACTTTGACGGTGGTAATAACGCAGGCTTGGGCGCGACTGCAGGAGGTATAAATCAAGAGGGAGCTACCCCATTTGAAGGTGAGATAGCGGTCTTCCGTTTCTATGAGTTTGTATTGAGTGATGAAGAAGTTGAGCAGAACTTCAATGCAGTGACCGGGTTTGAGAGGGTTGATATCGATACTGATGGCGATGGTGTTGTTGATCGTTTAGATTTAGATAGCAATGCCGATGGAATTAATGATCTTGATACAAGTGGAGTCGATATTATTACATTAGACCCAGATGGT
>CAZWHW010000027.1:0-23465 GCA_964633815.1 uncultured Gammaproteobacteria bacterium
ATAAAGATTGCTGTGTGATCTGGAAGCAATTAATATCAGTTTTTTAAACTATATATCATTCTTAAGAATCATGAAAAAAACTATGCGAGTTGCTTGTGATACTCACGTGCATTGTTATCAATTTAAATTGTTGCCTGAACTGTTAGATAGTGCGGTACATAATCTGGATAAGTATGTGCCTGAAGCAGATGCTAAAGTGATTTTTTTTACAGACGGTTTTATTGATAGAACATGGCTTAAATTACAAGAGTTGATTCAAACTAGAGGTTCTGCTGGAGAGTGGGCGTTAGTATTTAATCAGGAATCAGGTTTGGTGGAAGCGAGCAAGCAGCAGCAAGTTGTTTATATAGCGCCAGCTAGACAAGTGAATACTGCAGGGCGGTTGGAAATGCTACTGCTTGGTTGTGATCAGGATCTTGAGGATAAACAGGCGGCTAATGACTTGATTGAACAATACGGTGACCAGTATGTTTTGATTTCACCATGGGGTGTTGGTAAGTGGTTGGGTAAACGTGGCAGGGTGCTGGTCGAAATAATAAATTTTGCTAAGAAACCTTTTGCTTTGGGTGATAATGGTGGCCGACCATTTTTCTGGCCTGTTCCGCATTTTAATTTATTGGAAAAATTACGCACTGGTTCTAGTCAGTCTGTTATTAAACAGGACGCGGCAATTATTAACGGTAGCGATCCGTTACCTGTGTCAGGTGACTATGTTAGAGCTGGTTCCTATGGAGTGAGTTTTAATTTGGATGAATCACTGAGTTTGAAAGCGCTATTGGAAAGCTTGAAATCTAGCTCATCAGGGTTGCAGAATTTTGGTAAATCGATGGGTTTAGTTCAGTTTGTTATATGTAGAATTAAGATGCTCTTAAGATGAGTTTAATTTAAGCGAGATTCAGTGTGTTTTACTCGATAGGTCTCGCTTGCAATATCGATCTTAACATATTGATTTTTTTGAACTAAAAAATAATAATTAATCACTTAAAAATGCATTGTTGAAATACTTGTTTTTGATGTGCGAAATTGGGTTTAATTTTCAAACTTTTAGGGCTTTTGTGCTATAATTTTTAGGTCAAAAATAATACAAAATATTTTCTAAAAATAAGGCATGACAGATACTCCAGAGCAGTTCGCTAAAGAGACCCTTCCCGCTAATTTAGAACAGGAAATGCGTCAGTCCTATTTGGATTATGCGATGAGTGTTATCGTAGGTCGAGCTTTGCCTGATGTGCGTGATGGTTTGAAGCCTGTTCATCGTCGTGCCTTGTATGCAATGACCGATTTGGGTATTGCATATAACAAACCTTATAAGAAGTCTGCGCGTGTTGTTGGTGATGTGATTGGTAAATATCATCCACACGGTGATACAGCGGTTTACGACACCATCGTTCGTATGGCGCAGGATTTTTCACTGCGATATCCGCTGGTTGATGGGCAGGGCAACTTTGGTTCGGTTGATGGTGATTCTCCAGCTGCGATGCGTTATACAGAGATTCGCCTGCAAAAAATTGCACATGAGATGTTGACTGACTTGGATAAAGAGACGGTTGATTTTGGTCCAAACTATGATGGCAATGAAACTCAGCCTTTAGTTTTGCCAACGCGTTTCCCAAATTTATTGGTGAATGGTTCTTCAGGGATTGCAGTTGGTATGGCGACTAATATTCCTCCGCATAATCTAACTGAAGTTGTTTCTGGATGTATTGAGTTGATTGATAATCCAGATGCGACTGTTGAAGAATTGATGGAGTATATCCCAGGGCCAGATTTTCCCACCGCAGCATTTATAAATGGCAAAAATGGTATTGTAGAAGCATATAAAACTGGGCGCGGTAAAATTTATATGCGTGCTCGAACACATATTGAAACCAATGAAGCAAATGGCAAGCAAAGCATTATCATTGATGAATTGCCATATATGGTCAATAAGGCTCGTTTGATCGAAAAAGTCGCTGATTTGGTTAAGAATAAAAAAGTTGAAGGCATTACTGCGATTCGCGATGAATCGGATAAGAGTGGCATGCGTGCTGTGATTGAGTTGCGCCGCGGAGAAGTTGCCGAAGTTATTTTAAATCAATTGTTTCAACAGACACAATTGCAAACGGTATTTGGGATTAATATGGTTGCTCTTTTGAACAACCAGCCTCGTTTGTTCAATTTGCGTGACATGTTGAATGAATTTGTGCGGCACCGCTGTGAAGTGGTGACTAGGCGTAGCATTTTTGATTTGCGCAAATCTCGAGTTCGAGCTCATATTCTTGAAGGCTTGGCTTTGGCCATCAGTAATATTGATGAAATGATCGCTTTGATTAAGAATTCTGCCAATCCTGCAGAAGCAAAAGAAAAAATGCTAGATCGGGTGTGGAAATCAACTGATGTCAAAGCCATGATCGATGCAGCAGGCTCAGTTTCTTGTTTGCCTGATGATATGGATAAGACGCTATATGGTTTATTGTCTGATGGCTACCACCTCTCTGAGGCGCAAGCTCAAGCTATCCTTGAGTTACGTTTACATCGCTTGACTGGTTTAGAGCAAGATAAAATTCGTAGTGAGTACGAAGAAAAATTAATTCAAATTGCAGAGTTAATTGAGATTCTGGAAAATCCTGATCGTTTGCGCGAAGTGATTCGTGAGGAATTAGAAGCAATTCGCGACGAATATGGTGATGAGCGTCGCACCGAGATTATTGAGAAAAAGCTTGATTTGAGTCTTGAAGACTTGATTGCTGAAGAAGATCTCGTGGTGACTCTCTCTCATGAAGGTTATGCTAAATCGCAGCCATTGTCAGACTATCGTGCCCAGCGCCGTGGTGGCAAAGGTAAGTCAGCGGCTAAAACTAAAGATGATGATTTTGTTGAAAAGCTGTTTGTAGCAAATACGCATGACACAATTTTATGTTTTTCAACCAATGGTAAGGTTTATTGGTTGAAGGTTTATCAATTACCCCAGGCGGGCAGAACCGCTAAAGGCAAGCCATTAGTTAATTTATTGCCACTTGAAAATGAAGAAAGCATTACCGCTATTTTGCCAGTCAAAGGCTTTGAGGATGGCAAATTTGTGTTTATGGCAACCAGTGATGGTACGGTCAAAAAGACTTCTTTAGAACAATTTTCACGTCCACGTGCCAACGGCATAATAGCTATTGATTTAGTTGATGGTAATCAATTGGTCGGCGTTGGTTTAACGGAAGGTTCGCAAGATGTTATGTTGTTCTCAACTTCAGGCAAAGCGATTCGTTTTGCTGAGCAAGATGTTCGCGAAATGGGAAGAACCGCTCGTGGCGTCCGCGGTATCAAAATGGATGCAAAGCATCAAGTGAATTCAATGATTATTGCTGATAATGATGCGGATGTTACTGTCTTGACGGCAACAGAGAAAGGTTATGGCAAGCGCACCAAACTATCTGACTACTCTTGCCAAGGTCGCGGCGGTATGGGCACAATTTCTATACAAGTGACTGAACGAAATGGTTCAGCAGTTGGCGCTTTATTAGTGGATGATGATGATCAAGCCATGCTTATCACTAATGGAGGCACTTTGGTTCGTACTCGTATGAGTGAAATTTCAGTTATAGGCCGTAATACACAAGGCGTTAAGTTGATCAATGTAGGCGATGATGAATTATTAATCAGTGTTGAGAAAGTGGTTGAATCTGATGAAGATGACCCTGGCAATGTAAATGAATTTGATGCTGAAGTTACAGGTGCCGAAGAAGAGTAGTCAACAACGGTTGTTTCCTTAGTCTGTATTAAGTGTTTATGAAATCCTTTGTTATCTGTGTGCTGTGGGTTTTAGTTTGTGGTATTTTTGATTAGACTACCTATCCCACGGGTAATGATATTCTTTAATTAGTTAAAGTGTTGATGCAGATATGCCTTATCAATATCAATCAATAAATTACCTAAAACTTTTCGAATTATTCGGAGCAAATTGTGAGTCGAGTTTTTAATTTTAGTGCAGGTCCTGCGATGTTGCCTGAGGCTGTACTTAAGCAAGTCCAACAAGATATTTTGGAGTGGAATGGTCAAGGCGCTTCTGTCATGGAGCTATCTCATCGTGGCAAACCTTTTATGGCATTAGCTGAACAAGCTGAGTCTGATTTACGTGAACTTTTAAGCATTCCTGCAAATTATAAAGTATTGTTTTTGCAAGGCGGCGCCACATCTCAATTTTCAGCAATACCATTGAATTTGCTAAAAGATAAATCGTCGGCTGATTATGTTGTGACTGGTCACTGGGGTGTTAAAGCTGTTAAAGATGCTAAGCGTTTTTGCATTGTTAATGAGGCGATGAATACATCTGCTGATAAATTCACAACTTTTCCATCTCCGGCTGATTGGACGTTGACTGATGATGCAGCTTATATTCACGTTACAACTAATGAGACGATAGCAGGCGTGGAGTCTTATGATTTGCCAGCTTCTGATAAGCCCATTGTTGCAGATATGTCTTCTACTATTTTGTCTCGTGAATTTGATGTGTCTAAATATGGTGTTATTTATGCAGGTGCACAGAAAAATATTGGTCCTGCGGGGCTAACTTTAGTTATTGTTCGTGATGATTTGTTGGGTCATACGAAAGAGGATGCACCGCGCTTGATGGATTGGCAAGTGATGGCTGAATCAGATTCAATGTCAAATACACCGCCAACATTCGCATGGTATTTATCTGCATTGGTGTTTGCTTATTTGAAAGATTTGGGCGGTGTTGCAGCAGCAGAGGAAATCAATATCCGCAAAGCAGCCAAACTTTATGACTATATTGATAATTCAGGGGGTTTTTATACTAATCCAGTTGCAGTGAAGGCGCGTTCACGAATGAATATTCCATTTATATTGAAAAACAGTGATTTAGATGCTCAATTTCTTGTAGAGTCTCATGCAGAAGGCTTGCACTCTCTTAAAGGTCATCGTTCGGTAGGTGGTATGCGTGCCAGTATCTATAATGCAATGCCAGAAGCAGGTATTGATGCATTGATCGCATTTATGGAACAGTTTAAAAAAGCTAATAGTTAGTATTAACTATAAATCTAAAAAGATAAAACAAAATAAATTCAATAGGTTAACCTATGTTTAAAATCTTAACTCTTAATAATATTTCTCCAGTAGGTATGGAGAAACTACCTGCGTCGGATTATTCAGTTTCCGATAATGAAGTTGCTCCAGATGCCATTATATTGCGTTCATTTAAAATGCATGAAATGGATATTCCAAGTAGTCTACGTGCTGTCGGACGAGCAGGGGCTGGCGTTAATAATATTCCGATAGACAAGTTGGCTGGTTTGGGAATTCCTGTTTTCAATGCCCCAGGTGCAAATGCGAATGCTGTAAAAGAATTAGTGATTAGTAGTTTGTTAATTGCATCGCGAAACCTTTATGATGCAATTAAATACACAAAAGAATTAGAAGGCAAAGACGAAGAGCTTTCTAAGGCAGTTGAGGCAGGTAAGAAAAAGTTTGCAGGTTCGGAGCTGCCTGGCAAAACTATTGGTGTAGTTGGTTTAGGTGCAATTGGCCGGATGGTTGCTAATGTTTGTATTGACCTTGGTATGAATGTGGTTGGTTTTGATCCAGCGTTAACAGTTGATGGTGCTTGGCAGTTATCTTCAAACGTGAAACGCATAGATTCAATTGATAAAATGTTGCCTCAAGTTGATTTTTTGACAGTGCATGTGCCTTTGATAGATGCAACCCGTGATATGGTAAATGCTGATAATGTCGGTTTGATGAAAAAGTCAGCAACAATTTTGAATATGGCTCGAGGCGGCATCATTAACGATGATGCAGTTTGTTCTGCTTTAGATTCTGGCTCGCTAAATTGCTATGTGACGGATTTTCCTAATAATCGTACTAAAGAGTGTGAAAAGGTGGTTAATCTACCGCATTTAGGTGCATCGACAGCTGAAGCTGAAGATAATTGTGCAGTCATGGTTGCTGATCAATTAATAGACTATCTTGAGAATGGTAATATTGTTAATTCAGTAAATTTTCCTAATGCAACATTGCCACGTGGTACTGAATATAGATTAACGGTTGCTAATGCTAATGTGCCTAATATGGTTGGTCAGATTTCGACGACTATGGCGGAAGCAGGTTTGAATATTCAAGAGATGATTAATCAATCTCGTGGTGATATTGCTTATACAATTGTAGATGTCGATAGTGAGATTCCTGATTCAGTTGTGGATGCCATTGCAGCAATTGAGGGCGTAATGATGTCGCGAGTTATCTAATTCGAGACAACGAAGTTTAAAAAGCCAGCATTAGGTAGCTGGCTTTTTTGTGCACGGTATTTTTATTAGTTTTTATTTTTGATGAAAATACTAATTTTGAAGTTTTTAAGAGGTATGAATTGAGCATGAATGAAATTTCAGCGTTATTTGACCAATGGAATAATGCTTTACAAATGGGTGACCCTAAAGCCGTGGCAGAGCTATATGAAAGCAATGCAATTTTATTGTCGACTATTTCAAACCAAGTTCGACATAATCATGCAGAGATTGAAGATTATTTTCTTGGATTTTTAGCTACAGGTCCAAAGGGAGAAATTAATGAAAGTAACATCCGAATGTTAGGTGATGTAGCAATCAATTCAGGTGTATATACGTTTACATTCAAAGATGGGGCGATTGTTCCTGCTCGATTTACGTTTGTTTATCGCTGGAACGGACAATGTTGGAAGATTATTGAGCATCATTCGTCGCGAATGCCCGAATAATTTGAAAATATAAATATATTTCTAATGTTGATTAATTGGCATCGTTTTTAAAACTTGGCTTGTTTGCAAAAGCAGTGGCGATTAAAATTGATTGATGAATAAGAAAAAAACCTCTGTTGACTCAAGTGCAAAAAAACTGACGCACAGTGAAGAGGCGTTAGCTAAGCTGCGTGATAAAATTGATGACTTAGATGTTCAAATCCAAGAATTGATTAGTCAGCGAGTAGCAGTTGCGCATGAGGTTGCGAAAGTTAAACTTGCCGCGGGTGGCGATGTAAGTTTTTATCGCCCAGAGCGAGAAGCACAAGTGCTTCGCCGAGTCAGAGAACGAAATCAAGGGCCATTGACTGATGATGAAATGGCACGAATGATGCGTGAAATCATGTCAGTTTCTTTGGCAGCTGAAAAACCAATGACAATTGCTTATCTTGGCCCCGCTGGTACTTATACGCAAGGTGCTGCTGTCAAGAGTTTTGGTCATGCTGCACGTACTATGGATGTTAAAACTATTGCGGATGTATTTCGGGTTGTTGAGGAGTCGCGGGCTCACTTTGGTGTGGTGCCAGTAGAAAACTCTTCCGAAGGCATGATTAGTGTTACTTTAGACTGTTTTTTGAATTCTGATTTGAAAGTATGTGGTGAGGTTAACTTGCCTATCAGCCACCAATTGTTGAGTCGCGCCGATGGTTTGTCAAAAATCAAAAAAGTCGCTGCACATTCTCAAGCTTTAGGGCAGTGTCGATCATGGCTTGATAGATATCTACCTGATATTGAAACTAAGCCGATGTTAAGTAATGCGGAAGCAGCTATTTTAGCAACTAAAGATGAAACAGTGGCAGCCATTGCGAGTGACATGGCTGGTCAATTATATGATCTGAAAACTATTGCATCTGGAATTGAAGATGAGAAGGGCAATACCACACGGTTTTTAATTATTGGGCAGCAAGAATTTTCGCCAAGTGGTGATGATAAAACTAGTATCGTGATTTCAGCCCCGAATAAAGCGGGTTCATTGTTTTCGCTGATCCAGCCTTTTTCAAAACACGGTATTGATATGACGCGAATTGAATCACGGCCATCAAGAAAGAATAATTGGGATTATGTATTTTTTATTGATGTCATTGGGCATCAAGAAGATCCGAACTTGAAATCTGCGATTGATCAAGTCAAGCTGGAAGCTGCATATTTTAAATTGTTAGGTTCTTATCCTCGTGCCGCAATTTAATTTTCGGTCACAGCAATTTTGAACACTGATATGAAGTTTAAGCAAATCACGATTATTGGTGTAGGCTTATTAGGTGGCTCGTTTGCTTTAGCCATGCGAAAGCAAAATACTGTTGATAAAATTGTGGGAGTGTCTCGGCGTTTAAGTAGTGCTGAGAATGCACTCGCATTAGGTGTGATTGACGAAGCGACCGATGATATTAAAGATGCTGTCAAAGATGCTAGTTTAGTGTTGATTGCTACACCGATGTTGAGCATGCAGACAGTGTTACAGCAAGTAGCGGAAGAGGTTTCAGCTGATTGCTTGATTACTGATGTGGGCAGTGTCAAAAGTACCTTAGTGGATATGGTGCAATCGGATTATCCACAGTTATTATCGCAATTTGTATTTGCTCACCCGATCGCTGGCGGTGAGCGTTCAGGTGTAAATGCAGCGCGGGCCGATTTATTTACTGATAAGCATTTGATTCTTGCTGAAACTCATTTAGCCAAACCTGAATTTGTCGCAATGAATCAATCGGTTTGGCGCTCTTTAGGCGCGAAAGTTGTTGAGATGTCAGCCAGACAGCATGATGCAGTCTTTGCTTATACCAGTCATTTGCCGCATGTAATTGCTTATGCTTTGGTGAATAATTTGCATCAACAAGAAAATAATCAACAATTGTTTGAGTTTGCTTCGGCTGGCTTTTATGACTTTACTCGAATTGCATCAAGTGATCCTGTGATGTGGAGAGATATTTGTTTGAGCAATAAGCGGGAAGTGCTCAATAGTGTTAGACAGTTTTCTGAGCAATTGTCGCGTTTAGAGCAAGCAATTGAACAAAGTGATGCTGATGCATTAAAAGAGATGTTTAGTGATGCTAAGCAAGCGCGTGACGAAGGCTTAATTAAAAAATCGCGCTAATTATAACGATTCTATTTTTACAGTTATTTATGATACAGAATTTAATTTCCAATCCAGTAAGTACTCATTTAAACGGTGCAGTTCGTGTGCCTAGTGATAAGTCAATATCACATCGGTCTGTCATGTTTTCCGCTATAGCTAATGGAACTAGTCATGTTAAGAGCTTGCTTGAAGGTGAAGATGTTTTAGCAACAATCGCTGCTTTTCGTGCAATGGGAGTTGCAATTGAAGGTCCAGAAGCAGGCAAATTAACTGTCCATGGTGTGGGTAAGCACGGCCTGAAAGCGCCAAAAAAAGCGCTTGATATGGGTAATTCTGGTACTGCTATGCGTTTGTTGACTGGTCTTTTGGCGGCGCAATCATTTGAATCAGTTTTAATTGGCGATGAATCTTTGTCAAAGCGCCCGATGCGCAGAGTTACGGAACCTTTGGCATTAATGGGTGCAATTTGTGGTACAGATAATGATGGCAGTCCACCGATTCGCATTTCACCAGCCTTGAAGTTGCGGGGTATACATTACGATTTGCCGATGGCGAGTGCTCAGGTAAAGTCTGCTGTGTTATTAGCAGGCTTGTATGCAGATGGTGAAACTAGTGTCACTGAACCTGCGCCAACTCGAAATCACACTGAAATGATGTTGCAAGCTTATGGTTATGACTGTCAAACCAATGGTAATCGCATGACTGTACTGGGCGGTGGTGAATTGACAGCAACAAACATTGATGTGCCAGCGGATATTTCATCAGCCACTTTTTTTATTGTTGCTGCATCAATTGTGCCGAACTCTTCAGTCACTTTGAAGCACACATGCATTAATCCAACCCGCATTGGCATTATTGGTCTAATGCGTGCTTTAGGCGCGAATATTGAGCTGGTTAATGAGCAGCAAATTGGCGGTGAGCAAGTAGCTGATATTGTAGTGCGTTCTGCAAAGTTGCGCGGCGCTGAAATTGATCCTGATCTTGTGCCATTAGCTATTGATGAGTTCCCTGCTTTTTTTATCGCTGCTGCTTGTGCTGAAGGTGAGACAGTTATCACTGGGGCAGAAGAGTTGCGCCATAAGGAAAGTGATCGAATTGCGGTGATGATGGAGGGAATGAAGACGCTGGGTATTGAGGTGGAAGAATTTGCTGATGGAGCAAAGATTACAGGCGGTCAATTTGCTGGTGGTAATGTTCAGTGCCACCATGATCACCGAATTGCTATGTCATTTGCAGTGGCTGGTTTGGTTGCTTCTGACACCGTTACAATTAATGACGCGGCGACAGTGGCGACATCGTTTCCGAACTTTGTAGAATTAGGCAATGAAGTGGGAATGCAGTTGATAACCGAAATAGTTGGCTAGATAAGAGGAATACATGACAATTCCAATTCTCACGATTGATGGTCCGAGTGGTGCGGGTAAAGGTACAATTTGCCAGTATGTTGCTTTATCGCTTGGTTGGCATTATCTAGATAGTGGTGCTGTATATCGTTCGCTGGCATGGGTGGCTAGCGAAACAGGGAGTGATCCTGCAGATGAATTAGCAATTGTGGAGCTTGCCTCCGATCTTCGGTTAGTTTGTAAAGTTAGAGAACATGATACTGCGCAAATTGAAGTCAATGGTCAGATAGTGAATGAAGGATTACGCACAGAAGAAACAGGTGAAATTGCTTCCATAATTGCTAAAATTCCCGCAGTGCGGAAAGAGTTGTTGGCTATGCAACAAAGAGCAGCGCAATTACCTGGATTGGTTGCTGACGGTAGGGATATGGGTACAGTTGTCTTTCCTGAGGCTTTTGTGAAAGTATTTTTAACGGCAAGTGCTGAAGTTCGAGCACAAAGGCGTCACAAACAGTTGCAGTTAAAGGGTTTTGATGTTAGCATCGCGCGCCTCTTAGAGGCGATTCAAGCTAGAGATGCTCGTGATTCTTCACGGTCTGCGTCACCACTGCGTCCAGCAGATGATGCGATTGTGATAGATACTTCAGAATTAAGTATCGATGAAGTTAACTCTCAGGTTTTGGATCTAGTGAAACATAGACTGGCACTTTCGAGCGAAGCAAGCTAGACATAACCTGTTAAATTATCTGACACGATGTTGATAACATTGTGCTGAACAATTTAGCAAATATTTAGGAAATCTCATGAGCGAAAATTTCGCGCAAATGTTTGAGGAAAGCTCAAACTCAGCGTCAATGTCTATTGGCGAAGTTATCAAAGCTGAAGTCGTTGCCATTGAAGGTGACTTTGTTTTAGTTACAGCAGGCCTTAAATCTGAGGCAGAAATTGCATTATCACAATTTCCAAAGAATGAAGACGGTGAATATACGATTGATGTTGGACATCGTGTTGAAGTTGTACTTGAATCTTTTGAAGACGGTCTTGGGCGTACGCGCATGTCGCATGAAAAAGCACGTCGTAAGCGCGTTTGGTTAGAGCTTGAACAAGCGCATGAAAATAATGAAATTGTGATTGGTCAAATTACGGGCAAAGTTCGTGGTGGTTTCACGGTTGCATTGCAAAATGTCCGTGCATTCTTACCTGGTTCTTTAGTTGATATGCGTCCAGTTAAAGATAGTACTTATCTGGAAAATCGCGATTTAGAATTTAAAGTGATCAAGATTGATCAAGTCCGTAATAACGTAGTTGTATCGCGTCGAGCGGTCGTTGAACATGAGCTTGGTGCTGAACGTGAAGAATTATTGGCGAATCTTGAAGAGGGTCAAATTGTTCGCGGTTTTGTTAAAAATTTGACGGATTATGGTGCTTTCATCAATTTAGGTGGTCTTGACGGCTTGCTACATATCACAGATATGGCCTGGAAACGCATCAAGCATCCGTCTGAGTTATTGGAAGTTGGTCAAGAAGTCGAAGCAGTTGTCTTAAAGTTTGATAAGGATAAATCTCGTGTTTCTCTTGGTATCAAACAAATGGGTGAAGATCCTTGGGGTGATTTGCCACGCCGTCTTCCACAAGACTCACGTCATTTTGGTAAAGTCACTAATATCACTGATTATGGTGCTTTTGTTGAGCTTGAAGATGGTGTTGAAGGTTTAGTTCATGTTTCTGAAATGGACTGGACAAACAAAAATTTACACCCAAGCAAAGTCTGCAAACTAGGTGATGAAGTTGAAGTCATGGTTCTTGAAATTGATGCAGAGCGTCGTCGTATTTCTTTAGGTATGAAGCAATGTAAGACTAATCCATGGGATGGTTTTGCTGCTACTCATAAGAAAGGTGATAAAGTGTCTGGTCAAATCAAATCTATCACTGATTTCGGTGTCTTCATTGGTCTTGATGGTGGAATTGACGGTCTTGTGCATATTAATGATCTTTCGTGGGACCAAACTGGTGAAGACGTTATTCGCAATTTTAATAAAGGTGATGAATTGGAAGCCGTTGTATTGGCAATTGATTCTGAGCGTGAGCGTATATCTCTTGGTCTTAAACAAGTTGCTGATGATCCATTTGGCGCATATGCGTCTGAGAATAGTAAAGGTACAGTAGTTTCAGGTACTGTGGCTTCTGCGGATGAGCGTGGTGCAGTGATTGCACTTGCTGAGAATGTTGAAGGTTATATTCGTGCCGCTGAAGTTTCTCGTGAACGAGTTGATAATGTTGCAGACGTCTTGAAAGAAGGTGAGACAGTTGAAGCGAAGATTACTAGTGTTGACCGTAAGAATCGCCGGGTCTCATTGTCAATTAAAGCACTTGAAGAACAGCAAGAAAGTGCTGATATTGAAGAGTACGCGCGTAAGTCAGAATCGAGCAGTTCGGCATTGGCAGATCAATTGAAAGAGAAATTAGGCAATTAAATTTGTTAAAAAATGATTTTTAGCTAAAAAATGTAGGTAGAACGGTTGCTATAAAACCGTTCTACCTTTACATTTAGCTAGAGAGTAAATTTTTTGTAATATTTTGATGTCTAATAAAACTTTAACAAAATCCGAAATTATTGATCTTTTGACGGAAACACAGCCTTACCTTTTTCATCGTGATGCAGAGTTAATTGTTAAACATATTCTAGAAGATATGAGTAGTTCACTTGTATCTGGAGATAGGATCGAGATTCGAGGTTTTGGAAGTTTTAGTTTACATCATCGTTCAGCTAGAAAGGGACATAACCCGAAGACGGGTGAAGCAGTGAATGTATCAGATAAATTTATTCCGCATTTCAAACCGGGCAAGGATGTTCGCGAAAAAGTAGATTCCTCAAAGAAATAAATAGTTATAAAAATATATAGTTTTTATACAGAACTCAGTCTTAAACTTGCGTTTTTTCAGTTATATTTTCTATAGTGGCTTCTTGCAAAGCATTTAATGTAGATTGCATTAAATTTAGTCAGAGCAAAGTGAGGCATTTTTTCCTATAATGTATAGATTGAATAATAATGTGTGAAGCTATATGAAAAAAATACTATATCTAATCTTTGTCGCTATTTTGGTGCTTTTGTGTGTAAGTTTTGCTGGGTTTAACTCTGGCCAAATTGTTTCAGTAAAGTATATTGGTTTGCGTTTAGAGAATGAGTTTTGGATTTTTGTGATTGCTGCACTATTGATTGGAATGGTTCTGGGTTATTTGTTTGCAATTTCTGGCTTAATTAAAAGAAGTGCTAAAGCGAGAAATTTAAATAAACAATTAGTTAAGGCTGAAAGAGAGATTTCAGCTTTGCAACGCAAATCATCGAATTAAGAAGACTTTCACTTGTTTTCTGATTTGATTAGTTTGACGACGTTTAGCTGGTTGTTATTAGTGCTGATTGCGCTGGCAATCGGTTATTTTTTTGGTGTCAAAAATAAAGCTGGATTAAATAAAGGCGATATTAATCAACGCTATTTACAAGGATTTAATTTTCTTTTAAATGATCAGTCTGACAAGGCTCTAGAGGTTTTTATCAAAGCCTTAGAAGTGGATTCAGATACGGTTGAACTGCATTTAGCTTTAGGCGGTTTGTTTAGAAGGCAAGGCCAAGTCAGTCGCGCAACTCGTATTCATCAAAATATCATCGCTAGACCTGGTATAAGTGAAACGCATCGATTTCAAGCAGTGCATGAATTGGCCAAAGATTATGTGATGGCTGGGCTGCATGATCGAGCGGAGGATTTGTTTTTAGAGCTAATTGAAAATCATGTCTATTTGGATGAATCATATCAAGCGTTAATGGGTATTTATGAATCCCAGCAAGAATGGGATAAAGCGCTGGAAATTGCGAACAAATCAAAGGCTAGTGTCATAGTGGCTAAACGAGCTAGTCATTATTATTATGAACTTGCGGAGCAGGCGTGCCAGGAAAATCGTTTTAGCAACGCTCGAAAATTTATACAAAAAGCAAGAAACGCTTTTCCTGAATCTAGTAGATATGCATTATTAAGTGTCAAACTAGCCATCAAAACTGGCGATTTAGACAAAGCGCTAATGATTTATTCTGATCTCGTGCAAAGCTCAATGAATGTGCGTTCACTAATGCAATCAACTTTGGTGGAAGCAATGCTGGAACATGGCCATTCTGGTTTGGATGATTTTTTGTTTAAAGAAATTGAAGTTCGTCCAGGGGCTAGAGTGTTACAAGTTTTCCTTGAACAGAATAAGTATAGTGAACAGGCTTGCGAAAAAGTCTCTGCGAGTGTTTTAAATGCAGGTAGGACTGATCTTAACAGCTGGCTAGCAGCACAATTGTCAAAGTTTCCTGAAAATGTTTCTTCTTTATTGCATGAGCGATTTGGTGCCCAAGTCTTAGGTGTTGATATTCACGAACTAGAACTGATAAAGTACCAATGTTCGGAGTGTGGTTTTAAATCGAAAGTGTTAAACTGGTGTTGTCCAAATTGTAATGTATGGGAATCGCAGGAAGTTATTTCGACATAAATGCTTCTGAGCAGTTATTGGGAAAAGTATAAGTTGTGTAAATAAATAATGACTAATCAAGAAATTCATTACATCCGCCTTGTTGGCATAAAATTAAAAGAAGCTTTGCTGATTGAGTCTTTTTTGAATATGGCTAGTGATGGCAGTTTTATTGTTAAAGTTGATGACATTGAAGAACATCCTCCCAAAGCTGTTTTGGTTGATGAACTATTTCATAGTGATAGCTTAGATGAACAATATCCCGACGCTAAGATTGTAATTATTGGCGATGACACTTTTTATGAGGCTGAAGATTATTTACATAGGCCGTTAAAATGGAGCACTTTTGAAAAATGCGTTATTTTACCTGTAGTTGAGGTGGTGAATTCAACTATCAACAAATCTGTTTCAGAAGCTACACCTATATCAGAGGCAACAGAAGTATCAGAGATGTCGATAAATAATGTTGATTCGACTGCTAATGCAATTGAGGAAGTTGAACAAGGCTCAAGTTCGATAGAAACTCAAATAGCTGAAATTGACACAAATCATGGTTTAGTTGAAATTTCAGAAATCGGTTTAATCATGAATGAAGATTTGTCTTCTTCTGGGATTGAGCCAGTTGCTCAAACGTTAGTTTCTGAATTAAACCAGCCTTTATCTGAATTTTCCATTTCGCAGATTTCTGTAAAAGAAGCAACTCAAGCCAATGAATCAAGTGATTATTCGGAGTCAGTTTCTCACTCTTATTCCGAAATAGGAACAGTCATTGAAGAGGATGTTGAGCTGGTTGAGATGGAGTACAGTCGAGTCAAAGCTGAGCGAGAGCTATTTGAAGGAAAAGGTTTGGTTTTAGGACCTAATATTATTTTTTGGGAAAATTTTGATTGTCTGATGACCGTTAGGTCTCGGCCTGTTCTGTATATCTTGAGCTCAATGGGAAATGTTTATAGTGAATACAATTATTTAGATTGGGGTTTGTTGTTAAAATCAAAATATGCGCGGGTTTATCCTTTGCCAAAAGATTGGTCAGCTCAAGAAAAGCTGACAAAATATCCGTTGAGTTGGTTGGTATGGTTTTCAAGTATTGCCCGTTCAAGAGGTTATTTGCTTAAATCAATTAATAAGGAGGATTTTTTCATGTTGGATGCATGGCCTTCTTTTGATCAAATTTATAATGATAATAATCATTTGCGCTTAAGTTCATTGTTGTCTACTGCTCCTTACGATATTAGAGGGTTGGTTGCTAAAACACGTTTGCCTACTAAAGTAATTGTTGCTTATTTAAATGCTTGCAAAAAACAAGGTTTATTAAAAACTTTTCCATCAATGGAAGTGGCTATGAAAGAGCAAAAACCGTTCTTGCCTCCAAAGGCAGGATAAATACTAAAATTTTTTGAGAATTATATATGTCGATTAATGTCGCAGTCACTGGAGTAAGTGGACGCATGGGCGCGTCAATAGTTAAAGCAGTAATTGAAGAGTCTGAGAAAAACTCTGCAGTGCAATTAAGTTCAGGCATTCAATATCCCAACGGTAATATTGTGGGACAAGATGTTGGTGTGGTTTGTGGTTTGGGCGAGCTAGGTTTGTCAGTCTGTGCACAGTTGTTAGGGGCTGATTTTGACGTGTTAATTGATTTCTCAACAGTTGCAGCAAGTTTGGAGAATTTGGATTATTGTCAGCAATACAATAAATCTCTGGTATTGGGTGTGACGGGTTACAGTGATGAACAGAAAAAACAAATTGCTCAAGCGGCTGAAAATATTCCAATTGTGTTTGCTCCAAATATGAGTGTAGGTGTCAATTTAGCATTTCATGTGCTTGATTTAGTTGCTAGGGTGATTGGTGAAGATAACGATATTGAAATAATAGAAGCACATCATAAACATAAGGTTGATGCGCCATCAGGTACAGCACTTAAAATGGGTGAGGTAGTTGCCGATGCATTAGGTCGTTCCTTAAGTGATTGTGCAATTTATGGTCGTGAAGGTTATACAGGTGAGCGTAATGCAAAAACGATTGGTTTTAGTACAATCCGCGCTGGTTCCGTGGTGGGTGATCATACGGTTATGTTTGCTAATGAAGGTGAGCGCTTTGAAATCACGCATAAGGCCGAAAGTCGTATGACATTTGCTATTGGTGCCGTGAGGGCTGCGAAATGGTTGGCTAGTCAATCTCAAGGCTTATATGATATGCAGGATGTTTTAGGTTTGAGGGTTAATAAATAAAAGTTATTAAAAGCGTCTATTTCTTGCAAAAGCTAATTGATTAAAAATGCTGATCTGACTAGAATACGTCAACTTAACTACTAGGTGATTGCGACACGTCAAACACCACAGAAAAAAATCTCTGGGAGAAGCTAAGGCCGACAATGGCAATAGCTTCTCCCTTTTTTTAGGTTTAATATTTTTGTTGGTTTTGTGTGTTGAATTTGCTTAATCAAACGCTTTTTTGGATAGTCAATGAAACAAAACGCTGTTCTTGCTCTTGAAGATGGTTCCCTTTTTTGGGGGAAATCCATTGGTGCTGAAGGTTCAACTGTTGGTGAAGTCGTTTTTAATACGTCGATGACGGGATATCAGGAAATTCTGACTGACCCATCATATGCCAAACAAATGGTAACACTCACATACCCCCACATTGGTAATACGGGAACTAACCCTGAAGATGAAGAGGCTAATTCAATTTTTTGTTCAGGCTTAATTATTCGGAACCTGCCAAAGAAGGCCAGCAATTTTCGTATGGAAGTTGATGGTGGCATGACACTTGATGCTTATTTACAAAAAAATAACATTGTTGGGATTGCAGATATTGATACGCGTCGTTTGACTAGGCTCTTACGCGAAAAAGGTGCTATGGGCGGTTGTATTCTAACCGGCTCTTCAAAGGAAAGTATTGATGCAGCTGCTGCTGTTGAAAAGGCTCAGGCATTTCCGGGAATGGCTGGCCAAGACCTCGCGAAAGAAGTGACTGCTAAAACAGCCTATCAGTGGAATGAAACGATATGGTCGTTAGCTGAAGGTTACGGTAGGCTAGAACAAGCCGATGCTGAGTTCAAAGTAGTCGCTTATGATTTTGGTGTTAAGCATAATATTTTACGCATTTTGGCTGGGCTTAAATGTGATATTACAGTAGTCCCAGCCACTACACCTGCTAAAGATGTGTTGGCGATGAATCCTGATGGAATATTTTTATCTAATGGTCCAGGCGATCCTGAGCCATGTGACTATGCGATCAGTGCGATTCAAGAAATTCTAGCGACTAAAGTTCCTGTTTTTGGTATTTGTTTAGGTCATCAATTGCTTGGCTTGGCTTCAGGAGCTAAAACACAAAAAATGAAGTTCGGTCATCATGGCGCAAACCACCCAGTTCAAGATTTAAAGTCTAAACAAGTGATGATTACTTCGCAAAACCATGGTTTTGCGATTGATGAATCAACCTTGCCTGAAACTTTGCAAGTCACACATCGTTCATTATTTGACCAAACCATTCAAGGTGTCGAGCGTACAGATTGTCCAGCCTTTTCTTTTCAAGGTCATCCAGAAGCAAGTCCAGGACCGCGAGATGTTGAGCCCTTATTTTTGAAGTTTATTGAGTTCATGCAAGTCGCTAAAGATGCAAGCTCCTAAAAATTATTTAATTGATTCTAACTCACTGATTATATTTTCCGTTTCAAATTACCACTATGCCTAAACGTTCAGACATCCAATCAGTTCTTATTATCGGAGCAGGTCCAATTGTTATTGGTCAAGCCTGTGAATTCGATTATTCCGGTGTGCAAGCTTGCAAAGCACTTAAAGAAGAGGGTTTACGAGTCATTCTGGTGAATTCAAATCCGGCCACAATCATGACTGATCCTGGTTTTGCGGACGCGACTTATATCGAGCCTATTCGTTGGCAAGAAGTTGAAAAAATCATTGAAAAAGAAAAACCAGATGTTTTATTGCCAACTATGGGTGGGCAAACGGCGTTAAATTGTGCTCTAGATCTTGAACGCGAAGGTGTTCTGGCCAAGCATGGTGTAGAAATGATTGGCGCCCGTAAAGAAGCGATTGATAAAGCTGAAGACCGCGATCTATTTAAAAAAGCCATGCAAAAAATTGGTTTAGACATGGTTAATGGTGATATTGCCCACAATATGGAGGATGCAGACCGCATTTTGTCTGACCTAGGTTTTCCAGTGATTATTCGTCCGTCATTTACAATGGGTGGCACGGGTGGCGGCATTGCTTATAATCGTGAAGAATTCGAACGCATTTGCGCACGTGGTTTGGATGCCTCTCCAACGAATGAATTATTGATTGAGGAATGTATTTTTGGCTGGAAAGAGTATGAAATGGAAGTGGTGCGTGATAATGCTGATAATTGCATTATTGTCTGTTCCATTGAAAACTTTGATCCAATGGGTGTTCACACAGGTGATTCTATTACGGTCGCACCTGCGCAAACTTTGACTGATAAAGAATATCAGATCATGCGAGATGCGAGTCTGGCTGTGTTGCGGGAGATTGGCGTTGATACAGGTGGATCAAATGTGCAATTTGCCATTAATCCAGAAAATGGTCGTATGATCATCATTGAGATGAACCCGCGTGTTTCTCGTTCATCAGCTTTAGCGTCAAAAGCTACCGGTTTTCCTATTGCAAAAGTAGCAGCCAAATTAGCCATTGGTTATACCTTAGATGAACTTAAAAATGACATCACAGGTGGTTTGACGCCAGCGTCATTTGAGCCAAGCATTGATTATGTGGTCACTAAGATTCCACGTTTTGACTTTGTTAAGTTTCCACAAGCGGATGACCGTTTAACTACGCAAATGAAATCGGTTGGCGAAGCAATGGCAATTGGGCGCACTTTTCAAGAGTCCATGCAAAAAGCCATGCGTAGTTTGGAAATTGGCAGCTATGGTTTTGAAAGTGAGCTGCCAGATCGCAAAATCACAGATGAAGATCTAGATAAATTGCATGATGCTATACGTGTTCCTAAAGCCGAACGCTTATGGCACTTAGGTGACGCATTTCGAGTTGGCATGAGTGTTGATGAAGTATTTGAAATCACTGGAATTGATCCATGGTTTCTCACTGAAATTGAAGACTTGATCTTACAAGAAAAGGCATTGCAATCTCGTCAGCTTAATAGTTTGACAGCAGATGATTTGCAGCAATTAAAACGTTCAGGTTTTGCGGATGTGCGACTTGCCGAAGTTCTAGGTGAGACTGAGGCGGCAGTGCGTGAACATAGGCATGCTCTAGATGTTAGGCCTGTCTATAAACGAGTCGATTCATGTGCTGCGGAATTTGCCACTGCGACTGCTTATATGTATTCAAGCTATGAAGAAGAGTGCGAATCTGATCCAGAAGTAACTGACAAAATCATGGTCTTGGGCGGCGGTCCAAACCGTATTGGTCAAGGTATTGAATTTGATTATTGTTGTGTGCACGCTGCAATGGCACTGCGTGAAGATGGTTATCAAACCATCATGGTGAATTGTAATCCAGAAACTGTTTCAACGGACTATGACACGTCTGATCGCTTATATTTTGAACCTCTTACTTTGGAAGATGTACTGGAAATAGTGCATAAAGAAAATCCAACGGGAGTGATTGTGCAATATGGTGGACAAACACCGTTGAAATTAGCACGTCCATTAGAAAAAGCGGGTACGAAAATTATTGGTACTTCTCCGCAAGCAATTCATGACGCAGAAGACCGTGAAGAGTTCCAAGCTTTGCTGAATCGTTTAGAACTGTTGCAGCCACCTAATCGTTTAGCAAGCAACACTGAACAAGCACTTGAACGAGCTGAAGAGATTGGTTATCCACTCGTTGTCAGGCCTTCTTACGTTTTAGGAGGCAGAGCTATGGAGATTGTACATAGTCGTGCGGATTTGGAGCGTTATATGGCAAACGCGATTCAGGTGTCCAATGAATCTCCTGTGCTATTAGACCGCTTTTTAAATGATGCGATTGAAGTGGATGTGGATGCAATTTGTGATGGCACTGATGTTGTGATTGGTGGTGTGATGGAGCATATTGAAGAAGCTGGGGTGCACTCAGGTGATTCAGCTTGTTCTTTACCGCCGTTTAGTTTGAGTGATTCTATTAAGCAACAATTACGCGAACAGACTAAGCAAATGGCCTTGGCGTTGAATGTTGTTGGTCTGATGAATGTCCAATTTGCGGTTAAGGGTGACACTATTTATGTTTTAGAGGTTAATCCTCGGGCATCGCGAACCGTGCCTTTTGTTTCAAAAGCCACGTCAAGACCGTTAGCTAAAGTTGCCGCGCGATGTATGGCTGGAAAGAGTCTAAAAGAACAAGGCGCTACTGAAGAAATTGTGCCAACACACTTTTCTGTCAAAGAAGCTGTTTTTCCATTTGTTAAATTCCCAGGTGTGGATACTGTGTTGGGCCCAGAAATGAAGAGTACCGGCGAAGTCATGGGAGTGGGAGATAGTTTTGGTGAGGCGTTTGATAAATCACAGTTGGGCGCAGGTGCCGTGATTCCAAAACAAGGTAAGGTCTTTATTTCTGTGCGAGATGCGGATAAGCAAGCAGCGCTTGAGGTAGCAATATATCTTGAAGGCAATGGTTTTACTATATTGGCAACCAAGGGGACAGCTGACCTGATTCGTGAGTCGGGAATTACCGTCACAGAAGTAAAAAAAGTGAAAGAAGGTCAACCACATATTGTTGATTTAATTATTAATGATGAGGTTGATTTGATTGTGAATACGACCTCGGGCAAGCAAAGTTTGAAGGATTCTTACACAATTCGTAGACAAGCTTTAGTGCATTCTGTGACATATTACACAACGATTGCTGCAGCCAAGGCTGCTTGCGCTGCCCATGGCACAATGAGTGGCGAGAAAACAGTGCGTCGATTACAAGATTTGGTCATAGTATAATCACGAATGAATCATTTTTTCATAGGAAATAAATAATGAGCGAAAGAGTTTTATTAACAGTAAAAGGTGAAGAAAAACTTCGTGCTGAACTGAAGCAATTGAAAAGCGTTGATCGGCCCAATGTGATTGCCGCAATTGCTGAAGCTCGCTCACATGGTGATTTGTCTGAAAATGCTGAATATGATGCTGCGAAAGACCAACAAGGTTTTATTGAGGGTCGAATTGCGGAGCTAGAAAGCCAATTATCAATTGCTGAAGTGATTGATCCAAGCAAACTTGGTATTCAGGGCAAGGTAGTATTTGGTTCAACATTGAAATTGTATGATGTTGAGACAGAAGAGGAAGTCATTTATCAATTGGTCGGTGACCTTGAGGCTGATATTAATTTAGGTCAAGTTTCGGTTAGCTCGCCCATAGGCCGCGCCTTGGTTGGTAAGGAAGAAGGTGAAGAGGTTGAGGTGGTTGCGCCAGCGGGAAGACGAGTATTTGAAATTCTAGAAGTTAGTTATGACTAGTCATTATTTTGAGATTAATGAGATTTTTTAAACCTC
This sequence comes from uncultured Gammaproteobacteria bacterium, assembly GCA_964633815.1. Lineage (GTDB taxonomy): Bacteria > Pseudomonadota > Gammaproteobacteria > Arenicellales > Arenicellaceae > CALKZN01. The sequence goes on from CAZWHW010000027.1 coordinate 22,137, forward strand.
ATTATATTTCTCATTTTAATGTTATCCATAGGATTTAGGCACTATAATTTTTTGTTTACTTGATTGTCTGTAAACGACCCCAACTCGACCAATAAGTTGGATTGGTTCACTGTTAGTTTCAGTACAAATATTTGCCATTAAACATGCTTTGGCGGCTTTGTCATCTGCGGGAAGTTTAATTTTCAGTAGTTCGTGATACTCTAGAGCCGATTCAAGCTCGTTTAACACTGCTTCTGAAAGGCCATTGGCGCCAATGGTGATAATAGGATTGATGTTGTGAGCAAGGCCGCGAAGATAATTCTTCTGCTTTCCAGTTAGTTGCATTGATGTATTACTTTAATAAAGGGTTGCTTATTCTACTGGATGTCTCCATCCAAAACAGTATTTTTGTCTAACAAAGCGTAATAAAGCTTTAATAATTAAATTAATATGAGTAGTAAGCGCAGACCCAATAAGAAAACGCCTAAGAATAAAACGAATAAACAATGGGTTAATCGCCATATTAATGACCCTTTTGTAAAAAAGGCTCAAGGTCAGGGTTATCGATCCCGAGCGGTTTTTAAATTGTCAGAAATTCAGCAACAAGATAAGTTATTTAAAAACGATTTATTAGTGGCTGATCTTGGCTCAGCGCCAGGTGGTTGGTCACAATATATTATGCGCAACTTTCCAAAAACCGAAGTGATCGCATTAGATATGTTGCCTATGGAACCTGTGCAAGGCGTTGAATTTATTGAGGGAGATTTCACTGAGCCAGAAACCATTGAAAAGGTCATGAATTTGACTCAAGGTAGAAAATTTGATCTTGTGATTTCAGATATTGCCCCCAATATTACTGGTGTAAGAGACGTTGATAATGCTCGATATGAAGTTGTGTTGGATTCAATTCTGTATTTTTGTGAATTGAATCTAAAAACAGAAGGTCGTTTATTGGTTAAATTGTTTGAAGGTGGAGCTGCTCAGCGGTATCGAGCTCAGACAAAAAAAATGTTTCAGAAAAATGCAGTTCGCAAGCCTACGGCGTCAAGACCGGGCAGTAAAGAACTCTATTTTTTGAGTTCTACAATGAAAGCTAAGTTATTTGATATATAAAATAGATGGGTTAGATAGAAAAATTTACATTTATTTTTTGTCAATTCTCATTATATTGAATAGAAGTTAGCTATTATTGCAAGAGTTAATGATTAGTTTGGGTCAATTAGTAATAAGACTCATGATAAAGTCGTGTAAGAACACAGTTTATATACAGGTGGAATTTTGAATAAAGTTACTCAGTACATTATTTTCGCACTCATTATGACATTCATATTTAGTGCAGTTATGGATAAT
>CAZWHW010000028.1:0-9552 GCA_964633815.1 uncultured Gammaproteobacteria bacterium
CAGAAGGATCTTTTTGTTTGCCTGAAAAGTCTTGATCAGCAGGTTTAAAGGCAATAATGCGTAAAATTGCCATTTCAAAGCCACTTCGATAATCAGGTGCTAAAGCTATATCACGCTTGGCAATCAGTGCAATTTGATAACAAAGTTGGATGTCTTCTGCAGAAATATTTTTTGCGAAGTTTTGATATTTTTCGATATCAGTCACTTTGTAATTTAGCGAATCAGGTGCAATCTGTGCTAGTGAAATGATATGCAATTCCATCAATAATTGATCGAGTGCCATTGTAAAATCAGCAGCATAGGTCGCCATGCTCTGAATGGTTGTTAAAGCTGCTTCTACATCATTATTGATAATAGCGTTTAATAACTCATCCATATGGCTAGCCTTAACTGTGCCTAACATAGTTCTGACTGCCTCAGCATTGATTTCACCGCCGCCACCTTGAGAAATACCCTGCTCTAGTAAACTTAAACCATCTCGTAAACTGCCATCAGCCGCTCTAGCAACTAAATCCACACCTGTTTCATCGAAACTAATATTCTCAGCTGTGAGTATTTGCTTTATTTGTTGACTGATTTCATCAGGCTGCAAGGCCTTAAGGTTAAATTGCAGGCAACGTGACAAGACTGTTACAGGCAATTTTTGCGGATCTGTCGTGGCGAATAAGAATTTGACATGCTCTGGTGGTTCTTCCAAAGTTTTTAGTAGTGCATTAAAACTACTTTTGGAAAGCATGTGAATTTCATCTATTAAATAGACTTTGACACGGCCTTGTGTGGGTGCATATTGAACATTATCCAATAGCTCTCGCATATCATCGATACCAGTACGTGAGGCAGCATCAACTTCAATTAAATCAATGAATCTTCCTGAATCAATATTGACGCATACTGAGCATTCACCACAGGGTGTCGAACTCATGCCTTGTTCACAATTTAGAGATTTAGCAAAAATTCTGGCTATCGTTGTTTTTCCAACTCCACGCGTGCCTGTGAATAAAAAAGCGTGATGGACACGACCACTATTTAGCGCATTCGATAATGCAGTGACTACATGGTTCTGTCCCATGACTTCACTAAATTTTTTTGGTCGCCATTTTCTGGCCAACGCCAAATAGGTCATTCAAATTCCTCAAAGTTAAAAGCAATGCCAGCCGACCAGAACCTAGCACCCGAGTCGGTTGTTGCGGCTGCTCCCTTCCGGGCCTGACCGGGTTCACAACTTATCGTCACAAAGGAGACCAGCTGACATCACCAGCTGTGATTATACTGAAATGAAAATTCGCTGCCAGAATTATGTACGTAAAAATAAGTTAAAAATAAGCCCTAAAACAGTTGCAATTCCCATGACAATTGCACACAGAAGAAAAACCGTTTGCCCGCCTAGCGCTGTCCATAGATAACCACTTGCCAAAGTGCCTACTGCTCCGCCAACTCCGAAGGTCAAGCTGGAATATAACGCTTGGCCTCGCACTTGAAATTTCCCCTTGAAATGCGCGTTGATCAATTGTGAAGCTGTTGAATGATAAAAGCCAAAACTGATCGCATGTAAGCCTTGAGCAAGAACTAACCAGAATAAATCATCTGGAAATTCTGACAACATCCACCAGCGTAATGCAGTGATAGCAAAACAGCACAGTAATAATTTGAAAATATTAAAACGAATAAGTAAATGATGCGCAAACAAAAACACACCCACTTCCGCAATGACACCAAATGCCCACAAAAAACCTATCACAGTTTTGCTATAACCGTACCCTTCTAAATAGATAGAAAAAAAAGTATAAAACGGAGCATGAGTCATCTGCGTAACCATACCTAGTCCAAGCACTAATAATATTTGTGGATTTAAGGCATGAATGAACGAACCTTGTGTTTCGTTGACGGAATTATGATTAGGCAACTGTTTGAGGAAAAAACCATGTAAAGCCAAGATCAGAAATAATGTGCTAATGATTGGCAATAAGTATTGAATTCCAAAACTCTCAATCATCCAACCAATAATGATGACACTAAGAATGAAGCCTATCGAACCCCAGACTCGAATTTTCCCATATTCGTGGCGACGTTCACCAAGATAGTTGTAAACAACACTTTCCATTTGCGGTAGGACTGCATTCCAAAAAAAACTAAAAACAAATAAACACAATAAAATCGCCCAGAAATGCTGTGCAAAATTAAGTAAAAAAAACATTCCAAAGCAAGTAAATAAGGCAACTTGAGTCGTTTTGGATTGAACCCAATTATATTTGTCAGAGAAATGGTCAATAAAATAACCCCAAAAGTTAGGAGCTATGATTTTGGTGATCATTAACACGCTCATTAATAAACCAATATCCCTTGGCGAAAACCCTGATGATTCAAAATAAAGGGCAAGATAAGGAACGATCCCGCCTAATGCAGCAAAATAAAATCCATAAAAACTGCTTAACGTCCAACTCAGCGGCACATCAGTTCGAGCTGGCATTTTAAAAAAAGATCAGCTATTGATTGGCAGGCACAGTAGGAATGCCTGAATCTACATTCATATTTTGTGCTCTATGTCGCAAAGCATGATCCATTAACGTAATAGCTAACATAGCTTCAGCTATTGGTACCGCGCGAATACCAACACAAGGATCATGTCGGCCTTTGGTCACTACTTCTATTGGTTCACCTTGGGAGTTAATTGAATTTCCTGGGGTAGTAATGCTCGATGTTGGCTTCAAAGCAATGCCAACCACTATGTCTTGGCCAGATGAAATACCGCCTAAAATTCCACCCGCATTATTACTAGCAAAACCATCAGGATATATTTCATCACGATGCTCAGACCCTTGTTGTTCAACTGCAGCAAAGCCTGCACCAATTTCCACGCCTTTAACCGCATTAATGCTCATCATTGCTTTGGCAATATCCGCATCAAGTTCATTGAAAATAGGTGCTCCCCAACCAACAGGAACGCCGGTAGCAACAGTTTCAACACGCGCACCACAAGAATCTCCTTGTTTACGCAAACTGTTAATTAATTCAGCCATAGCATCAATTACGTTCACATCTGGACAATTGAAATCGTTCTGCCCTATTTGATCTTGATCAAGATTTTCAAGGTTTGCTTTAACTGATCCGATTTGAGAGATATAGCCATAAATATTAATTCCAAATTCAGTGTTCAAGAACTTTTTTGCTATCCCACCTGCAGCGACAATCATAGCTGTAGTGCGTGCAGAAGATCGTCCACCACCTCGATAATCACGAACACCATACTTTTTAGCATAAGTGTAATCAGCGTGGCCCGGGCGGAAAGTGTCCATAATGTTGCTGTAATCTTTCGACTTTTGGTCGGTATTGTGAATGATCATACCGATTGATGTACCCGTAGTTTTACCTTCAAAAACACCAGATAAAATTTCAACCTCATCAGCCTCTTTGCGCTGAGTTGTGTAACGAGATTGACCTGGTTTACGACGATCCAAATCTGGCTGTAAGTCAGCTTCGCTAAGTGTAAGACCTGGAGGGCATCCATCAACAATGCAGCCGATCGCCTTGCCATGACTTTCACCAAAACTGGTCACTTTAAACAATTTGCCAAGACTGCTATCACTCATCTCTTTTCCTCTTTTGCATCATTGCTAATGCTGATCAAAATCTTTTATAGTTTGAATTATAAACTTTCGTATCACTGCTGTGTTTATTTATGTATTCGAAATTTCAATTTTTGGAAACAACGAGCGATAATCTTTCTTACGAGCAGCTAATTGTCCCGCAGTTCGCAAGGCAATGTCATGATAACGTTCTATTATCTCCAGCTCAGCAGGTAAGCATGTTTGTTTATCGTCAGCTTTAGCAACCGTTGGCACACCCGAATCAATCGCAGTTCTGATATGAATATCTAAAGGAATAGAACCTAACAAGGGCACATCATATTCCTCAGCGAGTTGTTTACCACCACCTTGTCCAAAAATTGCTTCCTCATGACCACATTGACTACAGATGTGGCTACTCATATTCTCAATTACACCAAGCACAGGCACATTGACCTTTTCAAACATTTTAAGTGCTTTACGCACATCAAGTAGAGCAATATCTTGTGGTGTTGTCACAACCACTGCGCCTGCTAATGGCATTTTTTGGGCCAAGGTAAGCTGTACATCACCTGTGCCTGGAGGTAAATCCAGAATCAAATAATCAAGCGCTGACCAAGCGGTGCCTCTTAGCATTTGCTCTAAGGCTTGAGTAACCATTGGTCCACGCCAAATCATAGGAGTTTCTTGATCAATCATTAAGCCAATGGACATAATCTCCAAACCATAATTTTCTAATGGCAACATCATTTTTTCAGCCATTTGCGGCTTGTCACTGACATTTAACGCGCGCGGCACACTAGGGCCATAAATGTCAGCATCAAGAATACCAACGTTAGCACCCTGTTTTTGTAATGATAAAGCTAAATTTACGGACACTGTAGATTTGCCAACACCACCCTTGCCCGATGAAATCGCAATAATATTGCCAACGTTAGGGATAGCTTGGACTGTATGATTTTGCGAAAATTGATTAATTTCACTGCTAAGGTTCAGAGTTAAATCAACCTTATCAATAGCTAAATTTTGCTGCAAAGCATTAGAAACAAGTTCAGTTAATTTCGAGTGGATAAGATTGACTGGATAAGATTTTTTTAGCGTAAGCTCTATACTATCTGTATGTAAGCTAAGGTCTATTAAGGCTTTATTTTCAAGTAATCCAACTCCAGTAAAAGGATCTATAATTGTTGTTAAAATGTTCTGAATTTCTGCTTTAGAGTGATTATGATAGTTGCCCATAAGAAAAGTAATGTCGAATCAATAACTGGATGTAATCCTACCATAATGTGCTTAATTTTCTGTTCATAAATAGCCTATTTCGATAGAATTACACGATCAATTTCCCAAAAATATTTATGTTTAGTAATTCACAAATTAATAACAAAAACAACGTTTACCAAGTTTCTGAGTTAATTAAGCAAATTCAGCACATGCTGGAAGCAAGTTATCGTTCTGTTTGGGTTGAAGCTGAAATATCCAGTTTGAGCAAGCCCAATTCAGGACATTGGTACTTTTCATTAAAGGATGAAAACTCACAAATTCGTTGTGCTATGTTTCGTGGGCAAGTTAATAGGAACGCCTATAAAGCCAATGAAGGTGATTTAGTTAGAGTGCGCGGCAAAGTGACTGTCTATGTTGCCCGTGGCGATATGCAAATGATTGTAGAACATATCGAACCTGCTGGCGAAGGCGTATTACAAAAACAATTTGAAGAGCTTAAAGCAAAACTTCAGCAAGAAGGCTTGTTTGCTCAAGAATTAAAAAAACCACTGCCACAACTACCTAAATCTATCGGTTTAATTACATCAGCAACTGGTGCAGCAATTAAGGATGTATTAAGCACTATAAAACGGCGTTTCCCTACTATTCCCGTACGAATCTATCCTGCAATTGTGCAAGGCAAAGAAGCTCCTCATGAGCTTATTTCGGCTATCAAATTAGCAAATCATGATCAACAGTGTGATGTTCTCATTCTTAGTCGTGGCGGTGGTTCTATAGAAGATTTATGGTGTTTTAATGATGAGGGTTTAATTAGAGAAATTGTTTGCAGTGATATTCCTATTGTCAGTGCGATTGGGCATGAAGTTGATGTGACTTTGGCGGATTTTGCTGCCGACTTGCGAGCACCCACACCAACTGCAGCTGCTGAAATAGTCACTCCCGACCGCAAAGAACTATTAGAACAATTAACCAATTTGAGTCACCGGCTCAGACAAAGCAAACAACGTTATTTTTCAAGATTGCATCAAAATGTCGATTGGCAAGCAAAGCGCTTACGGCACCCAAGGGCAATTATTCAGCAATATAAACAACGTTTAACACACCTTCAGGAAAGTCTTTCTCAATCACAGTTGCGCCAATTTAAATTAATACAAAATAATATTGTATATCTGCAACAACGAATCATTCAGAGCAGCCCTATTCAGTTAATTAAACAAAAAAGATCGTTAATAACTGACTTTGAGAATAAATTAGAAAAAAATATTCTGTCCTCATTAACAGATAAACAACAAAAATTGAAGTATTTACAAGGTCAATTAACCGCACTTAGTTATAAACGTACACTCGACCGAGGCTATGCCATCATAAAAAATGATGCAGGTAATATTGTGACTCATTCGAAGCAACTTGATTCAGGTGAAGAAGTCAAAATCACCTTGACTGACGGCAACAAATCGGCAGTAATTAAATAACTGTAAATCATCGACCTATGAAAAACACCTTGTTAATGCTGTTCTTGATCAATTTATTGATTCGACCGATATTTGCTCAAGACACAAATTCAGATAAAACTAACCTTATACAAGATTCAGATACGATCAAATTACAGAAAATTTTACCTGGTAGCGTTCTCTATCTGAAAACAAATAAAGTTGATTATGATAATTATTGGGCCAAACTCGGCCAAATTCGTACTGTATTTATTCGTGGGAATGAGTTCGATGAAATCTATGCGGGTATTGATATCAATACTATTCCTGGTGAATACTTGCTAAGTGTCGAAACTTCAAAGAAACAATTAGCTACATATAAGTATGTAGTGCCTATACCAAAAGAATCAATTTTTATTAACAATACGACTCGTTTTTTTGCAGGTGCTCCATTATCTGCTACAACAGATTTGAGTAAGTCTTTGCTATGGAGCAATGTTCCGCCTAAGTTTCCTTTGATTTTTCCGATTAAAGGTGAATGGTCCCAAACTATTGGGCATTTTTATGAGAAAAAATCAGAAAATTTATCTAAAAATAAACAAAATGATTTTTCTGAGATAGGTGTTATTGATCATATTTCCATAGAACTTTCTAACCCCACTCCAGTTTTAGCTCCAAGCGATGCAGTATGTTTTTCTATTACATTTGACCCAGATCATGGTTATAGAGTAATTCTTGATCATGGCATGGGATTATTTAGTGAAATAACAGGTCTAAATAATTTAACCATCTCTGAACAAGACCGAGTGAAACAAGGCGCTGTCATTGCTAGCTTTAATACAGCAGATTTTCTTGATAGCAATAACAATAATAAGCTTAACAACCGAACAGTGAGATGGCGTACATTTTTAAATAAATCTATCATCGACCCTTATCAATTAACACAATTTAAATGATTTCCTTCCAACATATTGTCGTCATTTCAATAACATTATTACTAGCTGCTTGCGGAGGACCTCAGCATGCTAGAGTGCTTGACCCACACTATTCAGAACAAAGTCTGAGAAAACTCCGTTCTAATTATTCCACTCATACAATCAATAATTCGATTGTTAAATTACATGCCGTTAGCATTAAGGATACTGAGTCATACCCTGTAGTCATGATTCATGGCACGCCTGGGAATTGGTCAACATTTTCTTTTATACTTGGAAATACAAAATTACAAGAACGCAATCACTTAATTTCTGTAGATCGCTTAGATTGGGGACAATCTCTTAATTCAAGCCCTAATAAGCAATCACCAGAATTTGAAGATCAAGTTGAAGCGATTGCCGCTATTATAAGAAGTACAACTGATAAACCGGTTATTTTAGTAGGACATTCTCTAGGCGCTTCACTTGTTCCTAGTGTTGCAATTAAGCATCCTGACTTGGTTCGCGGCATGATTATAGTAGCTGGCACCGTCGACCCAGATTTAGGCCAACCTCGTTGGTTTAACAGAATTGCTAAATTAAAAATTGTACAATGGTTTATATCGGACGAACTGATAAATGCAAACCGAGAAGTTTATAAATTAAAACCCGGTTTAGCTGATGTTAAACCTGATTGGCAAAATCTTAATATTCCAGTAACTGTTATCCAAGGAAGTAAAGATAAATTAGTCGATCCCGAAAATGTTCAATATGTCAAAAAACAATATGACAATAAGCAAGAGTTGCTCGACTTAGTAATTTTAGATAAATCTGGTCATTTCATTCCATGGGAGCATCCTAATGAAATTATTAAAGCAATTCAGCGAATGACAGATCGGTTTGAATAGATTGCTATATTGAATTCACAGCTTCAATAAGCATAGAAAAAACTAATTCTTTCTCTTGACAGTGTTATCTCCTCTTTCGTAAGGATTTTCACTAGTTTTGAAACTCAGACGCACGCGAGTCCCCGCTAAATTGAAAGCTTCTTCAAACGTATTTGATAGGTAACGCAAATACGTTTGCGGCAATTTATCCAGCATATTGCCATGAATTACGACATGTGGAGGATTTGCCCCACCCTGATGTGCAAATTTCAGTTTGATGCTGCGAATGCCAACCATTGGTGGCGTACGTTTGGTCGTTGCCGCTTTTAAAATGCGATTCAATACACCTGTGCCCATATCAACCATGGCACTTTCATGCACTTTATCTAATAGTTTAGGCAGCTCTTTAAAACCTTTGTTATTTTTAGCTGAAATGTACAAAGTTGGCACATTCTTAATATGCCGTAAGCGTTTGTCGAGCGATACCTTGGCCATTTCGCGATCATATTCGCTCATATTGTCCCATTTATTGACCAATAAGATCATAGAACGACCGCTATTTAGCACTAAACTAATCAAACGACTATCTTGTTCGACTACACCATCTCTAGCATCTAGCATCACTAACACAACTTGAGACCGCTCAATTGCTTTAACACTTTTCATAACAGAAAAGCGTTCAATACGATCATCGATTCGAGATTTTTTGCGCATGCCAGCTGTATCAACAAGCGTATATTTTTTGTTGCCTAATTTAACAGGAACATCAATACTGTCTCGAGTTGTACCTGGCATATCATAGACAACCACTCTTTCCTCACCTGCTAGACTGTTTACAAGTGTTGATTTGCCAACATTTGGTCTGCCAATGATAGAAATACGTGGATTTGAATTATCTAACTCTTTAGAGAGATATTTTAATTGTCGATCTTTAAGTTCAGTTAGAAGCGTATCCATCAAACGTGTTACGCCATCACCATTTTTACTTGATATAGCGTTTGGTTCACCTAAACCTAATTGATAAAAATCTGCGTTGACAATATTTTTATCCAAACCCTCGACCTTATTAACAGCCAAATAAACGGGTAAATTTTTATTTGACCTTAATTGACGAGCAATTTTATCATCTACAGGTGTTGGACCATCACGACCATCAACTAAATAGATAACAGCTTCACATTCTTCCAGCGCTGCATCTACTTGTAATTTCATGAGGTCGTGTAAATCACTTTCATCAGATTCGATACCGCCTGTATCGACAATCCAATATGGAGCATTGCCAATACGTCCAATCCCCACCATTCTATCTCGAGTAATGCCTGGTCTGTCATCAACGATAGCATCGCGACTTCGTGTTAAGCGATTATATAATGTGGATTTGCCGACATTAGGTCGGCCAACAATTGCAATAAATGGTCTTGGTTCAGCTACAGAAGTATCATGTTGTTCCTCAAGATCAAACTCCTGAGAAAAATCAGTGCTATTAGAGTTTGTCATGAAATTATCTATTTTTTCTCTACTGATTTTTTCTCTTTCT
>CAZWHW010000028.1:9652-22938 GCA_964633815.1 uncultured Gammaproteobacteria bacterium
CTGATTTTTTCTCTTTCTTTTTCTTTTTCTCTTCTGGTTTTTTCTCTACTACTTTCTCTATTGAATAGTTATAGACAGTGCCTTTATCAGATAAAGCATAAAATATATCATTTCCAGTTTCTGGATCTGTTGAAATAAGAGGAGAGCCGATAACGCGTTTGCCTGGAAAATTAAAATTACCAGCCAAATTTCCTGTATTTTTGTTATAAAAATACATATCGCCAGCATTACCAAAGACTAAAATATATTGTCCTATGACGCTAGGAGCTGAAGCACCCCGGCCAAATAAACTACTGTTTCTCCAGATAATATTACCTGTTCTTTTATCCAATGCGATAATAGTGGAATCTTCGGATGTTGCATAAATAGCAAGGCTGTCTTTAGCCATTTGTAGAGGTGAAGATATCTTCCTGCTCCAATTTACAGTCCTATCCCTGCCAGAAATTGAAACAATTTCACCTTGAAAGCTATTTAAAAATATTGTGGCATCACTTACTAGTGGCTGTCCAGCGATATCACGCATACGCTCTAATTCATTCACGCCACTGGGCAATGAAATTGGTAAATCCCATATTGCTCGACCTACTTTAGCGTCTAACGCTAATAATTGACCATTAGATAAGCCAATGAGAGCGATAGTGCCTGACACAACTGGAGCAACATCAAGCCTTAAGGATAAATTTGGCAACTCACGTTGAATGCCCCATATTTGTTCACCTGTTTCAGTATCAAGTCCTATGATTCGACCATCTTGAGAGCGAACTATTGTAATAGTTTCAGCTTCAACTGGTGCAATTAATACTTCACTTTTAAGCTGAGATTGCCATTTCTTCGCGCCGGATTTTTTATTAAATGCCAACACCTGTCCATTAGCACTAGCTAGATAAACATTTTCAAAACCTACATTAATTCCAGCAGATAATTTAGTTTTAGCATCTTTGGACCAAATTTTCTTGCCTGTTATTTTATCAATTGCAGCAAAATCACCTGAAGCTGTTGCTCCATAAATTGCTATATCATCTTGGCTTAACTGAAAGCCTCGAATGTCTTTTTTGTAAGAACCTTTAATGCTGCGTGACCAGATTCTTTCTAATTTAATAGTTTTTTCGGTGTTTTGTAATCTGGGTTTTGGGTTTGGCAGAAATGCAGTTGATGACTGATTTCCCGCACAAGCGGTTAAAAAAGCAATCATGCAAATAGCGAGAATTTTGTTTGATAACTTCATAAGCTTTTTGTCGGTCAGTTTTTGAGGAAAATAATTTAGCCTTTCGGTTTAGATAAAGAATTCATTCTATTAATCTTTAGCTGCAAAAAAGTAGTATAACCTCGGTCAACCGTGTGATTATGTAAAGCTTCAGTATACTTTGCTAATGCAGATGCATAATCTTTTTGTGCTGCGGCAATATCGCCCTTAAGCTCAAGATAATTTGACTCAAAACCTTGTGGCGCAGTTTGATTAAGAATTTCATTTGCTGCTGAGAAGTTTTCCTGACTAATATGAATTTCAGCTTGTCTTAATTTGGAAAGTTGCTTCACTAGTTCTTCTTTACTATTTTTAGCAGCCCATTTTAATTCAGCTAGAGCTTCAGGAATTTTATCTTGCGCAACGAGATTTTTTGCATGTAAAAGCGCAACTTTAGCCGCATATGGAGTCGAATCATAATCTGATTTGAACTCGTCTATTCTTTCACTTGCTTCTTTTTCTGGAGCATTTGATGAAATAATATTTTGATAATCTGCAGAAGCCGCTAAGGATGACCCTAGTTTAGAATCCGTGTAGTTTGTATACGCATAAACCAAGCCAACACCTATAACTAATCCCATAAAGATTGAAGGTATGTTTTTTTTAAGCCACTGCTTGGTTTGTTCGGCTTGCTCTTCAGGAGTTAAGACAATTTCGTCAACCATAATAAATCACTAAATACGAGTTGTGGAGATGTTAATTACTATAAATCAAAGAATAAAACTCTCTACATTTATAAGTTTCAGAATAGTATCCTAGGCTAGACTTTTAATAAAGTATCCAATGACGTTAAAAGCTCTGATTGAGCAATAGACTGTTGTTCATTTCGGGATAATAAGGGTTTTATGATGATTTGTTCGTTGTTTATTTCATCTTCACCTAGAATTAAGGCCACAGTAGCACCAGATTTATCCGCACGCTTAATTTGATTCTTTAAAGAACCTTCACCGCAATGCAATTGCACAATTTTTCCTACTTGCCTTAAATTTTGAGCAATTTTTAACGCAGTTAGCCTTGAAGTTTGCCCTACTGAAATGAAATAAATATCTGGAACATTTTGAGACAACTGTTTATTTTGGTCTTTGATCAATTCAATCAATCTTTCGACTCCCATGGCAAAACCAACCGCAGGTGTTGCTTTTCCACCGAGTTGCTCAACCAAACCATCATATCGTCCACCTGCACAGACAGTTGCCTGAGCTCCAAGATTTGGATAAACCCATTCAAACACGGTTTTATTATAATAATCTAAACCTCGAACTAACCTAGGATTAATAACAAAATTGATTTCTTGAGCAACCAAATAAGCTTGTAAATTTTCAAATTCTTGAACAGATTCATCATCTAAATAATCAGACAAGTTTGGCGCATCCAATAGAAGTTTTTGTGTCTCTGGGACTTTCGAATCCAAAATTCTAAGTGGGTTCGACTCCAAGCGTCGTTTGCTGTCGTTATCTAGTTGATCGCGCAATGGTTCAAGAAAAGCTACTAATGCCTCTTTATAATGCTGACGAGCTTGTGTTGAACCTAGTGAATTAATTTGTAATTCTATACCTGTCAGACCCAATGCTTGCCATATGGCGTTGCTCATTGCTATTAATTCAGCATCAATATCTGGGGTTGCCCAACCATAGCTCTCTGCACCTATTTGATAGAATTGACGATAACGACCTTTTTGCGGACGTTCATGACGAAACATTGGTCCGGAATACCATAAACGTTGTTGTTGATTATAAAAAAGTCCATGTTCTATTCCTGCGCGAACACAACAAGCTGTTCCTTCAGGTCGAAGCGTTAAACTATCACCATTACGATCAGTAAAGGTGTACATTTCTTTTGAAACAATATCAGTGTCAGCACCAATAGATCGAGCAAAAAGTTCGGTTTTTTCTACAATAGGCGTTTCTATTTTTTGAAAATAAAAACTAGTAAAAACTTGTTGGCAGACATTTTCAATGGATGCTTTAATTTTGGCATCTTCTGCCAGAACATCATTCATGCCACGAATGGCTTTAATTAATTTCATAAAACTTTAGCGCAAAATAGCTTATTCGTTAAGCGTAAATTTAGCGTACCCATCAGTGATATAAGGATTCAAGTCGATCAATCTCCCTTCATAACGCAAGAATACTCCTTTAGCATTATCGATGAAAATATTTAGTGGAAGAGCTGCCTTTACTTGAAATTTCTCTCCACGTGGGAAGCTTTGGTAAACAATTCGTTCATTTGAACTATTTTCAACATCTACCCAAGAAACTGCATCAAACTCTAGTTCTAACAATTGTATTTTACCTTCTTCTACAACTTCATTAGTTTGAGTAGGAGTTTCTGTTTGTTGAGTATTACTATTTTCTACAACGTTTTCTTGAATGTTTTCGTTAGCTTGTTCATTTGAAGAAGTTACATTTTTTTGACTTTGATCTGCGCTGGTTGGATTTGAATTTTGTAGGTAATACCAAATTCCTGAACCAACAATAACAGCAAACAACAACGGCAATAAAAAGCGACTTGAAGATTTTGTTTGAGTGTTTCCACCAGCACTACCGACACTGGATATAATCGAATTAGAAATAGACAAATTTGGATCATCGGTAACTAATTTCTTCAAAACAAGAAAACTATCTAAACCTAATACACGGCAATACGAAACTATATATCCTCTTATGTAAGCTATTTCAGGTAAGTTCTCATAATTATCACTTTCAAGAGCCTCAACCACATGACTTGATAAGTTTAATTGATTGCAAATTTGTTCAATTTCAATCTTCTGGTCAATTCGTGCTTTTTTAAGAATTTGGCCAATAGATTGAGTTTTTTGTTTGAAAACAGGCTTAGTTTCTTCTTGCTTATTTTCCTCGGGCTTTTGATTTTCAGTTTGACTATCGTTCATTATTTTTTATATTTACTTCTGACTTGCTTTGCTTCATTTGAACCTGGAAATTTCTCCAATAAAATTTTGCGATGAATAACTGCTTCTCTTTCAGAACCAGCAACTTTTTCAATTTGATAAGCTAAATACAATGACGCCGCCGTATCGGGCTGAACTGAAGCGTAACGCTGATAAAAAGCACGTGCTTTGAGATTTTCTTGGCGAGTAAAATATAATTCTGCTAAACGAAATAAGGCAATAGAAAGGTTTTTATTCTGATCATAAGCAGTCAGAAAGTAACGTTCGGCTAAATTTTTGTTTTCTTTAAAAATACACTCTCCAGCTCGCAACTGACTGAGTGAACGCTCTTGAAAAAGAGGATTTGAAATTGCTAAGTCAAACATCTTGATACCTTCAGTACGCTGATCATGACCGCACAAATAAAACCCAAAATCATGAGCAGCTCGGGAATTATTTGGATTGCTTTTCACTGCAATTCGAAAATGCTTTTCAGCTTGTTTTTTTTCACCAAGTCTTAATTTCAATATAGCTTTGGTGTAATTTAATACTGAATTTCGTGGTTCCTTTTGTAATGCTTTTTTTAGAATATCTTCAGCGGTCTCTAGTTGATTCAATCTCATATATGAAACTGCTCTTTCAGCTGAATTCGCCGACAATATTTTTGGATCAAAAGTTGGCTTACTATCTTTAACATCCCCTTCCGTTATGCAAGCACTAACGACAATAGAAGCAATGACTAAGATAATTAATTTTAGCGTTTTCAAAAAATGTCTCTCCTAATACGAATTTTCTAATTATTTTATTTGTTTTGAAGCGTTTTATTTTTTATTGAACGTTTAGTCCTATCAACAAAATCACCTGCTAATTGACCACATGCAGCTTCAATATCATCACCGCGAGTTTTTCTAACAGTTGTTATAATCCCTGCAGATTTTAATTTCTCTTTAAAGCGATTAATACGATTATTTGAAGCTCGCTTATATGCTATCCCATCAAAGGGGTTAAATGGTATTAAATTAAGTTTACATGGAAAACCTTTTAGTAAGCCAATCAATTGCTCAGCATGTATGTCTAGATCATTTATTTCTTCTAACATAACATACTCAAATGTAACTTTTGCTCGTTGGCTGTCAGCAACATAATCACGACAAGCAGCTAATAAAGTTTCTATATTGTATTTTTTATTTAGAGGTACTAATTCATTGCGTAACTCATCGTTTGGTGCATGTAATGACACAGCCAACGTCACAGGACATTTTTCTTTTAATTCAATAATAGCAGGAACTACGCCTGCTGTGGATACCGTGATACGACGTTTTGATAAACCAAAGCAAAAATCATCCTGCATGATGTTCATAGCCGTAATCACATTATTGAAATTCAATAAAGGCTCACCCATGCCCATCATCACCACATTGGTTACAATACGCTTTTCCGTTTGGTATTGTTTAGCAAGCAAGTGTTTCGCTAACCAAAGTTGCCCTACAATTTCAGCGACACTAAGATTTCTATTATAGCCTTGCTTACCTGTAGCACAAAAAGAACAATTTAAACTGCAGCCAACTTGCGATGAAATACATAAAGTTCCTCTAGACTCTTCTGGGATAAATACCATTTCTATCGCATTTCCCATATGCACGTCTAACAACCATTTCCTTGTACCATCAGTTGATAGTTGATCGGAAATAATCTTAGGAATAGAGATTTCACAAATATCAGCAAGTCTTGTTCTCAGGTTCTTGCCAATATTTGTCATTTCATTAAAGTCACGAACACCCCATTGATGAATCCATTGCATGACTTGTTGCGCTCTGAAGGGTTTTTCGTCCAGCGAGACAAAATATTCTGTCATCGCTGAACGATCCAAACCAATCAAATTGGTTAGAGATTGTGTTGTATTACTCATTTTAATTTGAGCAAAAAACGATAACAATCAATAAACACACAAGCTATTAGCGCGTGCGAGGGCAAACTTGATCTTCGCCAAAGAAAAAAGCAATCTCTTGAGCGGCAGTTTCAGGCGCGTCAGAACCATGCACTGCATTTTCATCAATACTTGCAGCAAAATCTGCACGAATTGTGCCGGCATCCGCTTCCGCTGGGTTAGTTGCACCCATCACTTCTCGATTTTTTGCAATTGCACTTTCTCCTTCAAGTGCCTGAACCAATACAGGACCAGAAGTCATAAACTCAACTAAGTCATTGAAAAAAGGACGTTCTTTATGAACAGCATAAAATTCACCAGCTTGTTCAGCACTTAAGTGCATCATGCGAGCCGCAACAATTTGTAAACCTGCTTTTTCAAAGCGAGTATAGATTTCACCAATCACATTTTTTGCAACAGCGTCAGGTTTGATAATAGATAAAGTACGTTCAACAGCCATGGATATTCCTCAATTAGGATAATTAAAGTTTGGTTTTAGACAAAGTCGTTTTTGCGAAAATCCGCAAGGTCGGTATTCTACCTCAAGGTCTCACCTGCTAAAAGCGACATTCTATCTATTTACTTAGATTTAAAGCGCTTTTGCAATCAATTGTCCATCCTCAAGCTTACAGTATTTTACTTTTAACCAATGTCCCAGCAGCGCTTCTTTATTCACATTTTCGGACAACACTTTAACAGTCAAGTAATGTTCTGAGCGCGCTTTAAAACCATTTGTTTCAATTTTTTCAGGCAAAACCCAAGCCTCTTTGCCTAATTGTTCATTGTGCAAGTCATCTTGTAACTGCGCAGCTATATTTCTTAAGCGTTTTGCACGTTCTTTTTTTACCTTGGAATCAATTTGTTTATTGTTTGGAATTTTCTCCGCTGGCGTTCCGCTTCGATTTGAATACGTAAAAATATGTGGAAAAGCTATATCTAAATCTAGCAAAGCCTGTTGAGTTTCTAGAAAATGATCTTCTTCTTCCGTTGGGAAACCTACCATCACATCTGCACTCATCACTAAATCAGGCACTTTAAATCGCAATTTATTAATCGTTTCATACAATTTTTCACGCGTATAACGACGCTTCATACGCTTTAAAATCAGTGTGTTTCCACTTTGCAACGATAAATGTATATGCTTACACACGCGTGGCTGTGCTGAAATTAACTCAATCAATTGGTCTGATATATGCACAGGGTCAATAGAACTTAAGCGAATACGAAAATCTGGGTTGTTTTCAACTTGAATTTCCAATAACTCAGATAACAAATCAACTAAATCATATTGTTGTACTGAATCGCTAAAATCTTCTCCATAAGATCCTAAATCCACACCACAAATGACTATTTCTGGATAGCCATTCATAGCCAGTTTCTCTACTTGACGTTTGATCAATGTTGGAGCAAGTGAACGACTTGGTCCTCGAGCCCGGTGAATAATACAAAAAGTGCAACCTTGGTCACAACCTTGTTGAATTTGAATGAATGCACGAGTTTGTGCTTCATAACCCGCTAATAATTCATTTGGTAAACTGACATGTTCATCCAAATCGCCGACAAGCACTCTAGGCAATTCACCCTTCTCTAATTGAGGTAATAATTCATGAATATCTAGCTTTTTATCATTCCCAACAACTAGATCTACCCCAGGAATTTTTGCACAAGCTTCGCTATCCATTTGCGCATAGCAACCGGTTACAACAACCAACGCTTCAGGGTTGTTTTTAACAGCTTTGCGTACCTCACGACGAGCTTGGCGATCAGCTTCTTGTGTCACAGTACATGTATTAACAATGTATAAATCTGCTTTTTGCTTTGCAGAAACCGTAATCCAATTATCTGATTTCAAGGCTTCAGAAATCAATTCAGATTCATAAGCATTAACCTTGCAACCCATTGTAGCAATACCTACTCGGCGAGTATTGATATCAATTGATTTGTCTATAGGCAGGCTTTTTGTCGCATCAACGACTGAGTTAGTTTTTTTTAGAGCCGATAATGGCACTTCAATATCAGACATAACTATAGCTTGAGTCTTTTAAAGGCTCGAATTCTAACAAAACTCACGCTAGATACCTACTCAATGATATATCTATAAACATCTATAACAAAAAAGGCGCTGCAAATGCAGCGCCTTTTGTTAATAAATCAAATTTCAATTAAAAGTTATATCGAAATCCTGTGCTAACTGCTGTGCCACTTTCATCAGCATCGATATATCGTACTTCAGAGATCCAGTCAATGTTTTTTGTAATTGACAAACCACCATTAATGTATAGAGAGCCTTCACGAAAATCGCTTTCATCAACATTCCAAACACCAACTCCTGCACCAGCGAAGAATCTCTTAGTGAATTGTTTTTGCACACCAAAATCAAGATTAATAGTAGTTTCAGGGAAAACATTGCCATCATTGATGCCATTACGATCAATAACGCCAATAGAAGGAACTAAACTCCAGCCACCGCCAACAGGAATTTTCAAGCCAGCATTAATGCCAATAAAACCAGATGAATCTTGTACGAAACTGTCCCATGAGGGCTCAAAACGTTCTATTGATTCCGAACCAGCCGTTATGCCTATAAAAGGAGTAATTCCTTTTTTCTTTGCAACTGGCTTAGGTTCAGGCTCTGGCTCTGGCTCTGGTTGAGGTTCTGGGGTAGGCGCAACCACAGGTGCAGGTTCTGGTTCTGGAGCATCAACTGTTTCAATAGCGGCTAATGCAAAGTTACAGCAAATTTTTGGTATCACAATTTCATAACGTGAACCGTCAATTTCAACAAACATTTCATAGCCAATAAATGCTTCTTTACCAGCCCATATGCGATTACGTAAAGCAGTAGGAACACCTTTCTTATTAGCGGCCATCCACTTAAATGTTGTACCAGGATTATACTCCTTTTCAGTAAATTCACCTCTAGCAATGGTTGCCACAATTACATCTGCTTTACCAGCTAATTTAGTGGTCGATAAAATCGAAGTAATTGTATTTTTGTTTGCAGCAGTCCACGCTTGAAATTCTGCAGCATTTTTTACACCACCTTTACAGATAGCCTCACTTGTTCCCAAGCGATGTACTTCCTTGTATTTAGCAAATGCATCAGCTGAAGCAATTAGAGATGAAGCAACAATTAAATGCGCCACTGTTTTTTTAAGAGTTAACATATAATCCTCTGACCAAAATTGGTTTTTATTATGCTTAGTTTTAAACGTAATCTTGCCTAAAAATCCATATTCTTTGTTATCAAACAACTAGTCATAAAACAAAAATAGCTTATCAAGCAACTGAATATATTGTACGTAAAAACCAAAGAGCTCTCAATCCAAAAGAGCGTTTAAAGGTTACTCAAAATAATAAATCTTGTTAACTTTAACTATTAATAAGCGTTAATAGTTAAATGGCAAAACTCTCTCCACAACCGCAATGCGCCTCTGCCTTGGGGTTAGAAAATTTAAATGTTTGATTCAGACCTTCTTGAATATAATCAATCTGAGTTCCAGCAAGTAATTCCAGGCTCTTTTTATTAGTAATAATTTTTACGCCCTTGCTCTCAATAACCGTTTCATTAGCTTCCAATTGCTTAGCGAGTTCCATGTGATAGGAATAACCAGAACAGCCTGATTCTTTAACGACAAAACGTAAACCAATAGCATTACTATCGCTAACAATTTGTTGAGAAATTCGTTTAGCAGCACTTTGAGTTAACGTTAAACTTGTATCAGTCATTTATTTGCTCTGGTTTGAACGATAGTCATTATTATAGGCAATATAAGCATAATAAAGTCAGAATCAAGTAATTAAATTTTAATTTCCACCCTTATTTTCATTTTCTTCTGCTTTAACCAAATCGATACAGTCTGTCATTATTGCCGGCATTTCAATATCTTTTACATCGACACCTGCAGCGTCCAATTTTTCAAGTAAAGCTTTATTGAAACTATCCATCGTTTTCACTTGATCACACAACTGACTGATTGCATTGGCTACTGGATCGACACTATCCGCACTTTGACCATAGGCACTGAAACCATCATCAGCTAACCCAGTTGCACGTTTATGCTCAGGAGAACCAATAGGATTAGCCGGAATGCCGACCATTGTTGCACCTGCAGGCACTTCTTTTAAAACAACAGAATTCGAACCAATTCGTGCACCATCATGCACTATAAATGGCCCTAGAACTTTTGCACCAGCACCAACAACTACATCGTTACCTAAGGTTGGATGACGCTTGCCCTTATTCCAACTTGTTCCACCTAAAGTCACTCCTTGGTAGAGTGTGCAATCATCACCAATTTCAGCAGTTTCACCAATCACAATACCCATGCCATGATCAATAAAAAAACGTTTACCAATTTTCGCACCTGGATGAATTTCAATCCCAGTCATCCAGCGAGCGAAATGCGATAGTATTCTCGCTATCCATTTTAAGCCAATATTCCACAATCGATGATTTAGACGATGCAGCAAAACCACATGAACACCAGGATAGGCCGTTAAAACTTCGAATCTATTCCTAGCCGCAGGGTCTCGATCAAAAACTACATCTATATCTTCTTTTAAGCGTTCAAACATTTGATTTATAACAATTATGGTTTACGTCTTGTTTAATTTATTTTGAGTTGCCGTTAGCATGCCACGCAAAATCTGCAACTCTTCAAAGCTAACATGACTGCGATTATACAAACGAATAATCTTTCTGAGTAACTTTGTTGGTGGATTTGTCTTAATAAAATCTAATTGCAGCAAGATTTGCTCTAAATGCTCATAAAAACCCTGCATTTCAGCATGTGTAGCGAGACGCTGTCGTTCTTGCACACCCGTCATCCTCTCTAACTCTTTATTATTAGCATTAGCTTCCTCAAGACCCATTGAAAAAGCACAATGTATTTCATAAGCAATAATTTGAGTTGCAGAAGCTAAATTTAAGGAGTTATATTCATCATTTGCTGGAATACGAATCTGCCAATGGGCATGATCAAGCTCATGGTTTTCTAAACCTGTTCGTTCTCGACCAAATAAAATAGCAATTTCAGTTTGAGCTGCTTTAGGATTAGCATAAATCTGTTGTGATAACTTCTCGGCTGTTTGTTTTGGTGTTGCTATTGGCCATGAAATTTGTCTGTCGCGAACTGAGGTTCCCAAAATATATTCGCAATCCGCAATAGCCTCTTCTAGCGAATCAACCACTTGGCAGTTATCTAGAACATCGTCAGCTCCGGCCGCTCTAGCCGTTGCTTCGGGATCTGGAAACTGCTTTGGATTCACTAAAACAAGCCTAGAGAATCCCATGGTTTTAATGGCACGAGCAACTGCTCCGATATTTCCTGGGTGCGACGGCTCAACGAGTACAAATCGTACGGAATCATGAATTTTTCTATTCATTAAATTAACCTTAAACAGTGAACTAAATATTTTATGTGTATATTTTAACGAAATATTGTTTAGCAAAAACGATTAGTTCTTTTTTTTCGTTTGTAGCCTGTTAAAATCGCATCCCAATAAGTTCTTTTTTAGTTTTTTTGAGGCCAATACTATGCACGCGATTTTAAATATTGCGGTCAAAGCTGCACGTGATGCTGCTGCCATTATCAATCGTTATGCTCCAGATGTAGATCGCCTGGATGTTAAAAATAAAAGCGCGACGCAAAAAGTCTCAGAGGTAGACTTATTGGCAAATGAAGCCATTATTAATGAAATAACCAAACAATATCCTGACCACATTATAATTAGCGAAGAAAGCCCATCAAAACCCAATAATCCAGATGCCGAATACACATGGATAATTGACCCATTAGACGGCACTAACAATTTTCTGCATGGTTTTCCATACTATTGCGTATCCATCGCAGTACAACGTGAAAATGAAACACAATACGCTGTAGTCATTGATCCAGCTAATCAAGATATATTCACTGCAACACGTGGTGGCGGTGCGCACCTCAATGATATGCGAATTCGCGTATCGAACACTAAACGCATAGATAGTGCTCTACTCTCAACAGGTATGCCATTTCGAGATCCTGCTGAAATAAAACCTTGGTTAAGAAGTTATGCTGCCCTTTTACCGCGAGCAAACAGTATTGTTCGTTGCGGTGCTTCAGCTTTGGATTTAGCCTATATTGCTGCCGGTCGCTATGATGGGTTATGGCAAATGGGCTTAAAATCGTGGGATATTGCTGCTGGCGCATTGTTAATTCAAGAAGCTGGTGGCTTGATTAGCGATATTCAAGGTAAACAAAACTTTATCGAGAAAGGTGAAGTTGTTTGCGGCAACTCAAATATTCATCCTAAATTACTACAATTAGTTGCTGCCCATACAAAGGTTTAGAACACATTTTGAGAAAAAAACACTCCATTGAATCAATCCGAAAAAAATAACAAAAAAGCAACACCAACAAAAGTCACACCAATGATGCAGCAATATTTAAGCATCAAGGCGAATTACGCAGACATTATTGTGTTTTATCGCATGGGTGACTTTTATGAGGTGTTTTTTTCGGATGCGGAAAAGTGTTCTCGATTGCTCGACATTACACTTACTGCTCGGGGGAAAAACAGTGACAACCCAGTTCCAATGGCTGGCGTTCCTTTTCATAGTGCCGAACAATATGTAGCAAAATTAGTTAAGCTTGGTGAATCTGTTGCCATCTGCGAGCAAATAGGCGATCCAGCGACTAGTAAAGGTCCTGTAGAACGTAAAGTAGTACGGGTGCTAACTCCTGGCACAGTCACGGATGAAAGCTTCTTAGATGATCGTCAAGATAACGCTTTGGCAGCAATTTATTTCTCTCCCAGCAAAAACAATAGTCCTATAAAAAAACAGCAATCAACTGAAAATACTACTTACTGGGGACTCGCTTTATTAGATTTATCCACTGGCAGATTCCAAGGCCAGTCCTTGAGCAGCACCTCTGCACTAATCAATGAATTAGAACGATTAAGACCTGCTGAAATATTATTAGATGAACGCCTAATCGAAGACCTGCCAGAAATACCGCATCCAAGTACTGTTTTAGAACTAAAAAGTCATTTTAAAACGCAAGACACGCAAAAATCTGGACATCAACAATCGGTGCCCTCATGGTATTTCAATCTGGATGTCACCACTGATTTATTGAAACAACAGTTTGGCACTTCTGATTTGACCGCTTTTGGCTTAAAGGAGCAAGATACAGTGATTCAAGCTGCGGGCGCACTGCTGCAATATGCTAAAGACATGCAGT
>CAZWHW010000029.1:0-4477 GCA_964633815.1 uncultured Gammaproteobacteria bacterium
CAATAAATTTTATATGGAATCAAAAAGGGTCAGAGCCCTTTAATTGCTTCTCAATGAAAGATTAGCGATATTGATTGACCACAACGAAATGAACAAAAACAAAAAAGAAACCCTTAAGTCATATACGGACTACAGCGGACACAAAGGAACGTGGGCTAAGATAGAACAATACAAAAAACTGTTAGATTTTTTAATCAATGATTGTAGAGATTTGATGGTGGAAGAGATTCGCAGAGGCGGGTCTATTCACGAAGATGATTTAACAGAAGATAGAATTGAAGAGGAACTTGAAGACCAACTTGAAGACCTTGAATACAGGAAGCCTGAGGTGTCACCGTGTGACAATGAAGAGTTATCTAAGTTATATGCTTATGATCATGGACTCATCATTCCAGATGAGCTTAAATCACTGTATGAAAAAATAGGATTTTTCAGCATAGGCGATGATCCTGCGGGGCTTTATATGTTTAATCCTAAAAGGGTTTTATTTGCAAAAGACTTTAACACCTTTGTTCCGGATGCTGACTATTTCAATGGGTTTAAGGATTATATTGATGAGGATCGATGTGATTTTCTGAGTCAAAATTATTGTTTCATCGGAACATCTCGTAGATTTTTGGAGCACTCATATATTCTATTTGAAAAATCCGGCCGTGGCTTCATCACTTTGTCTCTTGAAGAAGATGATTTATCCGAGACGATGGATAGAGATGTCGAGTTGTTATGTAATCCAGAAACGGCAACATTCTACTCATTGGATGAAGCTCTCGCGCAGGGCTTCTATGAGGCTACAGACGGGTTATTACATGATATGGGCTTAATAAGGGATTAGTAAATATGAGGATATAAAGCAATATCTTTTAGAAATTTAGTTACTATATTTAAACAGCTTAAAATAACTTTTCGACCCTCGCAGCCTTCCACCAAACCTTAGTTTTACAAGATTGAATAAAATCCGTAAAAGCTAGCAAATAAGCCGCCATATGGTGGTTTTTTTGTGTTTAAATGCCAAGCTGGCTTAGTTTCATTGCAACAAAATGAAATATTGGCTTTAGTTACTATTCTGCATAAATATGGTTTTTTCTTCGGAAGTATTTTTATTCTTATTTCTGCCCCTTGTTCTTATTGGTCATTGGGTGGCAGGTCGTGGCCTGCGAAACATTTTTTTATTGTTCGCTAGCTTATTTTTTTATGCATGGGGCGAAACACATTATGTAGTGACAATGTTGGTCATTATTATTCTGAATTATTTTTTTGGAATTTTATTAGATAGTTCTTTTTTGAATACAGTGAGCACTCAAAATGTTCGATTCAAACGCAAAGTTTCACTATTTATCATGTTGGCAATTAATCTATTGCCGCTGATTTATTACAAATATTCAGTTTTTTTAACTGAAAATTTTTATCGCATTTTCAGTATTGAAAACAAAGATTTTGATCCTCATTCTGGACCACATTTACCTATTGGTATTTCTTTTTTCACGTTCCAAGCAATGTCCTATGTCATTGATATCTATCGAAAAGAAAATGAAGCACAACGCTCAATTTTTTCTGTTGGGCTCTATATATCACTTTTTCCACAACTCATTGCCGGCCCTATTGTTCGATATTCAACGGTCGCCCAACAATTAAAGCATCGAATTCAAACAATTGAACTGTTTTCTTCTGGTGTCGAGCGCTTTATTTATGGCTTGGGTAAAAAAGTTCTTATTGCTAATCCCTTGGGCTTCATGGCGGATTCGATTTTTTCATTGCCAAGTTCGGAACTCACTTTCATGACCGTTTGGCTTGGGATTATTTGCTATGCACTGCAAATTTATTTTGATTTCTCTGGTTATTCAGACATGGCGATTGGTTTGGGCAGAATGCTCGGCTTTCGTTTTCTAGAAAATTTTAATTATCCCTACATTTCCACCTCAATCAGAGAATTTTGGCAACGCTGGCATATTTCATTATCCAGCTGGTTTCGGGACTATCTATATATCCCTCTTGGTGGCAACCGAAATGGCGCATGGCGCACAATTCGGAATTTGTTCATCGTGTT
This sequence comes from uncultured Gammaproteobacteria bacterium, assembly GCA_964633815.1. Lineage (GTDB taxonomy): Bacteria > Pseudomonadota > Gammaproteobacteria > Arenicellales > Arenicellaceae > CALKZN01. The sequence goes on from CAZWHW010000029.1 coordinate 2,045, forward strand.
TATCATTTGCGGCTTGTGGCATGGAGCAAGTTGGAATTTTGTGATTTGGGGTTTACTGCATGGCAGCTTCCTTGCACTTGAACGCGGCCGCTTTGGGTCCATGCTAAGCAAACTGCCTATTGTCATCCAACACAGTTATGTCGTATTAGTTGTATTGATTGCGTGGGTGTTTTTCCGCGCAGAAAATCTTGAAATCAGCCTCAATTATTTAGCAACTATGTTCAGTTTCCCTGAAAATTTCACGATCAACGCTTTGGTTGCCATTCAACTCGAGACTGAGTTTTATTTCATCTTGTTTGTCGCAATAATAATTTCAGTGCCAATTTTCCAAAAACTACAAGAAAAGTCTACTCAGGTATTAGCAGAAAAAAATAATCTAGTTTTATCCATCAGCGCAAAAACTATCCATTTAATTAGTCTTGCCAGCATTTTCGCTTTCGCCTGCATGGAGATCGCTAATGGCTCATATAATCCTTTCATCTATTTCCGTTTTTAAGCAAACAAAATGATCGAAAAATTCTATCAATACTTCATCAGTTTAGCTTTCATTATAGCGATAGCTATACCTGCGGTGATTTGGTTTAGTAACGAGGGTGAAACTATTTCCAAACATGAAAATCGCGCACTAAAAACATTGCCTGAATTCAGCTTCAAAAAGAAAGCCTATAAAAAATATCCTAAAGAATTCGAGGCTTATTTTAAAGATCATTATGGTCTTCGGCATGAATTGGTTGATGCCAACAAGTCAATAAGACTCAAGCTATTCAATAAGTCCCCTATTTCTAGGCTTGTTCGCGGCTTAGACGGTTGGTTGTTTTTAAACCAGGCTGCCATGGTGGAAGATCATATTGGCAAAATACCACTTTCCGAAGATGTTTTAACGCTCTGGCAACAACACTTAGTCGATAAAGAGCTATGGTTGCAAAACCTTGGTGCAAAATACTTGTTAGTGCCTGCTCCAAATAAAATGACTATATACCCGGAGTATTTACCAACTCGAATTCAACGTCATTCAGGAGTGACAATGCTTGATAAGTTGATGCTCAAATTAGACACACAAAATGAATTCAATGGTTATGTCAATCTCGAACCTTTGCTGAAAATACAAAAAAATACTAGGCTTGAAACTCTCAGAAAACTCACAAATCTAGATCAAACTGAAAGCCTATATTTCAAAAAAGACACACACTGGACCAGCTTTGGCGCTTTTGTAAGCTATCAACATATCATGAATAAACTGAGCACCATGCTTCCTGGGTTAAGCCCTGCTTTAACATTTGATGATGTTTATCCTGAAAATATACTAAAAACAGGAGATTTGGCCCGAATGGCGAAAACCTCGACCAGAGAAATGCACCATCACATCAAAATTAAGCAATCATGTGCAAAACCCTACCAAGAAGTCGCCACCTTCAAGCAAACACAAGCTTACAAACTACAGGCTAAAAAACTACCCACAATCACAGGCTGTGACAGCAAGAATTTGCGGGCCGTTATAGTGAATGATTCTTTTGGCTCCTTTTTACAACCTTTTTTCGCAGAAAGTTTCCATCAGGTTATTTTCATGAGCTCTTATGACCTCATTGGTATGGAGAAATTTTTAAAAGAATTTAAACCGGATGTTTTTATAGACGTGAGAGCAGAACGAAATATCAACCGACTTTTAGCCCCAAATCAAACATTAGACCAACGAGTCAATAAGCTCAGGAACGCAGCCCAATAAGAATTAACTATTCTAAACCGCTATTTTATTTATGTATTTTTAAAATTATGAATATTTTGGAATCACTGATATTTTGAAATCAACGCGTTTTGAATTTGATAACTCGCACTGCCAATATCCGTTTCGGCTTTATCAACCTCTAAATTACCTGAAACCCAAATTGGCTCATAGGAATCTTCATTTCGAATCGCATAATCAGGCGCTACTTTCACATAGAGTGTTTGGTTTGAAGGCGGCGGCGGCAAGTGGATACAAGCACCAAAATAAGGCACCAACAAAAATTCTGTAATCAAACCATCAACAAGTTCAATTGGCGCAATAAAACCCGGAATGCTAACTTTCTTATCAGCCAATTCAGGGTTTGCTGGCGCATTATTAAACTCCTCATTCATGACTTCATACAACGCTAGTGCTTGTTCACTGTTATGAGCCAATGTTTCAATTTGAGGAGCATATTTTTCCAAAATACTATCCGCATCATAGCCAGGCGTAACCAAATCTTCCCAGGCTAGTTCCAAAAAACCATTATTTTCGAATTTCTTCGGCTGTGATGAAACTTTTTTTTCAGTCTCACGCTGCTCTTGCTCCTTTAAAAACAGCTCATATTCAGCAATCGTTTTGCCCAGTAATTCTTCGGTGGAATACTTCGGTTTATTTTCCGTTAAATATTCATTCAAATCTTGCGTTAAATATTCATTCAAATCTTGCGT
>CAZWHW010000029.1:4577-22325 GCA_964633815.1 uncultured Gammaproteobacteria bacterium
CGTTAAATATTCATTCAAATCTTGCGTTAAATATTCATTCAAATCTTGCGTAGAATCAGAATCCGACAGATTGTTGGCATCATCACATCCAGACAACAATAACACGCTGCTGATTGCGAAAATTGACAAAAAATTCTTTTTCATAATCTCACCATCAAACCATCTTGCAATGAACGTTTATATGCAATTAATCCCGGAATCAAACTAAATAAACAACTCAACATCAACACCAAACTTAATAATAGCCATTGTTGTCCATCCAAGCTAGTCAAGGATAAATTAAAACCATATAAATCTAACAACACAGGCTTTGCCATAGTCAAGATCATATAAACCAAACCTACAGCCATCAAGCAACCTATCAATGCAATCAAAAACGCCTCTAATACAAAGAGCAAAATAATCTGATAAGCATGCGCGCCAATAGCTCTTAAAACTGCCATTTCGCGACGACGTTCATTTAATGTCGACAATAACATGGTCAACATACCTAATAGACCAGCAATCAGCACCAATGATGACACCAACAACAGAATTGTTTCAAAATGCCCAAGAGTTCGCCACAGTCCTGACAAAGTTGTACCTGGAATGATTGCTAATAATGCTTCATGACCTGCATCGTTAACATCTCGCTGCACAGCAAAAGTTTGGATGCGTTTATTTAACCCCACCATCACTGCTGTCAAATTTTTTGGTTTCAAACCAAAATTCCTTGCTTGATCAGCGTTGATTTTTAAAAGCGACCTGGCACCATCACGCCAATCAATATGAATCGCCTCAATTGCCTCTAGAGAAACATGAACACTTCGATCAACTGGTGTGCCTGTCGCCTGTAAAATCCCAACAACTCGAAAAGGCTTGTCGTCATGAGCGGCGAAGTCAGTTGAAATAGTGCCATGCGAAAGAATGATTGTCTGACCAAGCTTATAATCAAGTTTTTTGGCCACTTCTGAGCCAATCACAGCATCATATAAATCGTCAAATGCTACGCCTTTGGCAAATGCCAAGTGTTGTTTATCTGCATAGCGATAAAATTCAAAATAATCTTGCGATGTTCCCACCACTCGAAAGCCTTTATGGGAATCACCCAAAGACAGAGGAATTGTCCATTTCACTCGTTTATCTGCTCTCAATCGTTCATAGCTATCATACGAAATATTATTGGTTGCATTGCCCATACGAAAAACACTATAGAGCAACAGATTAATCGGACCAGAACGAGCACCAACGATCAAATCAGTCTGAGAAATAGTGTTCAAAAAACTACTCTTTGCTTGCTTGCGAGTCATATCCACACCAAGCAATAAAGTCATGCTGATAGCAATTGATAAAATTGCTAGCAACAAACTCCCTCTTCTGCCCCAAGCACTTTTGCTGGCTAACAACAGCAAGGTGTTCATGTTTGACCTACTTGATTGATATCAACTAAATTTATTTGTTTCGGGAAATGTTTGCCAATCGCTGGATCATGACTAACGAAAATAATCGTGCTGCCATGCTTATCCGCTTCTTGAAACAATAGCTTGACGAAATTATCACGATTTTGCACATCCAGCGCTGAAGTGGGTTCATCCGCAATTAGTAATTCTGGCGAACCAATAACCGCTCGGCAAGCCGCAACGCGTTGTTGCTGGCCCGCACTTAATTCAGTGACATTTTGATTTAATATGGACTCTGACAAATCCAATGCATCAAGCAGTCGCAATATTTCAGCATGAATATCAGTGACTTTGGTCCCTCGGTGCTTAGAAAAACGGCATGGCAATTCAATATTCTCTTTTACCGATAAAAAAGGTAAAAGATTAAACTGTTGAAAAATAATACCTAAGTGTCGCCCTCTGAATTGATCCCTGCCTTGACTGTTAAAAGCGTTTAAATCTTCTCCTAGCACCTTAAGATGCCCAGAAGAACAAAGATTGATACCACACAACAGGTTTAACAGTGTTGTTTTTCCACTGCCACTGCTGCCTTGCAAAAAAGTGTGTTCAAGCAGCTCAATACGCAGTTGTTCAATAGCTAGCGTTTCATGCTCTTGTTTCGGCCAACGAAATTTCAGCCCCTCAATATCAACTAAGGGTTTTGACATCAAAAAAATGTTTATTGAAATGTAACAACTGGTTTAACACTGCTTAATTCAGCATCGCCTTGCTTCTCTTTTGACAACCACTGAACTCGAACTTCAGAAAAGTTAGAAAACTTCTTAAATAAGCCTGAAAAATTCACTTGGCTAATTTCAGTCGAGTCACAAACTAAATGATATTCTAATGCATATTCTGAGTGTGTTTCTTCACTTTCTTTAGCATGTTTCTTGTGATCACCATGATCGTGATGGCCATGATGATCATGTCCTTTATGCCCACCAAAAGGGCTCTCAACTTTGACATGCTCCACAGCACAGCTATTGTTTTCAACTGTGACAAGTTTATTTGGTTTAGCTAACACTTTTTCGACTTTATTTACGGTTTTCTTTTGGCTAGAGTTTTTTGGTTGATGCTCAAAACCAACCAAATTATACGCTGGAGAATCCAACTCAATTTGAATTTCCTTGCCTATAACCGCTATATTCATTTTCGCCACACCATGCTCATGCGCAGAATGCTTAACCACTTTTTTGGTTTCATGACCGTGATCATGATCGTGATGATCATGTTTTTTTTCTGCAGCGTTAGCAGCAACACAGCTGAATAACAAAGAGCTGCAAGCAAAAATAATTGTTTTTTTCATAATAATTTCAACCTAATTAAAAGAGACTAGATAAACCTTCAAGAGTCTGATGCGCAATTAGCACATAAACCATGTAATTCTATCTGCGAGGATTTCAACGTGAATTTAGTTTCTAAAATGCTTTGTTTAAGCGAATCAACGATATTCTGACCCAATACAATTTCCTCAATTGCTTGGCAATCATCACAAATCAGAAACTGTGCTTTCATATGTTCATTTTCACAATCAATATGTTCACACATGACAAATTGATTGACTGATTCAAGTTTATGTACAATCTTAACTTGAATAAGGAAATCTAGAATTCGATAAACCGACATTGGTGGAATCGATTCTGCGAAACGCTCTTTATATAAATCAACAATTTGATAAGCTGAAACTGATTTATTAACACGACATAAAATCTCTAAAATTCTTGAACGTTTTTGTGTCAAAGTAATTCCTTGTTGTTCGAGTTTACTTTTAACGTTTGCCAAGATTTGAGAAGTTTTCATACGAGCAAGTTGTATAAGTTAGATACGTTATATAATAGCCAATCACCACCAAAATTCAAACATCTTGGTGGTGATTAAAACCTAAGCTAGCCACCAAATTTATATTCTAAGTTAAATGATAAAACGTCATCTTCAGTTTCATCATTTAAGCCAAACAAAAGAGCAATACGTGGTTCTAACACACTACCATTGCCTAATTTATATTTAAAATAAAGTGCAGGGCCTGCAAATAATTCTTCTTCATCGCCATCACCAAACAGCTCCTCAAAAGCACCAAAGCTTTCAATACCAATACCAAAACTATTATTCACAGGATAAATCGTTTGTGACGCAAAACCTAAGCCCGGATCTTCATCGCCAAATGGTATTTCAACCACTAAATTACCAACCCAAAGAAATGGACCAAAATTCGCTTCAACAATCGGTCCAATTTCAAGAGCACCTTCATCAAAACCATCTTCTTCAGGTATTTCTAATGCAGTTAATATAGCTAGTGTCCAACCTGAATGATTTTCTTCACCATGTTCATGCTTGTGATTGTGATTGTGCTCATGACCTTCAGCACTCTTCTTTCCGTTTGAAAAAGGCAAGATGTACACACTTAAAAATTCAAACCCTTCTATCTCTGCACTTTCTCCAGCAGGGTTGGCAATTTCAACCGCAGCGGTCAATTTCCAATTGTCAGTAAAGCTATAACCCAGCGCTAACTCATGCTCAGAACGTTCTTCACCATCTTCAACACTATCTAAACTACCACCATTTAAAAACTCTAGTTCGTATTCACCTTTTTTCACATCCGGATGAATCACCTCGAACACTTGCGCATAACTAGAATTAGCTAAAGCAATACCCGCTACTACAACCATTAATTTTACAAAATTAACTACTCTACTTTTTAACATTCCACTACCTATTCAGGATTCTTTAATTAATAAAACATCTATTCACAACTTACCTTCATAGCTGGTCGAGCAATTCTAAAGCTCTAACTAAATACGTAAGGAATTCGACTAATAAATGATATGTTGTATCATATCTTTAAAATATCGAAAATCAAGCAGCTTACAAAGAAATTAACAAAAAATAAGAACTATTTTTCTAGCCGAAAATGACCAAAGAAAAAACCATCTGATGAACCTACAATCTCTTGATCAACCAACTCAGGGTGTAATAACTGAATTTCCCAATGCAGTTTAAGTCCGTGGGTACTTGTGATCATGCAATTAGGGGCTAGTTGTTCATAAACATCGTCAAAACAAATATGGTCATATAAATAATCTGCAATTTCAGTTTCTTTTGGGATGTGGTCTAACTGTTTTTTATAAATAGGAACACATTTAACAGGTGTTTTGAATGAGTTTGTCCGTCTTTTTTTACCACTTCCAGTAACATACTGACCATGTTCTACATTACAAGCAACAACACGTAATTCACAATTTACTAGATCAATTTTGGATTCACCGCTGAGTAACCTTTTTAGAAAATAATGCTTCCCCTTTGATACTTCTCCTAATTTTTTGACAATACGAAAAGTCATATACGTCCGTAAAATGCTTTTTAGCCAGAGCCAAGACAGGACAGCCATAGCTCCATTAATCACAAGTGCATTTAAAAACGGGCTTTGTTTTTCACCGTCACTATTATAATGCGAATAAAAAATCGTTTGACCTACATGTGATGTTTGATCATGCCAACCAAGCAGTGTGTTTCCAACTATCGCAAATGCCGAGAGAATGCAAACTCCGATAAAATAAAGTTGATTTTCAGCTGAGATTACTTTGAAATTTTTAAATAAATCAAACGTGTCAGGCGGATCAAGCATCACTTTTGCAGTTGAAATATTTGCAGGAACTTGAAAAAAACCTAATTGCACTGGTTTTGTATTTTTCGTGAAATAACTCAATAAACTGCTAGCCTTACATAGTTCTAATTCCGTTGTCATGGATATTCCCGAACCGTTGTAATGATAAGCAGAAATATCATTTAAAGAAATATATTCTGTGATCTCACCCGCTTTATGCACTTTGAAATTTTTTGAAAAAACAGATTTTCGCTTATCAACCCCACGAGAGCGATGCACCTCGACAGATTGCATTAAAGATAAGGACATAGACTCACCCATTGAATCTTGCTCAAAACGTATTGTTACTTCTAGCTGATTATCTGCTTTGTTGACAACAGTATTTATAATATCCATAAGTATCTTTCCCCTATAAATATCTATTCCCTTTTGCTACTTTCATAACAAAATTTATCTTATCCAAGAATTATTCAGTGTAACCAAAATCATGCCTAAGATCATAAAAAAAAGCGGGCATAATGCCCGCTTTTTTTATTTAAATTGATTAAGGTACAAACTTAATTGCGCACCACAGTTCCTGTGTCCACTTCTCCAATTTCAGCGAGCTCGTTATCATTCGCCGCTCGAAGAGCTGCAATTCGATCATCCAAAGGCGGATGTGTTGAAAACATTTTTTTCACTCCAGTAGAAATACCAAATGCAGCAAGTTGATTTGGCAGTTCACCTGCTTGACCTTGTTTCAAGCGCTCAAGTGCAGCAATCATTTTCTCTTTGCTTGAGAACGATGCGCCACCAGCATCAGCGCGATATTCACGTGCACGACTATAAGAGGCTGTAATCATTGAAGCTATGAAGCCAAAAACCATCTGCATGAGCATATACGTAGCGAAATAACCAATGCCTCCACGTTGACCTCGATCAACAGCTTGTGCAACCATCCGCGCAAAGAAAAAGACAAACGTGTTTAAAACACCTTGCAATAAACTCATAGTCACCATATCACCATTAGCAACGTGGGCTACCTCATGGCCAAGAACTGCTTCAACCTCACCTTGATTCATATTATTCATCAAACCAACACTAACAGCGACTAAGGCATTATTCTTATTCGCTCCTGTTGCAAAAGCATTTGGTTGTGGTGATGGGAATATCCCCACTTCTGGCATACCAATACCAGCAAGCTTGGCTTGTCGTTCAACCGTTTCTAGCAACCATTTTTCCGTTGCATTTGACGGTTCATTGATCACTTGGACTCCTGCGGCACGTTTTGCCATGCCTTTAGACATCCACAATGAGATGAATGAACCACCGAAACCAAAAATGGCAGAGAAAAAGAAATTGCCTAATAGACCACTTTGCAATTCTGGTGGTAAAAATGGGCTGATGACTGTTAGAAAGATACCAAGAACAATGATAATCGCAAAGTTAGTGGCTAAAAAATAAAATACTCGACGCATAATATTAAATCCCAATTATTGATACTGTTTATATATGATACCGAAGAAATACATTTTCAATGTAAAAACTGATAAATTCTTCACTTGGTTCATCTTATAGTAAATATAAATGCTAAAAATAGTGCGATGTTAAATAAACTTAAAGAACTTTTTTCTGATACTTCATCTTCCAATAAAGGCGAAAAAGAAAACAAACTGCAACTTGCGGCGGCTGTTTTAATGGTAGAAGTCTCTAAATCAGACGATACTGTTGATCAAATTGAATTAGACCAAATCAAACAGATCTTGTCTGAAAGGTTTTCTCTCAGTCACGAAACAATCGACCTCGTCTTAGAACAAGCCAAGCAAGAAAGTGAGCAAGCAATTAGCTTGCATGAATTCACCAGAGAAATTTGCGATCGATATGACCACCCTGAACGCATCACTATTTTGAAAAGCTTATGGCAGGTAGCATTTGCAGATGGTCGCATTGACCAACATGAACGCCATTTTATTCGTAAAATCGCTGGATTACTTTATTTAACTGACCAAGATATCACTTTGGCTAAAAGCCAAGCACAAGCTTAATGTGGGACGATCACAAGCTCAATGAGGAAATAATAAAATGCTTTTAGACACTCCGATTTGTAATTTTGGCTGGCAAGCACCCGAGTTCACCCTTCCAAACCCCGATGGTGAGCTATTCACGATGTCTAAACATTTAGGTGAAAATGGTTTATTAATCGCTTTTATTTGCAATCATTGCCCATATGTTAAAGCAATTGCCGACCGTCTAACTGCGGACACTGACTTATTAATGAATCAAGGAATCAATGTGCTTGCTGTGATGTCGAATGATTTTCAAAGCTACCCAAGCGATTCCCCAGAAAACATGAAGGGATTTGCTCGCCAACATAATTTCAAGTTCCCTTACTTAGTCGATGAAGACCAAACAGTAGCAAAGGCTTATGACGCAGTTTGTACTCCCGATTTTTTTGGCTTTAACAATGAAGGCAAATTACAATATCGGGGCCGTTTAGACAACGCTAAAATGGATGATGCAGCTCATAGAGCTCCTGAGCTAGTAGAAGCCATGCAGCTGATTGCAAAAACAGGCTCTGGACCAAAGCAACAACAAGCTAGTATGGGTTGTTCCATAAAATGGCGGAGTTAAATAAATTTATTTAATTAAAAAAATTTATATAGCAAATCAAGACCATCATAGATTTCCGACAGAAATACAGAAAAACTATTATAAATCATAAAATTAATTGAAAAAAATCAAGGAAACTCTAATTATCACTATTCAATAAATCAATCAAAACCATCAAATTACTCCATTGGAATAGATCATTCCATGATGTTATTTTGGTATCACAAATCAAATATTTATTCAGTTTGACCTTTATTTACTGCAATTTGAGCAACAAATAAATTCCAAGTTGAATGATAAATACAATTTATTAAAACCATAAATAGATATTGAGGTCTAAATAATGAACGATAAACTAGACGCAGGAAAATGTCCTGTTATGCATAATGCAAATCCACCTACAGGCGGCACAGCCAACCAACAATGGTGGCCAGAACAGCTAAACCTTAAAGTTTTGAGTCAAAAGTCATCATTGGTGGATCCAATGGACGAGTCATTTAATTATGCTGAAGAATTTAAAAAGCTTGATCTAAAAGCATTGAAAAAAGACCTTACAGACCTCATGACAAGCTCACAAGACTGGTGGCCTGCAGATTATGGTCATTACGGCGGTCTTTTTGTACGTATGGCATGGCATAGTGCGGGTACTTACCGAACCTATGATGGCCGTGGCGGCGCATCAACAGGGTCACAACGTTTTGCACCACTTAATAGTTGGCCAGATAATGGCAATCTAGATAAAGCACGTCGACTAATTTGGCCAATCAAACAAAAATATGGTCGTCAAATTTCATGGGCTGATCTCATGATTTTAACGGGCAATGTTGCGATGGAATCAATGGGTTTTAAAACCTTTGGTTTCGGTGGCGGACGCCCTGACGTATGGGAACCAGAAGAAGATATCTATTGGGGTCCTGAAACTGAATGGCTTGATGATCAACGCTATGAAGGTGAACGCGAATTAGCGACGCCTTTAGGTGCAGTGCAAATGGGTTTGATTTACGTTAACCCAGAGGGTCCTAATGCAGAACCTGATCCATTAAAATCAGGCTTCGACATTCGTGACACTTTTGGTCGCATGGGAATGGATGACTATGAAACTGTGGCTCTTGTCGCTGGTGGACACACTTTTGGTAAAGGTCATGGCGCTGGTCCTGAAGATAAAGTCGGCGTTGAGCCAGAAGGAGCACCTATTGAGCAAATGGGACTTGGTTGGATCAATTCACATGGCACAGGTAAAGGCGGAGACACAACTACAGCTGGCTTTGAAGGTGCTTGGACAGTCAACCCAACTCAATGGGACATGGGCTACTTTGATGTGTTGTTAGGTTATGAATGGGAGAAAACAACTAGTGCGTCGGGCCACGTACAATGGACACCAACTGCTGATTCAAATGCTGATCAACCAGTTGCTGCACATGATCCTTCAAGTACACAACCATTAATGATGACTACTGCAGATATGGCTCTTAAATTAGACCCAGAGTATGCAAAAATTTCGAAAAATTTCCATGAAAACCCTGAAGAATTCGCAGATGCGTATGCGCGAGCTTGGTTTAAACTAACGCATCGTGACATGGGACCAATTAGTCGCTATTTAGGTGAAGAAGTCCCTTCTGAAGAGTTAGTTTGGCAAGATCCAGTACCTGCACATGAAGGACCAACACTAAGTGATGCAGAAATTAACACTTTAAAAAGTGCAATTTTAAACTCAGGTTTATCAACTCAAGAACTAGTTGCAACAGCATGGGCTTCAGCATCAACGTATCGTGGTTCAGATTATCGTGGTGGCGCAAATGGAGCGCGTATTCGTCTAGCTCCTCAGAAAGATTGGGAAGTTAACAACCCGACACAGCTTGCAAAGGTGTTAACTACACTTGAAGGCGTTCAGAAAGACTTTGCAGGTAATGTATCTCTTGCAGATCTGATCGTGCTTGGTGGTAGTGCTGCAATTGAAAAAGTCAGTGGCGTTAATGTGCCTTTCTCTCCAGGACGAACTGACGCATCACAAGAGCAAACTGATGTAGAGTCATTTGAAGTACTTGAACCTAAGTTTGATGGTTTCCGTAACTTCAAAAATACCAAGGATCCACGTTCAACTGAAGGTCTTTTAGTAGACAGAGCTCAGCTACTGACGTTGACTGCACCAGAAATGACAGTATTAGTTGGTGGACTTCGTAGTCTAAATATTAATTCCGATGGTTCAAACAATGGTGTTTTAACTGACAACGCTGGAACACTGTCTAATGACTTCTTCAAAAACATTTTAGACATTGGTGTCGAGTGGAAAGCAACTGACGATTCTCAAGAAGTGTTTGAAGGTCTTGATCGTTCATCTGGTGACGTTAAATGGACAGGCACACGTGCTGATCTAGTGTTTGGTTCAAACTCTATTTTACGTGCTCTATCAGAGGTTTATGCATCTGATGATGCGAAAGATAAATTCTTAAATGACTTCGTCTCAGCTTGGGTGAAAGTCATGAATTTAGACCGCTTTGATTTAAGCTAAATTAATACTACCCTTTTAAAGGCGCTTCTTTTGAAGCGCCTTTTTTTATTTCATTACAATTGTTCTGGTGTATATGACTAAGGAAACGGGTAATATTCACTTTTGCTTTCGATAATCACCTTGAACTTAAATAAACAACAGTTTCTTTTCAGTAGTGCAATCATCGTTTTATTGATTCTATTGGTGATAGCTTACGCGTTTTTTTTAAAACCGGTAAAACTAGAAATCACCATAGAAAGCTTCCAGCAAGGCTTATTCGAACACCCAGCTGATATCATCGAATTTAAAGGCTCTTTTTGGATTACTGAATTACTTTCCAATCAAATCATTGAAAGTGATTTATCATTATCAAAAACACTAAAAAATGTAAGCCACCCTTCTCCGAAAAAAAACTTTAGCTCACCGCATTATTTGGCAACTGATGACAATTCTCTTTTCATTAGTGGCGGCTGGGGCAGATCAATCTACGCCTTTGATCAATCACTAAAAAACTTCAAAGAATTCACCCATACTGACGACTCTGATATATTTAAATTAAACGCACCGCACGGTGTTTGTCGACAAGATGATTGGTTGTATATTGCAGATTCATTAAATTCTCGTTTAATTCGAATTGACATCAACTCCTCAGATAAAATTGAAGTATTTGCAGACCACGACAAACTTATTGCCTATGGACGGCAATTATTATGTGAAAAAGACAGCGTTTGGCTATCAAATTCCTATGAAAAACGTGAAGGCTTAAACATCGGCAATGGCGCCAATGTGTTAAAAATTTCTGATTTCGATTCTGGCAAAGCTGAAATCATCACCGAGTTCCCAAACACTAATATCACTGGCATTTATTTGCACCAACAACGTTATCTAATTACAGCTCAATGGCACACGAACAGCATTTCAATTTTTGACACAAAACAGAAAGAACATTATGGCTATATTGAACTCCCTCAACCATATGCAGGAGTGCCATACAGTATATTTTTCTCAGAACAAACTAAACGGATTTATATTACGTTTATCGGCGATATATACAACAAACAAAACAAAGGCGGAATTGCAGTTTACTCAATCCACAAAAAAGCCTCATAAATAGAGGCTTTCAAAGATATGCTTTAATATAAGTTGTTGTAAATAAATACTTTAATATAATTTTTTTTACAAAAAACATCTAAGGTAAGTCTCAAAACGGCACATCGTCATCAAAATCCATGCTTGGAATATCATTAGTTTGATTGGATTGATCTGGCTGCTGTGCTGGTGTAGGTTGTTGCGTTGCTGCACCAGCAACACCAGCAGCTGCTGCACCTGCGGCAAAGGTTCCAGCAGCTGAGTTTTGATTATAAGCACCTTGCTGAGGTTGTTGTTGAGATTGTTGAGGTTGAGCGTAGCCTTGACCACCACCCATGCCAGCATTATCGCCACGGCTATCCAACATTTGCATTTCATTAGCGATTATGTCCGTTGAATACTTTTCCACACCTGCTTGGTCTGTATATTTGTTGGTGCGCAGGCTGCCTTCTATATAGACTTTCGAGCCTTTACGCAAATATTCACCTGCGATTTCAGCCAATCGACCAAAAAACACGACACGATGCCATTCAGTGCGTTCTTGTTTTTGGCCTGTATTTTTGTCACTCCATTGTTCTGATGTTGCAACGCTAATACGAGTAATTTGACTGCCACCGCCACTGGGATATTTCACATCAGGATCATTACCCAGATTGCCAACGAGTATTACTTTATTTACACCACGACTTGCCATAATTTCCTCTTATTCGTATAAATTCTTTATTTTTCGTTTAATTTTTTATTTAACTATTGTCGACAAAAGTTATATTGGACAGCAAGCGAGTATTAAACTCAGTTTTGTCCACTTTCAAATAAGCGACATTTTCTTCATTGATGATCGTCACATCCTTAACACCATCAATTAACAATAGCCTATCATACCTTATGATATTTTCCTTTTCTTCACTTTCATTTATCGCTTTCAAACGCACTAATACTGTATCAAACAAAGTTGCTTGCGGCGACAAAACTACCACAAGCGCCCAAATTACAATCAATATTCCACAAAAAGCAAAAACTGCATTAGGACCGCCATTGCCCATCAAATAACCGCCAACTATACCGCCAATGAACACGCCACTGAACTGAAAGGTATTATAAATTCCAACTGCGGTTCCTTTCATCGCGGCAGGGGCAACACGCGTCACCAATGATGGCAACATTGCTTCCAACGTATTAAAACCAACAAAAAACACCAACAAACATATTGCTATTGACAACACATTATCTAACGATGAGATAAATAAAATAATCTGCGCAAACATCAGCAAAATAATACCAAACAAAAACACTCGCATTAAACGTGCTTTATTCGCACTCAACATGACTAAAGGAGTCATAAAGATGATTGATGCCAACATGACAGGAATATAAATCTTCCAATGCTCAGTAGACGGCATTTCCACCCTTTGAATCAACAACAAAGGAATCACCACAAACATAGCAGTTAATACACAGTGCAGTACAAAAATTCCAATATTTAAACGCATCAAATGTTTATGCTGCAATAAACTCAAGAAATCACTGCCAACAAATTTTACATCTCTACTAGAACGCGGGGTTTGATTCGGCACATACAACCATAGAGCAATTACAGCCAACACCGCCAAACCAGCAGTCACAAAAAATAAACCTGAAAATCCCAACAAAGATACTAAAGGTGATGCCACTATAAATGCCAGCATAAATGAACCACCAATACTCAATCCAATAATTGCCATAGCTTTTGAACGTTGGTTCTCACGAGTCAAATCAGCAGTCAAGGCTAATACAGCTGCCGCTATAGCACCTGAGCCTTGCAGCGTTCTACCAATAATCATTGTAAAAATATCGTCAGCAAAACCAGCAACTAAACTACCGATAATGAAAATACCAAGTCCAATGCTAATTAAATGTTTTCGACCAAATTTGTCCGATAGCAAACCAAAGGGGATTTGTAGCAATGCTTGAGCAATTCCGTATGCGCCAAGAGTCAAACCAATCAAAAATGGTGTGGAGCCTGGCAATTCATCTGCATAGATCGCCAAGACTGGCAAAATCAAAAATAAACCAAACATACGCAGGCCATAAATCGCGCTTAAGCCAAAGACAGCGCGCCGTTCAATTGAGGTAAATGCTTGATTCGAAGGTAACATGAAAACCAGATAAAAAACTAAACGGAGAGTGTATTTGATTCATGTCAAACTTAAAAGCCAAGCGAACAAAAACAAACCCAAAAAAAGCACATTTCGGCTTTGCTTTTTGATCACATATCAACGTATATTGTTGGGTCGCAAAAAATAAAATTGCGATAACAAAAAATCAATACAAAACTCAAAAACACTTTCAAACTAACATAATGGAAAACATCACGATTCGCGGCGCTAGAACGCATAATTTAAAAAACATCAATATCACTTTGCCGCGAAACAAACTGATTGTCATCACTGGCCTTTCTGGCTCTGGAAAATCCTCTTTAGCATTTGACACAATCTATGCTGAAGGACAACGCCGCTATGTGGAATCGTTATCTGCTTATGCTCGCCAATTCTTATCGCTCATGGAAAAGCCTGATGTTGATGTCATTGAAGGCTTGTCACCGGCAATATCAATCGAACAAAAAGCAACATCACACAATCCTCGGTCAACAGTTGGAACAGTCACCGAAATCTATGACTATATGCGTTTATTATTCGCACGCGTTGGTGAGCCTCGCTGTCCCGATCATCATGTTGAGCTGAAGTCACAAACCATCTCACAAATGGTGGATCAGGTCATGGAATTGCCTGAAGGTAGTAAAGTGTTATTGCTTGCGCCTATTGTTGATAATCGCAAAGGTGAGCATGTGCAATTAATGGACAATTTGTATTCGCAAGGCTTCCTTAGAGCACGCATAAACGGTGAAGTCATTGATTTGGCAGAACCGCCAAAATTAGAAAAAAACAACAAACACACGATTCAAGTAGTGGTGGACCGTTTGGTGGTTAAAGAAGGCTCTCAGCAGCGCATGGCTGAGTCATTTGAAACTGCCTTAGAGCTTGCGGATGATGTAGCACAAATAGCTGTTCTACCAAAAGACGAGAATGACGAAGAAGAACTTATCGTTTTTTCCGCAAAATATGCCTGCCCCCACTGCGGATATAGCCTAAAAGAACTAGAGCCTCGTTTATTTTCATTTAACAACCCTGCAGGAGCTTGTTCTAGTTGTGATGGACTCGGTGTAAAAAAGTTTTTCGATCCTGAAGAAATCATTTTTGATCGAGAGCTCAACATTGCTGCGGGTGCTATCCGTGGTTGGGACAAACGTCACACCTATTATTATCAAATGCTGCAGTGTGTTGCCGATCATTATGATTTTAACCTTGATGATGCTTTTGAAGACATTCCTGAGAAAATGCAAAATATCTTGCTCAATGGTAGCGGCAACGAAGAAATTGCTTTTGTTTATCATCGTCCTGGGCGTAAACCTTACGAAAAGCTTGGCATTTGGGAAGGTGTTCTTGGCAATATGGAACGACGTTATCACGAAACTGAATCAATGGCAGTGCGTGATGAGCTCAGTAAATACATCAACACACAATCTTGTCCAGATTGCGATGGCAGCCGCTTAAGCATTGGTCCGCGCAATGTATTCGTTGGCAATAAGGCGATTCATGAAATCACTGCAATGCCTATTTCTGACACCCATGATTTTTTCCAATCTCTCGAACTAGAAGGTGCAAAAAAACTCATTGCTGAAAAAATTCTTAAAGAAATTAATGACAGATTAGGATTCTTGATTAATGTAGGTTTGAATTATCTCAATTTGAGTCGCTCCGCTGACACATTGTCCGGCGGCGAAGCACAACGAATTCGACTGGCTTCACAAATTGGTGCTGGCTTAGTTGGAGTGATGTATGTGTTGGATGAGCCCTCTATTGGCTTGCATCAACGTGATAATGATCGCCTGATCGATACTCTAACCCGCCTACGTGATTTAGGTAACACAGTGATTGTCGTTGAACATGATGAAGAAGCCATGCGAGCCGCTGATCACATCATAGATATAGGCCCAGGTGCTGGTGTACATGGCGGTCAAATAATCGCTGAAGGAAATTATGCGGATATAGTCAACAATAAAAACTCAGTTACTGGCAAATACCTTTCGGGTGAAAAAACTATCACTACTCCTGCTAAGCGTCAGACTAACAAGAGCGGGAAACATCTCGAAATCATTGGCGCTACAGGCAATAATTTACAAAATGTCAGCGTTAAAATTCCATTAGGAATTTTCACCTGTGTAACTGGTGTCTCTGGATCAGGCAAATCAACTCTCATCAATAGCACACTCTATCCAGTCGTTGCACAAACCATCAATCGCAGCCGAATTATTGCAAGCGCTCACGAAGCAATCAAAGGCATTGAACATATTGACAAGATTGTTGATATTAACCAAAGCCCAATCGGCCGAACACCGCGTTCAAACCCAGCAACCTATACAGGCTTGTTCACCCCGATACGTGAACTCCTAGCTGAAACACCTGAAGCCAGAGCACGTGGCTATAAGCCTGGGCGCTTTTCATTTAATGTCAAAGGCGGACGTTGCGAAGCTTGCCAAGGCGATGGTGTCACCAAAGTTGAAATGCACTTTCTTGCTGATGTTTATGTGACCTGTGATGTGTGCAAAGGTCAACGCTACAACCGTGAGACATTGGATATTCGCTATAAAGGCAAGAATATTCACGATATATTAGAGATGACAGTTGAAGATGCAGCTAATTTTTTTAGTGCAGTGCCCGTGATTAAACGCAAACTCGACACCCTAATGGCTGTGGGTTTGGGCTATATTCGTTTAGGTCAAAGTGCTATTACATTGTCTGGGGGTGAAGCACAGCGCATCAAACTATCCAAAGAGCTTTCTAAGCGCGATACAGGCAAAACACTTTATATTCTTGATGAACCTACCACAGGCCTACACTTTGCGGATATTGAACTATTACTCAAAGTGCTGCACACGTTACGAGATCAAGGAAACACCATACTCGTCATTGAACATAACCTAGATGTCATCAAGACCGCAGACTGGATCATTGATTTAGGTCCTGAAGGTGGCGCAGGTGGCGGTCAAATTGTGGCCGAAGGCACGCCAGAAGAAGTTGCCAATTCAAGTTCTCATACAGCTAAACATTTAAAACAAATTTTAAGTAAATCATTGAATTAACTACATTATGAGCTCATTTATACCTACCCAATCGAGCAAGATAGTTTGCATTGGCCGAAACTATGCCAAACACGCTAAAGAGCTCAATAATCCCATCCCTGATGAACCGTTATTGTTTATCAAACCAAATACAACAATTAGATCTCTTGCTGGCAAGATAAACATACCCAAAAACCTAGGCGAAGTGCATCATGAATTAGAAATTGCTTTAGTGGTAGGCTCGGAGCTTAAACACGCAACCTCATTCGAAGCCCTACAAGCCATATCAGGCATTGGCCTAGCTTTAGACCTCACGTTGCGTGATGTACAAACACAGCTCAAAGAAAAAAATCATCCATGGGAAAAAGCTAAATGCTTCGATGGTGCTTGCCCTATTGAATGCTTACCCTTCAAACCAAGCCAAGAAGACATTAATCATTTGTCGTTAAATTTAACAATCAACGACGAAATCAGACAACAAGGCAGCACAGAAGAAATGCTGCTTAAGCCCTTGGATTTAATCTCTTATATAAGCAAATGGTTCACCCTTAAACCAGGGGACGTCATTTTAACCGGAACGCCAGCGGGCGTTGGTAGCTTACAAAGTGGCGATATCTTAAAATCAACACTGAATATAAAAGAAAAAAGTATTCTCAATATCAGCAGTACAATTTATTGATTTTTGCCTAGATCAAAATAACTAAACTGTTTGTCTGAAATTCAATGACTCTAAAACATGTCCTGAATGAAGGCAATTCTCTGCTTCCAAATCAGCAATTGTTCTCGCCGTTTTAAGTACTCGGATATAGGCACGCGCTGATAAATTAAAACGTTGTTCAGCCTTGATTAATATCGTTTTGATCTCATCATCAATTTTACAAATTTTTCCCACTTGCTCAGAAGACAGTTTTGCGTTCAAACAGCCTTGACGTTGGTATTGTCGTTCTTGTGCTTGAATCACTCTAGCTGCAATCTGTAAACTCGTTTCCCCTTTTGGCAAATTCTGCAATTCAAAGATGGGGATACGCGATAAATTAGCCTGCAAATCAATACGATCCAACAAGGGGCCAGACACTTTATTTCGATATGCCTCAATACTTGCTGCACTGCATTGGCATCTTTCTGGTTGAGATGAATCACCTGCATAACCACATTTGCATAGGTTCATCGCAGCCAACAATTGAAAATCGCTTAAAAATGTCACCCTGCCACTGGCTCTGACTATATTAATATAACCAGCCTCAATCGGCTCACGCAATTGATCTAATACATTTCTTGAAAATTCAGGAAGTTCATCCAAAAATAATACACCATTATGTGCTAGAGAAATTTCACCGGGTTGTGGTTTAGAACCACCACCTATCAACGCAACTGCACTGGCGGAATGGTGTGGACTGCGTTGTGG
>CAZWHW010000030.1:0-19557 GCA_964633815.1 uncultured Gammaproteobacteria bacterium
GGTTACCAACTAACAGAAAGCCTATGCTTATAATTATTAATGCGATTTTAGCTTTTCTGGTATTACCAGTTTTTTAGCATAACACTCATGACGACAACTAAAGCAGTAATTACATCTTCCGAGAAAATAATGCAGCAGATTGAAGAGCTAATTGTAGATGGATCTCTTCAACCTGGTGAAAAAATCCCTTCTGAAAGACAATTATGTCAACGTCTTCAAACATCACGACCCGTGGTACGAGAAGCAATGAAAGAATTACGAGGTCGAGGAGTGTTGCATACTATTCACGGCAAAGGCTCATTTGTCAGCAATTTTCTTGAAAACGCTTCTGAAACCAATACATTAACAAAAGTCTATGAAAGTCATCCGCGTATGCTATTCGACCTTCTGGAAGTTCGTGAACTTTTAGAGGGCCAAGCTGCAAGTCTAGCTGCCGAGCGTGCAACAGAAAAAGACTTATTCCTTATCAAAAAAGCATTTAATACCATGCATGAAGCTTATGAGGATAATGCTGAGGTTATGGATGCTGCCAATCTTGATCATGACTTTCACCGATCAATCTATGCCGCATCACACAATCCTGTGTTAATCCATACTTTGCAAAACTTAATGCAATTAATGCGTAACAGTGTAATTGTCACCGTTAGCAATTTATTCCATCACGATCATTCAAAACAACAAATTCAAGCTTATCATCGGCTTATTTATAACGCCATCATTGACGGCAAACCTGACAATGCCAAACGTGCTGCTATGGAACATATTAAAGATGTTCGAGATCGCATTCTTGAACTCGAACGTCAAAAGCAACGTCTGTTCAGAGCAAAAATTCTAGAAAAATAAAGATCATGTGAGCCACATACAAATCGACCCACATGACCTTAAAGGTGAACTATTTACCGTAAACAACAGCTGGGAGGTAAGTTGTCAGCGACGGATAGAACACAACGATAGCCAAACCAATTAACTGCAAAATAATAAATGGCGTAACACCTTTATAAATATCGGTTAACTTCACTTCAGGGGGGCAAACTCCTTTCAAATAAAATAGTGCAAAACCGACGGGCGGGGTTAAAAATGAAGTTTGCAGCGTGATTGCAACCAGCATCACAAACCAAACAACAACTGGTTCATCGATCACGCCATAACCATTGACTGCAAAATCCATACCCATAATTACAGGTGCTATCAATGGTAAAACAATCAATGTAATTTCAATCCAATCAAGTAAAAATCCTAATAAAAAGACAATAAACAAGATAGAAATTAATACTCCATAAGGTCCAAATGGCAAGCTTGTCAAACCGCGCTCAATTAACTCGTCACCACCTAATTCTCGCAACACCAAAGCAAACATAGTCGCGCCGATGAAAATCATAAAAATATAAGCGGTCGTTCGATATGCATCCAAGCTAACTTCTTTGAAAACTTTGAAGTTTAATTTCTTATTGTATGCTGCCAATAAGGTTGCTCCTAAAGCGCCAATACCACTAGCTTCTGTTGGTGTTGCGACTCCAGCGAAAATAGAACCCAACACGGCCAGAATTAATAACAAGGGCGGAACAATATTTTTCAATACTCCCCAAACCATCTGCCAATCTAACTTTTTTTGATCTTTTGGTAATGGTGCAAGATCTGGTTTGGCATAAGACACCGCAATAATATAAGTCAAATACAATGCGCCTAAAATCAAACCAGGAAACACAGCAGCCATAAACAAATCACCAACTGATAGTGCGAGTTGGTCAGCCATAATGACTAACATGATGCTTGGTGGCAATAAAATACCTAATGTACCTGCACTACAAATAGTACCGGTTGCCAAAGCTTTGTTATAACCTTGATTCATCATCGCAGGTAATGACAAAAGCCCTAACAGCACAACTGATGCACCAATGATGCCAGTAGATGCCGCCAAAATAATCCCTATTAAGGTCACAGTAATTGCTAAACCACCACGAATCTTGCCAAACATATCTTGCATAGACAGCATCAAACGTTCTGCCACACCCGATTTATCTAACATTAGGCCCATAAATATGAACATCGGTAATGCCACTAATACCCAGTTTTCCATCAACGAAAACAGACGCGACACTACTAAGCCCATAGTATTTAGGTCAATACCTGTAATGGTGCCTAAATACATATCGGATAAAAATCCAAAAAAACCGAACATGACACCAACACCAGCTAATACATAGCCAACGGGAATGCCAGTAAATAAAAAAGCAATGAACGTAAAGAACATGCCTATCACTAAAATTTCATTTATTTCCATCTCTACTACTCTTTAAATCTGAGGTAAATGATCTGCTTATCTCAACGCTCAGTCATCCTTATTGGTGATTAAGGCATCAATGTTGTGCAATAACCTTGAAACAACAGCCACAGCTAATAAGATAAAACTGATAGGGATAACGGCTTTAATTGCCCATCGAAAAGGCAAGCCTAATGGAGAATTAGATGCCTCATTCACTCGATAGGAATCAGCAACATAGTCAACGCTATTAAATACAACTACAAAGATAAATGGTAAGACAAAGAAAACAGCACCAAAGATTTCCCATTTTCGTACGGTTTTTCGTTTCAGCTTATCTGCGACAACATCTACTCGCACTTGGCTATTCGTTATTTCTGCGAATGACAAACCAAACATCATTCCCAATGCATATAAATGCCATTGAATTTCTTCAAAAACAATTAAGCCATTACTAAAACCATAGCGTAATACGACATTTACTATGATCGCCCCAATCAACAATGCATAGCACCAACAAAATAATCTTGCTGTTATATGGATGAATTTATCAAGACCATAAGCTAATTTTGCTATTGGCGTATTACTTGTCAATTCGACTGGATAAAGTGAATTATTACCTGAAGACATAGTATTTACCTATTTGGTATAAATAATTCAAACCTAAAAACAAGGCTAGAAGCTAAATGCTTCTAGCCTTGAATTTGAGCTTGTTACAACAATAATTTAATGGGTAGTATTACTTTCTTGGCAAGAAAGCATTCTTTTCCCAAATAGAATATCCTTTGCGGAATTCTTCTAAGTCAGCCCAAATTTTAGCAAATGCAGGATCTGCCGCTTTTTGGTCAACAACAACTTCGTCCCATTTTGTTTTGAACGTATTAAGCATTTCATCAGACCAATAAATATTTTTGACGCCATTAGCTAAATTTTCAGCCATCACTGGTGCCTGAATTGCCTCTCCATTGGCTAAAGCATCTAATGTTGCTGCACGGCATAAGTGTGTAACCACAGCTTGTTGACTCTCACTCATTCCATTCCAAACATCTTTATTAATCATCAATTCCATTGCTGTCGCTTGTTGATGCCAACCAGGATAATAATTGTATTTAGCAATCTTGCTTACTCCAATGCGCTTGTCAATTGCAGGCATTGAAAATTCAGTCGCATCAATAGCACCTTTTTCCAATGCAGGGAAAATTTCGCCTCCAGGAAGACCAACAGTACTTACACCCAACTTCTCCATTACTTCAGCACCAAGACCGAAAAAACGCATTTTCAAACCTTTTAAATCTTCTGCAGATTTGATTTCTTTTTTAAACCAACCCGAAGTTTCAGGTGCGATAATGCCGCAAATTTGTGTTTTCACATTATAGCCAGAGTTGTCATAAAGCTCTTGGTGCAATTTTGCACCATTGCCATACATAAACCATGCCATATATTCAGGTGCTTCTGGACCAAATGGGACAGCTGAAAATAGACGTGCTGCAGGCATTTTACCGCCCCAATTTCCTGGAGTTGCATAGCCTGCTTGTACTTTTCCACTTGACACTGCATCCAAAATTTCCTTCGGACCTATTAATTTTTTAGGCTCATATAGCTTAACCTTGACAGAACCGTTACTTAATATTCCAGCATTATCAGCAACATATTTTGCTGGAGTACCTAAGCCAGGCAAATGTGAACCATAATAGATTGGCATCTTCAACAAGACAGGCTTATCTTTTGCCATGACTTGAGTAGGCATGCTTAATGAGACGGCAGTGATGCCCGCCATAGCGACAGACTTTATAAATAATGATTTCATGAATTTCCTCCGAAATATTATGGCTATTAATCTAGCGTTAATTTGACCATTAAATTTCTTATTGATTTAAATTTGGTTTTTATGGTTTGTTGGTATTACCAAAAATTGATAATGCCAATTCGACGGAGAGTATCATAGGTATATTGGTATTACCAATATTTATTGTATAGAATGAGAACTAATTAATCTTAAGGTGATAAAATCAAATTCTTAATAAAATTTGTATCCCGTTAGTCTAATGCTGTTTTATGATTGAGAAAAAATAATTAAAATGAAATTTCAAGCCGTAAAATCAACCTCCATTTCAGACTCTGTTGCAGATGAGATCAAACAACGAATCTTATCCGGCGATCTAGTTGCAGGTAATAAATTACCCCCCGAACGAGAACTTGCTCTGCAATTCAACGTTTCTCGCCCTTCGGTTCGTGAGGCCATCAATAAACTGCAAGCCAAAGGCATTGTTCGCAAGGTTCCTGGTGGCGGGAATTATATTAACGATGACTTAGGCTCTTCTTTTGCGGACCCTTTGCTAGATCTATTTGCTAACGATAAAAATGCTTCTTTTGATATTTTAGAATTACGTTTTGCTGTGGAAGCACTATCTGCGTATTTCGCAGCAAAACGCGCCACAAAATCACAGTTAGAAAACATTCAACAAAAATACCAAGATTTATTAGAAGTTCATAAAAAAGCAGATCCTGAAAAAGAAGCAAAAGGAGATGCTGCTTTTCATATGGCTATTGCCGAAGCTTCAAACAATCCTGCGATTGTGCATTTAATGCGGAACTTATTAAACGTTTTAGAAGTGAGTATTAGTAGCTATTTTAATGAATCACCGGTTGATAGAAACAAACGTTTGCCTAAAGAACATGGTGATATCCTTGACGCAATATTAAAAAAAGAACCTATTCTTGCCAGAGAACGAATGAAGTTTCATATTGCTGGTGTTGAAAGACGTCTTGCCGCACTTCGTTATGAAGAATCACAACAAAATGAAGACTTATCCAGACAAGAAAATCTAACCAATATAAGCAATGAAACAGAAAGTTACTTATCCAAAAATAACACCTAGCCTTTCATTATTCGCAAAGCCCGTTGTTTATCGCATAACGAACTAGCCCCGGTGTGGTAGAAATATCTAATTTGACTTTAATATTACGTCGATGTGTTTCAACAGTGCGGACACTAATATCTAACTTTCTAGCCATTTCCTTGTTACTCATCCCTCCTGCAAGCAAGCGTAAAACAGTTTGTTCACGATTGCTTAACGCCTCATCTTGAGTGCCTATTTCTTGGTTAGTTAGGATTTGTGCGATACTCGGACTAAAATAAACCCCTCCCATGTGCACCGCTTTAATTGCCATTAGCATTTCGTCAGCAGAAGTGTTTTTAAGAACATAACCTTTAACACCTGCTCGAGCCATATTCATTACATATTCGCGGTCATCATGCATGCTTAAAATTAGCAATTTTACGGAACTAAATTTTTCTTTAAAAATTTCTGCAGCTTCAATGCCGTTCATGATAGGCATATTAATATCCATCAAAACAACATCCGGCATAACTTGCTCAACGACTTCAATTGCATCTTTACCATTAGAAGCCTGCCCAACAACTTCTACTTTATTGGAGCGCTCTAATCGTGAGATTAAACCATCTAAAACCAATGGATGATCATCAACAATGACTAACGATATTTTTTCTGATTCTGTCATCCTACCGTTTCCGCCAAATTCTTCGTTGAAGAAATAATCCACCGTCTAGGAATGGCCGCTATCACAGTTGTACCTTGAGTAGATGAGCGAATATCCAAATGACCTTTAAAATAACCGAGCCTTTCTGTCATATTCCTCAAACCTATACCTAGACCAGGATTCTCTTTAAAACGTTTATCATCAACATTAAAGCCAATGCCATTATCAGCAATGCGCACCTCAAACCATTTAGAGCCCATTTTGAATTCAATCTCAACTTTGCTGGCGATAGCATGTCGTTCAATATTAGTCAGCGCTTCTTGAGTGACTCGAAAAAGTGTAGTCTTAGCATCTTGAGGCAATAAATTACGAACCTGAACTTTCACCAATTTAACGTCTATATCGAGCCTTTTTTGAAAATCTTCTACTAACATTTCAACGGCTGCCATTAAGCCAAAATCATCAAGTAAACTTGGATGCAAGTCTCGAGAAATTCGCCTAACTTCTTGCATTGTCTCTTGAAGATAATGATTGCTTTTATTTACCAACCTCGCATGGTCAGAGTCTTTTTTTTCAAATAAAAAAGCAGCTTCTTCTAAATAATATTTAATCGCAGCCAATGATTGCGAAATGCCATCATGTAACTCTCGAGACACTCGCCGACGTTCTTCATCTTGAGTGTTCATCACCCGTTTGGTTAGCACCTGCAACTTGATATCAGCTAACTTTCTTTCATTAAACTGTAAAAACAAGTTTGAAACAAAAATTAAGCACGCTGAAATTAACGCTATAGACAAAATAACAAAACTAGTGCTTTTGATATGTTTATCCATAGCGGATTGCATAATGCTGACTTGCTCATCAAGATCATCTGTATACATACCTGTGCCAATCATCCAATTCCAATCCTTCAATAAACGGGAATAACCTAATTTTTCAGCCGTTTCACCAATCGAAGGTTTTTCCCATATGTATTGAGTATAACCACCGCCATCTTTGGCATTTTTGATCAACTCTTGAATCACAGGTTTACCATTTGGATCAGTTAAATCCCAATAGTTTTCACCTAAGCGATAAGGTTGTTTGGGATGAACGACATTAGTTCCACTATCAGTATAAGCATAGAAATAGCCATCCTCAGAATATTCTAAGTTAGTCAGAATTTCTTTAACGCGTTCCTTAGCGGACCCTATATCAATATCTGAAACAGCATAGAGGTGATCAATCGCTGAAAAAGCCAAATTAGTATAGTTAACAAGCTCTTTTTTGCGAATATCTAGTAATGCTTCTTTTAATTCATATGCTTGCTTATCTGATAAGTTTCTAGTTTGTACATTGACTAATAAAATAGTTAACAACATAGCCAACAGCATAGGTAAAACAGCAAGTAAAAAAACTTTTTTATTTGATTGCAACATCATTAAAGCCCTCTTTAGCTAATTACTGTCCTACCAGAACACCATCAGTCAACTATTTCATTAAGATCACATAAGCGAATACTTTTTGCCTACCAAAGCTGAACTGCCTCAGCCTGTAAGCCAAACAAACCTGGGAAAACCAAAATTGCTAATACCATCGTGAATTGAATAGCAATGAACGGCAGAACTCCTCGATAAATATTCGATGTACTCACATTCTCTGGTGCTACGCCTTTCAAGTAAAATAAGGCAAAACCAAATGGCGGAGTCAAAAATGAAGTTTGCAAGTTCATTGCAACTAAAATCGCAAACCAAATCGGATTAATGCCTAACTGCTCGACAACGATATATACCAGCGGAAGTACGATATAAGAGATTTCAATATAGTCTAAGAAAAAACCAAGAACCATGATTAACAACATGGTGAAAATCATAAAACCCCATTTTTCACCTGGAATGTTTAATAACAAATGTTCAATTTCTTCTTCACCACCTGTAAAAGCAAAACCCATTGAAAAAATCGACGCTCCCAACAATACAGCAAATACCATTGCTGTAATTTTGACTGTTTCAATTGCACTGTCCCAAAGCATATACATTGAAAATTTTCTATATGCGATCGCTAAAACAACAGCGCCAACACAACCTAATGCAGATGACTCTGTAGGCGTTGCAAGCCCAGTGAAAATTGATCCTAGCACTACCAAAATAAGCATCAATGGTGGTATTACTGCAACTAAGGCATCTAAAATGACTTTCGTTTTCGATACTGAGTCATCCTCCAGAGGTACTGGTGGCGCAGCTTCTGGCTTAATCAAACAAAAAATAATGATATAAACGATATAACAACCAATCAGTATTAAACCCGGAATTATTGCAGCTCTAAACAAATCTCCCACTGGCACATTTAAAACATCGCCTAAAATAATCAATACAATTGAGGGCGGAATAAGTTGGCCTAATGTCCCTGCTGCACAAATCGTGCCGGTCGCCAACTCTTTGCTATAGCCATACCGCAGCATGACTGGCAATGAAATTAAGCCCATTGCAACGACACTTGCACCAACAACGCCAGTGGATGCCGCAAGTAAAGCGCCAACTAACACTGTTGATACTGCCACCCCGCCTCGAAGAGAACCAAATAATCGACCCATTGATTCAAGTAATTGTTCCGCTAATTTAGTCCGTTGTAAAATTAATCCCATAAAAATAAACAATGGAATTGCCATTAATACAATCCCTTCACCAGCATCTCCCATATTCGAATATATACGAAATGGAATCTGTGCTAATGAGCTTGGGTCAGCAAATAAAACTACAAAAATAATACCAATCCCAGCAAATGTGAACGCTACTGGAAAACCAAACAACAACATAACTAAGGCTGCCAAAAAAATTGAAACACCAATCATGATGATTCTCCTTTATCCGCATTCAACATAGCCTTTTCATGGGCATGTGTTCCATCTCTTTCATCAATTTCACCAACTCCCCTCAACAAATTGATCTTGTGCAATGCAAATGATACTGCCGCTAATAACAACAAGAAAAAAGAAAGTGGGATAACGCCTTTAATAATCCAACGATTTAGCAAACCACCTGGATCTTGTGATTTCTCACCAATGCCTGTGCTTACAATTTGCTTAATTAAAGCTCCAATTTCATCTGGGCGTTCACCTAAACTCCAAGCTTCCATCGTAAAGGCCCAGCCACTCCAGATAACAATGACACAAAAAGGAATTAGAAAAATTAATGAGCCTACCAAATCAATAATACATTTGGTCTTTAATGAAAGGTTTTCAAAAATCAAATCTACACGAACATGCGATCCAGTTCTTAAAGCAAAAGGGATTCCTAATAAAAAGCATGCAGCATAAAAATGCCAAGCAAGTTCTTCAAATCCAATGCCTATTCCACTAAATTGAAAATAATATCGGTTTGCGACATTAAAGGTAATAATCGCCACTAACAGAATTAATAAAATAGCGGCTATCACGCCTATCCAATCCATTAAACGGTTAATTGCATTTTCTAATTTTATTAGCATTATTTAGTCCTGCATTAAAAAATAAAAAATAAGAGCGAGAAAAAAATTCTCGCTCTTATAATTTTTAACTATAAAACTTAAAACTCTAAGCAATATAATATTATTGAGCAATAGTATTTAGATAAGCTTGCTCACCAATTGCAGTCCATTTCCGCGCTTTCTTCAAATAGTCAGCTTGAGACTTAAGTATCTTTTTTGCTAATTCACTTTTTGCTGCTTCTTCTTTCAATAACTTTTCGTTTGATGCACGTAAAGCGTCAATAACTTCTTGCGGGAAGTTTTTGACTTTAACATTGGGAAATTCTGCCTTGATTGTCTCCCAATTATTTACACTCGCATCAAACTGGTCAACATTTGATTTAAAGGCAGTCAATTTAGCTGAATTCTTCAAAATCGTTATTGCCCATGCTGGCAACTTTTCCATTGTCTTTTTGTTAAACATATAGATAGCCTCAGTGCCAGGCTCATGCCAACCAGTATAATAAAAAGGTGCAACCTTATGAAAACCCATACGCAAATCCAAGCTTGGGCCTACCCATTCTAGTGCATCAAGCGTACCTCGTTCTAGTGCTTGAAAAAGTTCGCCTGGTGGTAAGTTTGTTACTGTCGCACCAACACCTGCGATAACTTTTCCTCCAAAACCAGGAATACGCATTTTCAAACCTTTGATATCTTCAACAGAATTAATTTCTTTACGAAACCAACCACCCATTTGTACGCCGGTATTACCACCAAACATAACTTCCATGCCATGTTTTCCATACACTTCATTTGCTAGTTCAAGACCACCACCATTATATAACCATGCTGTTTGTTCTTGTTGAGTCATACCAAATGGCATCGTTGTGAAAAACAGGGTATTGGGTTCTTTACCACTATAATAGTAAGAATAAGACTGGCCAATGTCATACTGACCTGATTTAACTAAATCAAAAATACCAAAAGGTGCTTTATGTTTATTGCGGCTATCCACTTTGATTTCAATTTTGCCATCAGACATTTCTGAGACCATTTGCGCATAATCGTCAACGGATGTTGCGAATAATGGGAAGCCTGTCGGCCAGGAATGCGCCAGCTTAAGTGTGATTTCAGCAGCAAGACCATTTGTTGCGAAAGCCAAGGCCGCCACAATAGCTGCTATTTTAGAAACTTTTTTCATGCTATATCCTCATGTAATTATAATTGGTATGCATAGTATAGCTATGCGTGAACACAAACAACATCCGCTAGTTTGTGTAAATACTACTAAGTATTAATACTTAGCATATACCCATCATAAAATTACCCAACACTTTATTTCAACAAATTAATAGCCGCTTCTGATTTAATTAAAAAGCACTATTAAGATAAGCTTGATCAGAAAAACGAGTCCATAAACGAGCTTTTTTGATAATCCCGAATAGAATCTAGAATTTCTTTAGTTGATTCATCGCCACTAGCAGCAATTTCATCAAGCTTTTTATTTGTTACTTTGATTAGT
The DNA here is from genome assembly GCA_964633815.1 of uncultured Gammaproteobacteria bacterium. GTDB lineage: Bacteria > Pseudomonadota > Gammaproteobacteria > Arenicellales > Arenicellaceae > CALKZN01. The sequence continues at coordinate 10,707 of CAZWHW010000030.1, forward strand.
TCTCTATAGACTTTTCGAGGAAACGCACGCACCTCTACATTAGGAAACTCTTGTTGCATTTGACTAAAGTTTTCTGAGCTTAAGTGATATGACTGGACATACATTTCATAAGCCGCTAATCGCATAGCTGTTTTTAAAATCTTCTGAAAATGACTTGGCAGTTCTTGGTATGCCTTCAGGCTGACAATAAAATTCAATTCAGTGCCTGGTTCATGCCAACCTGTATAATAATAAGGAGCAACTTTCTGGAAACTCATCGCCAAATCCAATGAAGGCCCAACCCATTCTAAAGCATCAAGGTCACCTGATTGCAAAGCCGAAAATAAGTCACCTGGCGGGATATTAACAACTTCTACTCCTAAAGACTTTATCACATCACCCGCCAAACCCGGTATACGCATTTTTAAGCCTTTTAAATCATCTAACGTTTTAATTTCTTTGCGAAACCATCCACCCATTTGATTTGTTGTATTTCCGCCTGGAAAAGACAAGAGCCCATGCTTCTTATAAGTTTTTTCCATTAGCTCTAATCCACCCCCATGATAAAACCAAGCATACTGCTCTATAGCAATCATACCCATTGGCAAAGTGGTAAAAAAGAGAGTATTAATATCTTGCCCTTTATAATAATAAGAGGCTGTATGACCCATTTGATATTCACCATCTTTAACTAAATCAAAAATTCCGAAAGCTTTTTTGTGTGTTTCTTTAGTAACAGATTTAATTTTGAATTGCCCTTGAGACAACTCATCAACATAACGAATCATGGTTTTAACTGAATCACCAAAAATAGGAAAATCTTTTGACCATGTTTCAGCAATTCTCCATTGAACTGCCCGCTGAGCATGAACTGGGGTTAGTAAAAAACTTGCTAATAAAATAACGGAAATTATATGTTTATACATCTGCATTGCCCTCACCAAAAACTTGAACTATTCATCTTAAATAGTATTTTTGAACAATAATATCCGCTAAGGCGCTCAGAACTACTGCATGTTTTACTGAGAAAGCTAAAATACTTTGTAAGTAAAATTACGTATTAATAAGCTTTCCTTAACTAGGATGAAGCACTCGCTATGTTTGCTAGTTTTATAAAATCATCAACACTAAGGTTTTCAGCCCTTAAACTAGGGTCGATATTAACTTCTTGAATTTGCTCAGCTGTAATTATTTTTTTTAAATTATTGCGTAGTGTTTTGCGTCTTTGCGCAAAAGCTGCCTTTACTACTTGAGCAAATTTTTCTGGATTTTCCAGTTGACTCTCCAACGATCGAGGTGTCAAACGCAAAATCGCTGAGTCCACTTTTGGCGCTGGATGAAATGCCCCACTTAGAACCTTGAACAACTTATCGCAATAGAAATTTTTCTGCAACATAACGCTCAAGCGTCCATAAGTTTTATTGTTAGGAGATGCAACAATTCGATCAACCATCTCTAGCTGCAACATCACCACAGCGCTCTTTAATTTGTCAGCAGTTAGCAAATTGATCAATATTTGACTGGAAATGTTGTAAGGCAAATTACCTATTACTTTAATCGGTTGATCTGGCGCTATTGTGTTGAAATCAACTTTCAATACATTGGCTTGATGCACAGTCAAATTATCTCGCTGTTCAGCCTGCAGCTGCCAATAATCCGCTAAGGTATAGTCATACTCAATAACATGCAAATCACAATCTGACGCTAACAAAAGCTCAGTGAGTGCCCCTCGCCCAGGGCCAATTTCAATGACAATATCCCCTGGCTGCGGTGAAATAGCTGCAACAATTCGCTCAATGACCTGTTGATCATGAAGGAAATTTTGTCCAAGCGCTTTTTTTGCAGGTTTAAATTGTGACATGATTATCAATTTATCATTTGTCTGGCCGTTTCAATTGCCGTCAACAAACTGCCGATATCTGCTTGCCCTGTACCCACCAAGTCATAGGCAGTGCCATGATCAACAGAAGTTCGCACAATTGGCAAGCCAAGCGTGATATTTGCCGAGTTTCCAAAGCCTTTAAATTTCAGAACAGGTAAACCTTGGTCATGATACATCGCAATCACTGCATCGGCTTCTTTGAGGTATTTTTCTTGAAACAAAGTGTCCGCTGGATAAGGCCCTTGAATCATAATGTCTTGTTGTTTGAGTTTGGCGAGTGCAGGCTCAATCACATCAATTTCTTCACGCCCTAAATAACCGCTTTCTCCTGCATGCGGATTCAAACCACACAACAGAATATTAGGCTCTTCAATAGCAAATTTAGTCTGCAGGTCCTGATAAACAATGCGACAAACTTGATCAATCAAGTTTGGCGTAATAACTGCTGAAACATCTTTTAGAGGCAGATGTGTAGTCATCAACGCAACACGCAAACCTTCAGTAGCCAACATCATGACAGGCAAGGGCGCATTTGTTTTTTTCGCTATGTATTCGGTATGTCCTGTGAACGCAAAGCCAGCATCATTAAGAACTGCTTTGTTCACCGGGCCTGTGACCATCGCTGCAAATTCCCCGTTTAGACAACCTTCAATGGCTCTATCAAGAAAGCCTATGGTAAAAAAAGCTGAATGTTCTTCCGAAGTGTCAAAGTGTTCCACACGCAATTGCCCTTGTTTCTGTGCACTTTCTGTTGGAGACAGGAATTCTATCGCTAGTCCTAGTTTTTCTGCTCGAAACGCCAACCAATCTTGATTGGCAAGCACAACCACATCAGCCAACACTGTCCGCTGACAAGCTTGAAGAATGATATCCATCCCAATTCCGGCAGGATCTCCTGACGTATAAGCAATTTGATGAGAATTTTTGTTTGTTGGTAACTGCATATCTAAATTTTAACAGGCTATAATAAAGTATTATTTATATTTTCAATTTTTTCGTTAATCAATGAAGTTACACGTTATTATCCTCGCAGCTGGCAAAGGCACACGCATGAAGTCGGCATTGCCAAAAGTTTTAGCGCCATTGGCTGCCAAACCATTGCTCGCGCATGTTGTAGAAACCGCCAAAGCCTTGGAAGCTGCATCAATTAACGTTGTAGTTGGGCATGGCGCTGAACAAGTCCGCTCCGCCTTTGCAAATGAAAAAATTAACTGGTACACCCAAGCTGAACAAAAAGGGACTGGTCATGCAGTGAAACAAGGCATTCCTGATTTGCCCGATGAAGATATCGCTTTGATTTTATATGGCGATGTGCCACTTATCACAACTGCTACCTTGCAAAATTTAATTCAAGATCGGGACACACATCAACTAGCGATCCTAACCGCTATTTTTGACAATCCGAGTGGTTATGGCCGAATTATTCGCAATGAGAAAAACCATGTTATTGGTATCGTTGAGCAAAAAGATGCCACCACAGAGCAGCAAGCCATTCAAGAAATTAATACTGGAATTCTTGCGGGCAAAATTGGCAAATTGAAGCAATGGCTAAATGCCTTGGACACCAATAACGCCCAAGGTGAGGAATATTTGACCGATGTGGTTGGAATTGCCAATCAAGCAGGTGAAACCATTGTTGCCTCTCAACCGCATAGCAATGATGAAATCAATGGCATTAATTCCAAACTTGAGTTAGCTGCCATGGAACGCCGTTATCAACTATTAACTGCACAAAAATGTATGGAGCAAGGACTTACTGTTATTGATCCAGCAAGATTTGATTTGCGCGGTGAATTGGATTTTGCACAAGATTGTAGCGTAGATATCAATATCATTATCAATGGCAAGGTTTCCTTGGGACAAAATGTGACTATCCATGCAAATTGTGTTTTGACTGATTGTGCCATTGGCGATGACACAGTCATTCATCCAAATACGGTGTTAGAAAACTGCCAAATTGGCAAGAACGCTAATGTAGGGCCTTTTGCACGCATTCGCCCGGGCACAGTGCTGGCAAATAAAACACGTATTGGCAATTTTGTTGAATTAAAAAATACACAGCTAGCCACCGGCAGCAAAGTGAATCATTTAAGCTATGTTGGCGACAGTCAAGTTGGACAAGACACTAATATAGGAGCTGGTGTGATAACGTGTAATTATGATGGTGCAAACAAGCATCAAACCATTATTGGAAATAATGCGTTTATTGGCTCAAATGCGCAATTAATTGCACCCGTCACAGTTGAGGATGGAGCTACCATCGCTGCGGGTTCAACCATTACTCAAAAAGTTCCTGAAGGGCACTTAGCTGTCGGTCGCAGTAAACAAAAAAATCTTGCTGGTTGGGCTAGACCCAAAAAAAACAAATAATTTATTTAAACCTTTAGCTTATAAAGAGAATAGTAGCCTATGTGCGGAATTGTCGGCGCCATTGCCAACCGAAATATCACTCCCGTTTTGATTGATGGCTTAAAACGCCTTGAATACCGTGGTTATGATTCCGCAGGTCTTGCTGTGGTCAATGCTGAGCAGCAAATTTCCCGCGAACGCAGCACAGGCAGAGTCGCCAGCCTTGAAAATCTCGTTACAGAATCGAAACTCAGCGGCAATATAGGCATTGCTCATACCCGTTGGGCCACCCATGGTAAGCCAGCAGTGCACAATGCCCACCCGCACATTTCCCGCAATAGCGTCTCTGTGGTGCACAATGGCATTATTGAAAATCACGAAGAACTCCGCCGCGAGCAACTAGCCAAAGGCTACGAATTCACTTCTGAAACTGATACCGAAGTTATCGTTCATCAAATTGAGTCGCACCTGAAAGATTCTGATAATTTATACGAAGCGGTGCGCAAAACCGTTGCCGAACTTGAAGGAGCGTATGCTCTTGCCGTGATTTGTAAAAGCAATCCAAACACCTTGGTGGTCACCCGTCGTGGTTCACCCTTAGTGATTGGTTTTGGTGAAAACGAAACATTTATTGCCTCAGATATGTCAGCCTTAGTTTCCGTTGTCCGAGAATACTGTGTGTTGGAAGAAGGTGATATTGCTACCGTTAGAACAAATCAAACCGTGATTTATGATGAATCAGGTGCTGAAGTTGAACGCACCAGAAGAACTAGCTGCTTAGACTGCGATGAGATTGAACTTGGCAACTATCGTTTTTTCATGGAAAAAGAAATCCATGAACAAACTCGCTCAATCACGGAAACATTGGAAGGACGTATTGGCAAAGACAGCGTTTTAGAACTAGCGTTTGGCCCTAAAGCGAGACCTATTCTCGACGCGACCAAAGAAATCAAATTAATAGCCTGTGGCACCAGCTATCATGCGGCCTGTGTTGCTCGTTATTGGTTTGAAGAATTTGGCTATAAAGCGGATGTCGAAGTCGCCAGCGAATTCCGTTATCGCACACCCATGGTCAGACCAGACACCTTATTCATCACCATTTCACAATCAGGTGAAACAGCAGATACTTTAGCCGCTCTACAATATGCCAAAGAACTTGGCTATGCTCATTCACTGTGTATCTGTAATGTTCCAGAGAGTTCACTTGTAAGACAAAGTGATTTAGCCATCATGACTCATGCTGGCCCTGAAATTGGTGTCGCTTCAACGAAAGCCTTCACCACGCAATTAGTCGCCTTGCTCATGCTAGCCATTGCCTTGCGAAGCAGACGCTGCGCCGGCAATAGCTGTGATCAACAGCAATTAGATTTGGTCAATGAATTACGTTCCTTACCTGCAAAAATTGATGATGCTTTACAAAACGAGCAACTTATCCAAGAAGTTGCCAAGCAATTTGAAGATAAAGAACATGCTTTGTTCTTGGGACGTGGCGCCCATTATCCCATTGCGATGGAAGGCGCTCTGAAACTCAAAGAAATTTCTTATATTCACGCCGAAGCTTATGCTGCGGGTGAACTCAAACATGGCCCTTTGGCTTTGGTTGACGAGAACATGCCGGTGGTGGTTGTGGCGCCAAACGACACTTTGATTGAAAAACTCAAATCAAACATTGAAGAAGTCCTTGCCCGTGGTGGCCGTATGATTGTGTTTGCTGACCCAGCCTCTGGCCTTAAAAGTCAGGAAGACGAAAGCATGACCGTTATCAACATCGCACCAGTCAATAATTATATTGCGCCTATTATTTATACGATTCCACTCCAGTTGCTTTCATTTCATGTCGCCTTGATCAAAGGAACTGATATTGACAAACCACGGAACCTGGCCAAATCTGTAACCGTTGAATAAGTGAATTGTCTGCATGGATGTTAGTCATATTTTTGACCAGCTTAATGATGCTCAGCGCGAGGCCGTTGCACTAGAGCCACGTCCAGCACTGGTGCTCGCAGGAGCTGGCAGCGGCAAGACCCGAGTGCTGACTTCACGAGTGACTTTTTTGGTGCAAATCCATCAAGTCTCGCCATTGTCTATTTTAGCGGTCACATTCACCAATAAAGCCGCTAAAGAAATGCGCGAACGAATTGAAGCCCAACTTGGCTTTCCTGTTGGCGGCATGTGGATGGGCACATTTCATAGTTTGGCACACCGATTGTTGCGCCAGCATTATGAAGAAGCGAATTTACCCCAAGGATTTCAAATCCTAGATAGTGACGACCAACAACGTTTAATTAAACGTGTCCTAAACGAACTGGATTTAGACGAAGCCTATTGGCCACCAAAACAGGCTCAATGGTTTATAAACAACCACAAAGAAGAAGGACGCCGTGCGAATCAAGTCACCGTCAGTCCTGATCCACAACAACAAACCATGCTGACAATTTATCAGCATTACGAACAACTTTGCCAACGGTTGGGTCTAGTCGATTTCGCAGAATTATTATTGCGCGCCTTTGAGCTGATGAAAAACAATGAGCAACTGCGCAATCATTATCAACAGCGTTTTGAACATGTGCTAGTTGACGAATTCCAAGACACCAACACCATCCAATATGAATGGTTAAAGCTATTCGCTGCTCCGCAAAATACTATTTTTGTTGTCGGTGATGATGACCAATCTATATATGGCTGGCGTGGCGCCAAAGTTGAAAATATTTTGCAGTTTGAGAAAGATTTCAAAGACAGCAAAATAATTCGCTTAGAACAAAACTATCGTTCCACCAGCAATATTTTGAATGCCGCAAACGCGGTGATTGCCAACAATGATCAACGCCTTGGCAAACAATTATGGACTGACAGTGGTGATGGTGAGCCAGTCAAATTGTTCACCTCTTATAATGAAACCGAAGAAGCACGATTTGTCATAAACCAAATCAGTCAATGGGTTGAAGAAGGCGGCTCACGCAATGAAGTGGCAATATTATATCGCTCCAATGCGCAATCTCGCACCTTTGAAGAAAGTTTGCTCAGCGCGGGGATGCCTTATCGCGTCTATGGCGGATTGCGCTTTTTTGAACGCGCTGAAATCAAACATGCGCTCGCGTATCTGCGCCTTGCCGATAATCACACCGATGACCCGTCGTTTGAACGTATTGTGAACTTTCCAACTCGCGGCATTGGTGATAAAACAGTTGACCAAATTCGTGAATATGCACGAGCAAATGTTCTGAGTTTGTGGGATGCCAGCTGTCAGCTAGTGACACAAAATCAACTAACCAGCCGCGCCAAAACTGCACTGTCAAAATTCATCGATTTGATCCACGCCCTTGAAGAACAAATGCTCGAAAAAGAGCTGCATGAACAAGTGGATATCATGCTCGACTTAAGCACACTGATTGATCACTTTGAAAAAGAACGCGGCGAGAAAGCCGCTGCCAGAGTCGAGAACCTGCAAGAACTGATCACAGCCGCGCGAAATTTTGAGCATCCGGAAGAAGATGATTTGCCGCCACTTGCATCTTTCCTCTCCCATGCCTCGCTTGAAGCAGGTGAAGGTCAAGCTGAAGAATGGGAAGATTGTGTGCAATTGATGAGCCTACACACGGCGAAAGGACTAGAGTTTCCGTTAGTGTTTTTGACTGGCTTGGAAGATGGTTTATTCCCCCATCAACGCTCCTTGGATGAAGCGGGTGATGGCCTGCAAGAAGAGCGCCGCCTTTGTTATGTTGGGATGACCCGCGCAATGCAGCAGCTGTATTTAACCTATGCTGAAGTGCGCCGTTTATATGGCAAAGAAAACTATACCTCGCCTTCGCGATTTTTGAGCGAAATTCCAGATGAATATCTACAAGAAATTCGCATTGAAAACCGTTTCAATCAATATGACCCCTACAATTCCAATAACCGACAAGGTTTAGGCAGTCAATTTAGCGGCTCTGGCCACATGGTTGATGTCGATGCGACACATGACTCAGGCATCACCGTCGGCTGTCAGGTATCACACCCAAAATTTGGCGATGGCATGGTCACCAATCTCGAAGGACAAGGAGAATATGCACGTGTTGAAGTGAACTTCAGCGATGCAGGCAATAAATGGCTAGTGCTGGCTTATGCTAATTTGACTTTGTTGTGAATTGATCATACTACTGTTACACCAAAAAATTGATCAGTTAAAAGTGTCTACTTTAGCTCTGTTTTATTAGTGGGTGGAATGGAATAAGTTCCAACTGCGTGCGCGACAGGCTCAATCAAACCTTCTGAATAAATTGATACCTCTCCGATAACCAATGTTCTGCCGGTTTTTATTAATTTACATTTGGCAATAATATCTTTTTCAGAAGAGGGTTTTCGCAGGAAATTAATATTTAAATTTGTAGTGACTGCAAGTGCTACCAATCCAGTTTCATTTAAAATAGCAACATATAAAGCTAGATCTGCCATTTCCATTAACACTGGCCCTGAGACTGTTCCTCCGGGTCTTAAATGATCTGAATTTATCTTTTTCCTAATCGTTGCAGATTTTCCGCCAATTTTGTCAATAATGAAATTAGTTTGAGGAAAGTTTTTTTCAAAGAATTTAATCAGTTCTTGTTTCGTTAACATTGTTTCTCTGATGGATTTAAATATAACTCCCCACTAAAAAGTGGG
>CAZWHW010000031.1:0-19238 GCA_964633815.1 uncultured Gammaproteobacteria bacterium
TATCTAACCTGTTACATATTAAAAAAAGCAATACTCTAATTTTTTAAATTTCAATATAGAAGTAAATAGTTACAATTTAAATTTAGATAAATAATTACAATAAATTCATATATTTAATCCAAGCTGTACATGGATTCTAAAAAATATTTAGCTTGAGGTATGTCTGAATGAGTGCAAACAAAGGAACAGTGAAATGGTTTAACTCCACTAAAGGCTTTGGTTTTATTGAACCTGAAGGCGGTGGCGAAGATGTTTTTATTCATTTCTCTGAAATTCTAATGGATGGCTACAAACAACTCAGTGAAGGGCAAAAAGTTGAATATGAAGTTCAACGTGGTGAAAAAGGCTTCAAGGCAGCCAACATTAAAGCCATCGCAGATTAAATAAACTCAATGTGAACGATTACATTCATGTCACCGTTGCTGCGATTGTTGAAAACAACGGTGCTTTTTTAATGGTCGAAGAACATTCATCTAGGGTCTCTCGAAATGTTTTCAATCAACCAGCTGGTCACGTTGAAAACAACGAACCTATTATTCATGCTGTTGTGCGAGAAACTCTAGAAGAAACTGCATGGAAAGTAGAACCTAAATTTGTTGTTGGCATTTATCAAAGCTTTAAAGATAGAGATCAGAATAGCACTCAATATTTAAGATTCTGCATCGCCTGTACAGCCATCGAAAAAACAAATAATCCACTTGATCCGGATATAATTAAGAGCCTATGGATGAGTCCGCAAGACATTATGAGTTCAAATAACACGCGCAGTCCCATGGTCAAACGTTGCTTACAAGATTATCTGGATGGCCAACACTTCCCTCTTGATATTCTAACCACACTGCGTTAAAACGCAGCAATGGCAACTCAAGACCAACAAGCTCCTTTCTACAAGACTCTAGCGAAAGACACCCACATTGTTGTGGGCATGTCTGGCGGTGTCGATTCATCAGTTACCGCATTGCTACTCAAAGAACAAGGCTATCAAGTCACTGGCATGTTCATGAAAAACTGGGAAGAAGATGACACCGCAGAATATTGCGCTGCCGCAGCAGACATGGCAGACGCCAAAAAAGTTTGTCAGCTATTGGACATCCCTTTTCATGAAGTGAATTTTGCCCACGAATACTGGGAAAATGTGTTTGAGCATTTTCTCGCTGAATATGCGGCGGGCAGAACACCAAATCCAGACATTCTATGTAATAAAGAAATTAAATTTAAAGAATTTTTATGGCAAGCGGAAAATTTAAACGCAGACTATATAGCAACTGGACATTATGTCGCCAATGGTCAAAATAGTGCTGGGCAGCATTTATTATTAAAAGGCACTGATCAAAACAAAGATCAAAGCTATTTCTTATACACATTAAATCAAACACAATTGGCCAGAAGTTTGTTTCCACTTGGAGACATTGAGAAAACACAAGTACGAAAACTTGCTTTGGATGCAGGCTTTCCAATACATGACAAAAAAGACAGCACCGGTATTTGCTTTATCGGTGAACGCCGCTTTAAAGACTTTTTAAGTCAATACCTTAAGCCAAACCCTGGCGAGATTCGCTCCATCGATGGCGAGCTGCTAGGGCAACATGATGGACTGATGTATCACACCATTGGACAACGCAAAGGCTTAGGTATTGGCGGTAGCTCTGCAGCCGAAAATAACGGCGAAGCATGGTATGCCGCTGCAAAAGACCTTGCAAACAATACCTTAATTGTCGTGCAAGGCCATGAGCATCCAGCATTGTTATCAAAATCGTTAATAGCAGAGGGTTGTGATTGGGTATCAGGAGAATTCCCAACTGTAGGGAAAACGTATACGGCTAAAACGCGTTATCGTCAACAAGATCAATTTTGCGAAGTCTGCGCTATCGATGGCGATCAAATTATGGTTAACTTTAGCCAACCTCAACGTGCAGTCACCCCTGGCCAGGCGCTTGTTTTATACGATGAAAATAGCTGTCTAGGTGGGGCTACAATCGTCAGCAGTTCAGCTTAATAAGCAGTGTTATCTGCCTCTCGCCTATTCATATTCAGCTCGTAGTAGCTGAACATCAAAGCAAAAAATTCTTTACTTTAATCAAATAGCACCTTTAAGCAAAACTTAATTTTTTCTTATTCAAGTATGCAACCACAACTCCTACAATAAAACCATACAAATGCCCTTCCCAAGACACACCTACTTGAACTGGTAACACGCCAATGACCAGTGAACCACCATAACTAAATAAGACAAACAAACTAATAAGCAGCGACAAAAATTGCCGTTCAAAAAATAAACCAGTCGTTAATAAAAAGCCAATCAGACCAAACACCAACAAGCTTGCACCAATGTGAATCGAGCCAGAGCCGCCAAACAACCATAGCAATAAACCACCGAGTATTGTGATAAAAAACACAATGACAACACTATTAGCACGAGAGCTGACCAATAAAAACAATAACGTTATTAATGGGAAGGTATTACCAATAATATGCCCCCAACTACCATGTAAAAAAGTCATGGCTGCAACACCAATCAAACCAAATGTATTACGTGGTCTTAACCCTAAATTCTCTAAAGGTAAAAATTGATCTAGCAAAAACACCAGCCAAATAATGACAATAAATACTCCTATCCACAAAATTTCTTGTTTCAAGCGATCTATATATTTCATACAAATTAAGGTTTTTTAGCAAACAGATGCCGCGAGAACTTTCTAATCCATTGACCTAGCGAACGCATAATCATCCCCGTACTGCCAGCCACATCTACAGATTCAATATCAGCTTCATTGAGTAAGTCAGGAGCTATACGCTTTTTTAGCTTGGTAATTGCTGAAATATCAACCAAACACATTTTATTAAACAAGTAGCGGTTGAAGAAATTCAATTTCGAGCCTTTACCTAAACTGGCGACAAAATCGACTAGAGCCGCGTTACCATGTTCATCAATCAATGCATTGGTTGGACTACGCAAATCACCATGAGCCACTCCGCTTGCATGCATTCGATCTATCAAAGCTCGTAAATCGTCTATATATTCTTTCGCGGCATATTCTTCAACAGCCACATTCACGACTTGCTTAGCATTAATATGTTCCATCAATAATGAACGCTTATCCGGACAGAATAGCAATTCTGGAACACCTGAAACACCTGCTAAACGGCGCATCGCCTTAGCTTCTCGCCAAGTCAACAATGGTCCAATAAATTTTGCAAACGCTGGATCCATACCCTCATGGTCTTTTAAAACAGCTTGCTCACCCTCTTTTTCAAGTAAAAATACATCTGGACGCGACCCTCCACCTTGCCGATAGCTTGCAACTGAAAAAGTCCGCAACTCTGCTTTGCTATATTGTTGCCAATTTATCATTCAATTCTTGCAGCCATTAAGTGCTTTATCTAGGGGATTTAATACCAATATGTTACCATTGCGCGCCAGAATATTGCTGTGTTTCGTATTGATTTATTTTTACGAATAAAAACACCGTTACTACTTGCTGCAATGCAGATCGATAACTTGACATATTGAATTTTTGCTACTCCATCATGAAAAATCTTCCACACAACACGATCACTTCTTTGACAACTCTTGACGGTCGTTATGCCGCCAAAGTCAGTAGTTTACGACCTATTTTCAGTGAGTATGGACTGATCCGTTATCGCAGCTTGGTTGAAATCGAATGGCTCAAAGCATTATCCACAGAAAACAATATTGCTGAAGTGCCTGAATTATCAAATGATACCATCAAGCAACTTGATGCCATTATCAGCAACTTTTCAGTCAGTTCAGCCGAACGCGTCAAAGAAATTGAAAGCACTACCAACCATGATGTCAAAGCCGTTGAATATTTCTTAAAAGAGCAATCACAAAATATTGAGGAAATCGCTGCCATTAGCGAATTTTTCCATTTTGCTTGCACCTCTGAAGACATCAACAATCTTTCCTATGCATTAATGCTAAAAGATGCGCGCAATGAGGTTATTGTCCCATTATTTAAAAAAATCATTGTCGCCATTCAAGAAATGGCAGACAAGTATCAAGATATTCCAATGCTAGCCCGAACGCATGGACAACCTGCGTCACCAACCACCATGGGCAAAGAAATGCGTAATGTGGTCGCCCGCCTAGAACGCCAACTTCATGCTATTGAAGGAGTTGAAATTCTCGGCAAAATCAATGGCGCAACTGGGAACTTTAACGCACATATTGAAGCCTACCCTGAAGTCAACTGGCCCGAGTTCTCAAAACAATTCGTCACTAATTTAGGACTCACTTGGAATCCTTTGACAACACAAATTGAGCCACATGATTACATGGCCGAGCTTTATCACGCTATAAGCCGCTTCAACACTATCATCCTAGATTTTGATCGTGACATATGGAGCTATATTTCAATAGGCTATTTCAAACAAAAAACCGTTGCTGGCGAAGTTGGTTCATCCACCATGCCGCACAAAGTCAATCCTATCGATTTTGAAAACTCCGAAGGCAACATTGGCTTAGCTAATGCATTACTAGAACATCTCGCAGCAAAACTACCTGTAAGTCGGTGGCAACGAGATTTAACCGACTCCACCGTGCAGCGTAATATTGGCACCGCTTTTGGCTTTACAACATTAGCGATGGAAGCCTGTTTGAAAGGAATTAGTAAACTTGATATCAATGAAATGACACTAGCGAAAGACCTAGATGAAAACTGGGCAATTTTAGGTGAGGCTATACAGACTGTCATGCGCCGCTATGATATTCCTGAGCCATACGAAAAACTCAAAGCATTGACACGTGGCAAAGACAATATTGGCCAGGCTGAGTTGCAAGAATTTGTCGCTACTTTGGAGTTGCCTGAAAACGTCAAAGCACGCTTGAGTGAAATGACACCAGGTGCATATATTGGTCTTGCAAAACAATTGACAAAAATCTAATCATTTTAATATGGCTGAACTCCAGCGATTATCAAAACTAATGTCACAACGTGGCATCTGTTCACGCCGTGAAGCTGATAAATATATTGAGCAAGGCTTAGTTAAAGTAGACGGAGAAATCGTTGACACCTTGGGAATCAAATTTCCCGAAAGTGTCTCGATAGAATTAACTAGTCGAGCTCAACAAGAACAAAACAGTCGTTTGACGATCATGCTCAACAAACCTGTGGGCTATGTGTCTAGCCAAGCAGAAGATGATTATATTCCAGCTGTGCGCTTGGTGCGCAAAGAAAATCGTTCTGAGATAGATCGCAGCAAGATTCCTGTTAGCGATTATGAGCTAGCTCGAGCACATAATTTAGCACCTGCTGGGCGCTTAGATATTGATTCGCAAGGTCTACTGATATTGACCCAAGATGGACGTATTGCAAAACTACTCATTGGCGAGAACAACCAAATAGAAAAAGAATATCTGGTTCGAGTCTCAGGTGATATCACCATGGATAAAATCTCTCGTTTACAGTTTGGTTTAAAACTTGATGGCAAGCCACTGAAACGTGCCAAAGTGAAACAAATCAATCCAGAACAATTGCAAATCATTTTACTTGAAGGTAAAAAACGTCAAATCCGCCGCATGTGTGAAGCGGTCGACTTGGATGTTACTGGCTTAAAGCGAGTACGTATCGGCGAAGTCCGACTCGGCAAACTTGCTGAAGGTGAATGGCGTATTGTCATGTCGGATGAGTTTCAGCATTCGTCTGTGAAAACTTCTATACAAAAAAGCAAATCTCGTCAAAATAAGCATGGTTCAGGGCATAATCCAAAAAAACGACGCAGTAGCTTGTATGGCAAACGCGAACAAAGCAAATACAAAAAAAAGACGTAAGCAACCTTTTAGAAAAACATGTATTCACTATTAAAACCCTTGCTGTTTAAACTTGAGCCAGAAAAAGCACATGATCTCAGCGTGAGCTTTTTAGCCACTGCCAGCAAAAATTCTCTATTGCGGAAATTGATCTGGTCCACCTATGGCAACAAAGTACCTACGCTACCAGTTTCAATCATGGGTTTAGACTTTACGCATCCTGTTGGTCTAGCAGCAGGTTTAGACAAAGATGCGCGAGCTTTTCAAGCTTTTGCAGCGCTAGGCTTTAGTGCTGTTGAAATGGGCACCGTAACACCGCTGCCACAACCCGGCAATGATAAACCGCGCATGTTCCGTCTGTCCGAAGATCGTGCCATTATTAACCGTATGGGGTTTAATAGTGGCGGAATCCAGAATTTCTTGTTGAACTTTCAACCATTCAACCAAGATTCTCAAACTAAGGCAATTGCTGGCATCAATATTGGCAAAAACAAACTGACTAGTAATGACAATGCAGTAGATGACTATATTAAAGCCTTACGCGCAGTGTATGCTAAAGCTGATTATGTCACTGTGAATATTTCATCGCCTAACACCGAATCACTGCGCGAGTTGCAAGGTGAAGAACCCTTGATGCAACTTCTAAAAGCTTTAAGCGAAGAACGCGATAAATTATCGGCCGAACAACATATTCGCAAACCAATTGCCCTGAAAATTGCTCCCGATCTCAGTTCAGCAGAAATCCAAATCATCTCAGAACTATTAATCGAATATCAATTTGATGCCTTAATCGCAACTAATACGACCATTGCGAGACCTGATAGCCTGAAAAGCGATCACAAAAATGAAACTGGCGGCTTGAGTGGCGCGATTTTAAAACGACAAACGACCGATATAATTGCTGAATTTTATTCTCACCTGCAAGGAAAGGTCCCAATCATTGGTGTTGGTGGCATTGAAACCGCAGACGATGCTTGGCAAAAAATGCTTGCGGGTGCGGACTATGTGCAAATTTATTCTGGTTTGATTTACTATGGACCAAAGATGATTCGAGATATCATTACTGGACTCGCTGAGAAAACTGTTGGCTACAACTCTCTGGCAGAAGCTCTGAGTATTCATAGAACTGAACAAAACTAAGCAAATACTGTCCAATTAAATTCATTCTATTATGCTTTATCAATTACTTGGCGACACAGATATTAAAGTAAGTAAAATCTGTTTAGGCACCATGACATTTGGCGGCCAAAACACTGAAACTGAAGCATTTGAACAATTAGATTATGCATTAGAACAAGGCATCAATTTTATTGATACTGCCGAAATGTATGCTATCCCGACGTCAAAAGAAACGTATGGGGATACAGAAAGAATCATTGGCAAATGGTTAAAACAATCCAATCAACGCAACAATATTGTTCTTGCCACCAAGGTTGCTGGACCTTCAAGAATCAAACATATTCGCGCGGGTAAAGCCAGATTAGATAAAGCCAATATACGTCAAGCTATTGAAGATAGTCTGCAACGCTTACAAACCGATGTTATTGACTTATACCAATTACATTGGCCGGACAGACATGCCAATTTTTTTGGCTCTTTAAATTATCAGCATGATGAAAATGCTGACGAGACTCCAATTGAAGAAACCTTGCTGGCATTATCAGAGCTTGTTACAGCAGGCAAAATACGCACCATTGGCATATCAAATGAAACTGCTTGGGGTGCGATGAAATTTCTACACATTGCTGAAAATATGGGCTTGGAGAAAATCGTATCGATTCAAAATCCATATAATCTATTAAACCGCAGCTTTGAGCTAAATTTAGCTGAAGTGTCACACCGAGAAAATCTTAGCTTATTGGCTTATTCACCCTTAGGTTTTGGCACATTGACCGGAAAGTATCGAAATAATCAACAACCAGAGAATGCACGTTGCACCTTATTTAAAGAATACCAACGTTATTTCAAACCAGCTGCAGTCGCAGCAATAGAAAAATACGCCCAGCTTGCAAACCGTTTCGATCTATCATTATCAACAATGGCCTTAGCATTTGTTTATCAACAAACTTGCGTCACCAGCACCATCATTGGCGCAACCAAGCTTAGTCAACTAGAACAAAATATTGCCGATTTAAACGTGCACCCCCCCCAAGAACTCTATGCAGAAATAGAAAAAATCCACGCGAGCTATACCTATCCAGCACCTTAACTCTGGCTAAATTCCCAATATAGGTGATACATAGTGATCAACCAACATGGCAGCAAATATGTATGCCAAGTATTGAATAGAATAGATAAAGGTTTTCTTTGACAATTCATCACTATAATTTGAGTACAAAGTGATCACATATTTAAGGAAAACAGCATTTAACACCAAGGTCGCTACTAAATAGATCAAACTAAACATAGCAATTGCAAATGGCATCAACGTCACAACAACCATGACAATGGTATAAAGCACAATTTGCAACAATGTATAACGTTCGCCATGCGTAACGGGCAACATTGGCACATCTGCCTTGGCATATTCTTCACGTCTATATAAGGCTAGCGCCCAAAAATGTGGTGGAGTCCAAGTAAAAATAATCAAAAACAACAAACAAGCTTCAGGACTAACGACATTCGTCATGGCTACCCAGCCGAGCAAAGGCGGCGCTGCTCCAGCCGCCCCGCCAATGACAATATTCAGTGGCGTAGCTGGTTTTAAAAATACGGTATAAATCACACCATAACCAACCATTGAAGCAAAGGTCAGAATAGCTGTGAGTAGGTTAACAAATTTTACTAATATCAGCATAGAAGCTACAGTTAAAAACACCGCAAAAGCTACCGCTTGCCAAACTTTCACATGGCCTTGAGGAAGTGGCCGATTCTGGGTACGTGCCATCTTGGCATCTGCTTGCATATCGATAATTTGATTCATCGCCGCACCTGAAGATGCAGCTAAACCAATACCTAATGACGCCCAAAAAACTAACATCCAATCAGGCATACCAGGCACAGCCAACAACATGCCGACAAAAGCCGTAAATACAATCAACATCACCACTCGTGGCTTAGTTAGATCATAATACTGCTGCACCGTTTCATTAAACAGGGCAATATTATTTTTACTCGTTTGGGAGTTATTCATTAATTATCAAACTTTAATAAGCCATTTTTTCAGGATTGCATTTAACCTACTCTTGAGGTTTTTAGCAAGCGTTTCATATCTTCATAAATATCTAATGGAGAAACATCACTTGGATATGACATCATGAGTTTCTTGAGTGGGTCAATCATATAAATCCGACTTGCGTCAAATTCATTCTGACCCCGCGCTTGATAGAACGGTTTAAGCCATTCTTGAAAATTGTCGTTATTCTGCGACGAAATCCCAGTTAAACCAAAGTTGCTAATCAAACTTTGTGAACGCTCTGCACTCAAACCAATATGTACCATAGCACTAATAATACGCCCAGTGTAACGCGCATGCACAACACGCACATAGGCTATTTTTTCTAGATTAGCTTCACACACTGCATTGCAGCCATGATCCGCGACAACCACTAAATACCAACGACTAGCAAAGTCGTTAAACTTTTCTTGCTGTTGATTGCCCGCATTATCAGTGATCGTGAAATCCACATCTGCCAAGTCCTGAGGCTTGGGGTAAAACTCCCCTTTGTTGACTGTCTCAAATGAGCCAACATCACGCGTGTGAAAAGCATAATATGCACCAACTAATGGCGCGAGAAAAATCACAAACAACAATATTAACTGAAAGCGGTTTGACCATTTTTTTTCTTTAAACATGATTTTTTAATGACATAAATATGCGATTGTTGATCATTCTCGGCGAGAACGAAATTTTAACACCAAACACATCAAGATAAACACAATCGCCATACTAAACCATTGCAAAGCATAGGCTTTATGACGATTAATCCACTTATCATCATATTCACGCCATTGACGTGGATAACGACTGAGAGCCGAAAACTCTTCATCTAGCTCTAATAGTAATGGTGCAACAGTTAAAGCACTACGTTTTATAAATTCGGTTATTGGCAAAAACTGCCATACTTCTTGATGCACTAATTTATATTTCTCAAGCCATAGAGGTGGCTTAGCGTGTGGTTTTTGTAAACGTCCTGAAATTTCCAATTGTGTCTGCGGCAATTCAATAATAGGCTTGACTTCACGCGACTCACCAACAGCTACCCAACCAACATTCACTAGAACAATCTGTTTATTATTCGATAGCTGAAACGGAGCAATAATATGATAGCCAACCTGCCCTTGATAAACCTGATTATCCACTAAAATTACATGTTCCGGCAAGAATTGACCCAGTCCCGCCGCCGATTGATAAAGCATATCTTCATTCAACAATTCTTGATTCAAGTTAACATGCTGTGATTGTTGAGCAATCACGAAGTCTTTAATAGTTTGTTTTTGTTCCGCTCTTGAAAGTTGCCATATCCCTAAATAAACCATTGTTAGGGTGATTAACAAAGCGCCAAAGTACAATAACCTTTTTTGTGACACCTTATTCATGACAATGCTCTATAATTGCTATGAAAAAATATACTGCAAGTTATACAAATGAATATTGTCATCATCATCATTTTCCTGCTTATGGTTTTTGTTCTGTTCCAAGGGTTGTATCATATGCTGAAAACACCCAAAAATGGGGTGGAAAACCAGAAAAAACTCGTACGTTCCTTAACGTGGCGTATTGGCATTTGGATAGTATTATTTGCCTTCATTTTATTGAGCAAAGAAATGGGTTGGTTAAACCCGAGTGAATCGCTTAATCCAACCAATTTCCAGAAAGAAGTTGATCAAAGAGATCAGTAAAATCTAACTCCAAAGACTAGACCTAAATATCAAAAAAGGCGCTTATAAAAAGCGCCTTTTTTCTTACTATATTTCTGCTTTAAAGAATATAAACAAAAATAAATAAACCAACCCAAACGACATCAACAAAATGCCAATACCAAGCGGCCGCTTCAAAACCAAAATGGCGCTCTGGCGAGAAATGCCCTTTTATGACACTGCGCAGCCAAATAATGAAAAGAATTAATGTGCCCATGGCTACATGAAAACCATGAAAGCCCGTCAACAAAAAGAATGTCGAACCATAGACTCCAGTACCAAGTGTTAAGCCTAACTCATGATATGCGTGAATATATTCTTCTGCTTGATAAAACAAGAAAATCGCACCTAAAATCCAAGTACATCCCAACCAAAAATTAAATTTAGTTCGTTGACCTGCAACAATGGCATGATGCGCAATCGTGCAGGTTATGCTTGATGTTAATAACAACGCAGTATTAAGCAATGGTAAACCCCAAGGGCCGATATGAGCAAATTGTCCATCCGCAGTGATTGCTGTATCAGCACCTATATGTTGTTCACCAGTTGGTCCTGCAGTCGGCCACCCACCTTCAAAGCCAGGCCATAATAAATCCGTTTCTGCTAACCAAGGAACCGCCAATTGTCGCACATAATAAAGTGCTCCAAAAAAACCAGCAAAAAACATCACTTCTGAGAAAATAAACCATCCCATACTCATCCGAAACGACCGGTCTACATACAGATTGTATTCTGGGCTTTCATAAATCACTGTTCTAAACCATAAAAAGAACAGACAAAAAAGCGATAAAAAACCCAAACCCAAAACAGTGGAACCAGAAACGATTTGATTTTCATTTAAAAAGTTGGCCGCTCCAAAAGCGATGATGAAAAGTGTCAGTGAACCCCAAAACGGGAAAATACTTTCACTTGGCAGATAATAACTATCTTTATTTGAGCTAGACATTTGTCACTCCTCTTTTTATTACTTTCTATTATTTCAGTGCCACGTTTTTCGCCTGAAAAAAACTGTAGCCTAAGGTTAATTCATTAATATTATCGGGCAATGTTGGGTCAACCAATAAACGCACTTGCATTCGTCGCTCTTCGCCTGGCGCTAATGTTTGCTGAGTAAAGCAGAAGCACTCGAGTTTTTTGACATAACCGCCTGCCAAAGCAGGTGTTACATTGAATGTAGATTGCGCAGTCACATCCGTCAAACCATTGTTTTTAGCAACATAATAAAATTCATAAAGTTGCCCGGGTTTTAATTCAGCTTGGAATGTTTCAGCTTTGAAATCCCATGGCAAAGGTGTTGCTGCATGACCAGTGAATTGCAATCTGACTAAACGATTTTCGTCGATAACAAAAGTTTCAGCTTGTTGGCCTTGATCATTTGTAGCAACGACATCAGTTTTGCCACCAAAACCTGTCACTTCGCAAAAAACTTCATATAAAGGCACCAAAGCATAACCAAAGCCAAACATCGCAATAGCTGCGATAGTTGCTTTAAATGCTGTAGTGCGATGTTGAGGATTCATACTATTTTAATACCCATTTAAACCAAGCCACCTTTGAGCACAATAGTGGCAGCAAAAGAGCACAATGCCAAAGCACCAAACACGAATGCTAGGATAACGTTACTTTTCTTTTTCATTACCATTACGTACTAAAAGTATGCTTAATTAAATTTGGCATTATTTAACTACTGGAGGTTCTTCAAACGTATGGAACGGTGCAGGTGAAGGCACTGTCCACTCTAAGCCTTCAGGATTTTCCCAAACTTCATCAGTTGCTTTTTTGCCACCACGAATCGTACTAATGATGATGTACAAGAACAATAACTGTGTAAGACCCAAACCAAATGCACCATATGATGACCATTGGTTAAATTCAGTGAATTGCGTTGGATAGTCCGCATATCTTCGTGGCATGCCGGCAAGGCCCAAGAAATGTTGCGGGAAGAAGGTGATATTAAAGAAAATAGTGGTTAACCAAAAATGTGTCTTGCCTAGAAATTCGTTATACATATGGCCTGTCCACTTAGGCAACCAATAAAAGGCCCCGCCCATCATTGCCATCACAGCGCCAGAAAATAATACATAGTGGAAATGTGCCACGACAAAGTAAGTGTCATGATATTGGAAATCCACTGGCGTGATTGCCAACATAATTCCAGATAAACCACCGATCGTGAACAAGAAAACAACAGCTATTGAATAAAGCATTGGCGTTTCAAACGTCATTGATCCTCGCCACATGGTTGATAGCCAATTAAAAATCTTGACGCCTGTTGGCACCGCAATCAACATAGTGGAATACATAAAGAACAATTCGCCCTGTAGCGGCATGCCAACTGTGAACATATGATGCGCCCATACAACAAACGATAAGAATGCAATCGCCGCTGTAGCGAAAACCATTGAGCTATAACCAAATAAAGGTTTTCGCGCGAAGGTTGGGATAATTGCCGAGATAATGCCAAAGGCTGGCAAAATCATAATATATACTTCGGGGTGCCCAAAGAACCAGAAGATATGCTGATACAAGACGGGATCACCACCGCCTGCAGGATCAAAGAACGCCGTACCAAAATGGCGATCGGTTAATAGCATAGTCACCGCTCCTGCAAATACAGGCATAACAGCGATCAGCAAGAACGCTGTAATCAACCAAGTCCAAACAAACAATGGCATTTTCATCAATGTCATGCCTGGCGCGCGCATATTTAAAACCGTAACAATTACGTTAATTGCACCCATGATGGATGAGACACCCATCATATGAATTGCAACAATCGCCATATCAACTGACATACCACCTTGAATAGTTAAAGGCGCATATAAGGTCCAACCTGCAGCAGGTGCACCGCCAGGAACGAAAAAACTCGCCATCAGCAAAGTGAATGCACAAGGCAAAATCCAAAAACTAAAATTATTTAGACGTGGTAGAGCCATATCTGGCGCACCGACTTGCAATGGAATCATCCAATTGGCAAACCCTACAAAACCAGGCATTACTGCACCAAAAACCATAACTAAAGCATGCATGGTTGTCATTTGATTGAAGAAATGCGGATCAACAAATTGTAGACCCGGCTCAAATAATTCTGCTCTAATGACTAACGCAAAAGCGCCACCTAAGAACAACATAGCTAATGAAAACCACAAATATAATGTGCCAATATCTTTGTGATTAGTTGACATAAACCAACGCTTAAATCCAGTAGGAGTACTGTGAGCCATATGTAACCTCGTTTCTATTCTTTCTTATTTAACTATTGCGCAGCAGCAACAGGTTGTTTTGCTTGCGTTAATTTAGCTTGCGCAACACTTTTTAATTCATCGCTTTCAACACCGGCATTGGCGTCTAACCATATCTGATAATCTTCAGGTGAGACCACATCAACTACGATTGGCATGAATGCATGATCTTTTCCACAAAGCTCGGCACAAAGTCCTCGATATGTACCAATAGCATCCTCATCCGCTCGAATCCACATTTCATTTATATAACCTGGAATAGCGTCTTTTTTCCCACCAAGTTGTGGAACCCACCAAGCATGAATAACGTCATTCGCTGTTAACAAGATTCGTACTTTCTTGCCGGCAGGAATCACCATGTGATTGTCTGTCTGTTGTAAATAGTTTTCATCAAAAGGTATTGGAGAGTCATTATTGTATTGATCAATTTGCTCTCTTGGCGTTGAATTAGTCGCATAAAAATCGACATTATCATCCAAATATTCATACTGCCATTTCCATTGATAGCCTGTCACTTTCACTGTGATATCCGACTTAGTAGTATCTTCCATTTTGATTAACATTTTTGTTGCTGGCACTGCCATAACAATTAAAATCAAAACAGGAATCGCAGTCCAAATGACTTCTAAAGTAGTGCTATGACTAAATTTTGCTGGTTCTACACCCTTACTTTTACGGTGAGCAAAGATAGAAAAAAACATCCAAACTGTGACAAAAACCATGATCGCTAAACAAACATAGAATACAAAGTGATGTAAATCCGTTAATTCGCGTCCAATTTGAGTTTTTTGTTCAGGGAAATCATATTCATATGCAGCATATGCAAGTTGAGAAAAAAAACTCAACAACAGCGCTATTATCGCAAACGTCGCTTTGACAAAACGTCTTTGAATAGCGTTCAAAATATTTAAGACCATTGGATGACTCTCCAGCGATAGCTATATTAATTAGGTGATCTTTTACTGTCTAAATTGTCTAAAAAAAAGTGCCTATATTGGCGCTTTTTTCATAACACCAAATAAATAGAGCTTTTGCTATTTGTTATTAACTCTAAGCTACTTTTCTCGCAATCGAACGCTAACATAGCTGATCACTATCATCAAGAATATTCATCTATATTACCGCTCTATTTTTTGATAAAATTTAATGGTTGGGAATTCTCACTTGCCCAACAATAATGGTTAAGCTTTTTTGATGATATGGAGGTCATCGTATGTCAATTTTCACTACCCTAGTTTCATACATTTTTCCAAGCAAATGCATGCTTTGCCAAATGCCGCTAACAAGCAATGAAAAGCATTGCTGTGAGGCCTGCAACACTGCATTACCCTACATCTCTACTAGCTGCGGAAAATGCAGCACCCCACTAACTACTACTGAACAATTATGTGGTTTTTGCTTGTCAACTGAACGACATTGGGAGCGCTGCATCAGCCCCTTTGCTTATATCGACCCTCTTCCAGAATTAATTCAAGCACTTAAATATCAAAACAAAACACATACAATTCACTTCTTTGCAGACTCGATAATTGAGGCGACAAGAAACTTTGCTGGGCCAAATCCAGAATTACTAACATATGTGTCATGCCATCCTTTGCGCTTTATAGATCGCGGGTATAACCAATCATTACTATTAACTCAACTAATAAGCAAAAAAACAGGCATCCCATATTTGTGTGTATTTGAAAAAATTAAATTCACTGAACAACAAACCAAGCTAAATCAAAAAAAACGAATCAAAGAGCCTAAAAACACCTTTCGAACAAAAATTTCCGTTAGACATCACATTCAAAAAAAACACATCGCTATTATTGATGATGTTGTTACTTCAGGATCAACTTGCACTGAGCTAGCAAAAATTCTCAAACTCGCTGGCGCTTCTCGAGTGGATGTTTGGTCTATAGCACGAACGTGATATAGTCAATTAGAGATATAGTCGATTAGAATTGAGTAGTAAAAACAGAACAATAATGAAAGCGATTTCCTTTATGAGTTTCAGCTCTTTAAAAAACCAGCCGGCCTTTATTGAAAAGGATTATTTTCCAACTGCATGGACTAAAGACATGCTATTGGCATTGAGAATTTATATATGCCTTAAGGTATTCATCGCTAGTAGCGCATTATTCTCCATTTTTTTTAATGGCTCAACCATAGAAGAAAGCGGCAATCTTGCTATTTATTGCTGGATTGTGATTGTTTATAGCTTTGTGCAATACATAACAACGACCGACAAAGAACAGCCTTTAAAAGACATCACATTTTTATTCTTCGCACTAGATATTGCCTCTATTACGCTTGTCGCCAGCACTCAAGAGTTTTCAGCCGCTACCGCGCCACTGTTGATGCTGATCTGTATTGCTTCAGCATCAATGATCATGCGCTTACGTCTGGGCATTGTTCTGGCAATCTTTGCTATTGTATTAACACTGATTGAACAATCCTTTCGATATTTTTCTGATGGCAATATTAATTGGAGCGCTACTGGCCTTGAAATCGTTGGAATTTTATTCACCTGCTACTTCTTAGCATTACTTGCACGTCGAGCAAAACACTTAGAAATCGATAGTAAAAAAGAGTCAGCGCGATCGACAGCACTTATCGACATCAACGATGAATTAGTCCAAAACCTCGACACAGGCGTAATCGTTATAGGCGATAAAGGCAAAGTCGAAACTTGCAATCCCGCTGCTGCTCGCTTATTTAACCTTCAACACGCATTTGGCATCCAAGATTTAGATCAATTAAGCACAGATTTGGAGGAATTATGGAAAAACTGGATCAAAGGTAAAGTACCAGATAATGCTATCTTAGAAAAATCACCAGATGAACCTCACATCGATGTCCTGTTCTCGAAACTTGGGACCAAAGGCAATTTTTCCAAAATCACGCTATTCACTGAGTCCTTACTCCGTGAACAGGCACAAAAGTACTCTTTGGAACGCATGGGAAGAATGGCATCTGCTATCGCTCATGAAATTCGCAATCCTTTGACTTCTATGATGACTGCAATTGAGCTATTACAAACTTCCGAGCAAAACGAAGATAACATTAAAACTATTGGCGCAATTTCTCGCAACACTTTACGAATCAATCAAATCATTGAGGATGTATTAGCTATTGGTCACAGCAAACAAGCTGATCTTGAAAAATTTGATCTAAATTTGTGGTCTAAAGTGTTTTTAGGAGATTATATTGAATCCAAAGGCGACTCCTATAATAGTCATATCAAAATTTCAAGCAAACCTAATGAACCTGTTTTCATTCGCTTCTCTCAATCTCATCTAAAACAAGTCTTAACAAATTTATTCGACAATGCCATCAATCATGGCACCAGTAGTGAAGAACATCCAATTGTACTAAGCATCAACGATGAAAGTAAAAACGCAGCGATTGAAGTTTTCAGTCCCGGTGAAAAAATGTCTATCGAAGCTTCTGACCGTCTGTTTGAACCTTTTTACACCACCAAGGCAAATGAAGGTGGTACTGGTCTTGGTCTATATTTATGCCAACAAATTTGCGAACTCAACCTGAGTTTCATCTCCCATAAACGTTACAATAATGGCAATGGTTTTAAAATTATGTTTTTTTCAAACACCAAACGCCGATCAACACCACAAAATTCTGATTAATAAACATAGTAATAACTAAATCAGCATGAACACGGCTACAAACAATAAACAAATCTTATTAATCGATGACGAAGAGGATATTCGTGACATGTTATCCATCATGATTAGTCGATTCGACTATCATACAATAACTGCCGAAGACTACAGTTCAGCAAAACATCAATTGACAAATGAACATATTCATATGTGCATCACCGATATGAATTTACCTGACGGATCCGGACTTGATGTAATTGAATATATTGGCAAAAATTTCCCAGACATTCCAGTGGCTGTATTTACTGCGCACGGCAACGTTGACCTTGCTGTTAAATGCCTACAAAAAGGTGCTTTTGATTATATTTCAAAGCCAGTCATGTCCGCCGAACTCAAACGCATTCTTGATCAAGGTGTTAATTTATCAAATGTCATCAGCCCAAGCCTAAGTTCAGAAAATACCTTGTTGGGAGAATCTGATGCGATGCAAACGATCAGAACAACGATCAACAAAATTGCCCGCAGCCAAGCTCCCGTTTTCATTAATGGTCCTTCCGGCAGTGGTAAAGAGCTTGCTGCTAGGCAAATCCACAGAAAAAGCACTCGGCAAAATGCACCTTTTATTGCGATCAACTGTGGCGCTATTCCATCAGAATTGATGGAAAGTGAATTTTTTGGACATAAAAAAGGCAGCTTCACTGGCGCTGTTAACGACAAACAAGGCTTATTCCAGTCGGCACACACTGGCACATTGTTTTTAGATGAAGTCGCTGACCTACCTTTGGATATGCAAGTTAAATTACTACGTGCCATTCAAGAAAAAAAGATTCGACCTATCGGCTCAAGCATTGAAGAAGACATTGATGTTCGAATTCTAAGCGCCACCCATAAAGATTTAAAAAAACTTGTTGATCAAGAAAAGTTTCGTGAAGATTTATTTTTTCGAATCAATGTCATCCCTCTATCTATGCCAAGCCTTGCAGCAAGACCAGAAGATATCGGAGTGTTAGCTGAACATATCATTCATAAATTAAATCAACGCTCTCCTGAAATACAAACTGCTTTATCTCGCGACGCACTCGACACACTGCAAAGTTATTCTTTTCCTGGCAATGTACGTGAACTTGAAAATATTCTGGAACGTGCTTGCGCATTAAGTGATTCTAATACAATCCAAGCAGATGATTTGATGCTGGACAATGAATTCCACGCCGAAAGAATTCAAAGAGAAAACATAAACACTTCTGAAGACAACATTGACAGCTTACTGCAGCGAACTGAAAAAGAAGCTATTCAGAATGCACTAGAAAAAACAGGTGGCAACAAAACCAAAGCAGCGAAATTGCTAGGCATCTCATTTCGCTCACTTCGATATAAACTGACAAAAATTGACTTTAATTAATAAAAAAGTGACAATTTTTGTCAGTTTTGATTAATTCTTTTAGACAAATAAATAAAAAAGTGGCCAAAACCTTAGATTTATGAACTTTTATTTATTTTGGCACGCTGTTTGCTTAACCTATTACCAACTCAGCATTGAATGTGGAAATCAGTGCTAAAGTGAAAGTTTTTTACTACAACTTATTTTTATTATTATTTTTGGAGATTTCAAATGAAAACTATTAAACAAATGAAACAAACCATTCAAAAGGGTTTCACACTAATCGAATTGATGATCGTTGTTGCGATTATTGGTATTTTGGCGGCAGTTGCACTTCCAGCATATTCTGACTACACGACTCGTGCTCGTATGTCTGAAGT
>CAZWHW010000032.1:0-18233 GCA_964633815.1 uncultured Gammaproteobacteria bacterium
TCATTCTTATTTAATTTGAATATTGACAAATTACATTCAAAAATTCTTGTCCAAACTTTTCTAGTTTTACGGCTCCGACACCATTTAATGTGAGCAGCTCGCTGGCATCTTTGGGACGATATTCCATCATTTCCATTAGCGTTGCGTCATGAAAAATATGGTATGGCGGCACACCTTGGGCATCGGCAAGTTGTTTGCGACAAGCGCGCAATGCTTCCCAGACAACGCGGTCTTGTTCACTGACATTGCCATATTTTTGCTTTTTGATTTTCTTTTCGGGTTTCGCAGCAAGCATGTCTTCGCGCAGGAAGAGCCTAATGTCGCCTTTGAGCAGTGGGCGGCTTTTCTCAGTGAGTTCCAATGCGCCATAGCGTTCTTGGTTGACGCGAATGAATCCTTGCGCGATCAATTGACGAGCAATCGATTTCCATTGTCTTAAACTGCGATCTTGGCCAATGCCAAAGGTCGATAGGTTCTCATGTTGGAATTGATGGACTTTGTCTGTTGCTTTACCACGCAAAACATCCACTACATGGCCAAGCCCAAAACGTTGTCCTGTTCGGTAGATGCTAGACAAGAGTTTTTGTGCTTCGATGGTGGCATTCCATGTTTTGGGTGGGTTTAAGCAGACATCACAATTGCCACAGGGTTCAGCGGTTTCGCCGAAATATTCAAGCAGAGCTTTGCGGCGACAAGTGGTGATTTCACACCATGCAAGAATGCTATCAATCTTGCTGCGTTGCACACGTTTATGTTCTTCAGCAGCAGAGGATTCTTGCAACATTTGGCTGATTCGAACCACATCCTGCAAGCCAAAAATCATCCATGCAATAGCAGGTGCACCATCACGACCTGCACGGCCTGTTTCTTGATAGTACGCCTCAATGTTTTTGGGTAAATCAAGGTGAGCGACAAAACGCACATCGGGTTTATCAATGCCCATGCCAAAGGCAATGGTTGCCACCATTACAACATCACTTTCATGAATGAAACGGCGCTGGTTTTCGGCACGTTGCTCTTTGCTCATGCCAGCATGATAGGGCAGTGCATTGACTTTGCGTTCTTGCAACCAAGCTGCAGTTGAGTCCACTTTATTGCGTGACATGCAATAGATGATGCCAGATTGGTCACGATGATCACGCAGAAAATTGATCAACTGTGCTCGACCATCCGTTTTTTCTTGAACAATATAACGAATATTAGGTCGATCAAAACTGTCGACAAAAATGGCTGGTTCTTTTAAGGCTAGACGCTCTAAGATTTCATTGCGAGTGCGTTGGTCAGCAGTTGCTGTTAGGGCGATTCTAGGCACATTTGGAAAAACTTCGCCTAAAACCGCTAGGCCAAGATAGTCAGAACGAAAATCATGCCCCCATTGTGAGACGCAGTGTGCTTCATCAATCGCAATGAGTGATAAGGCAATCGTTTGAAAACTATTGAGTGTGTTTGGTTTTAGTAGCCTTTCTGGTGCAATATAGAGAATGTCAATTTGTTCATTGCGAATAGCGTTTAACAATTCATATTGTTCTTCACTAGATAGCGTTGAGTTAAGAAAAGCGGCACGAATTCCAAGTTGTTGTAACGCCGCGACTTGATCTTGCATTAAGGCGATGAGTGGCGAGACAACAATGGCCATGCCATCTCGAATGATACCTGGAATTTGATAACAGAGTGATTTGCCGCCACCTGTTGGCATTAACACTAAAGCATCTTTGCCATTTAAACTGTTTTGAATGATGTCGGCTTGTTGACCGCGAAAATCTGCGTAGCCAAAAGTGGAATTGAGTAGTTGTTTGGTTTGTTCGATCATGAACGTTTGATGCAAAAGTTAGCTATGTTCGCGCTACAGTATTCGTTCAGCGCTTTCCATAACCTAAACCTGGGTGATGATGAGTTGAATGAGGACATATGCTCATTCTACTCGTTTAAAATTTAGATGTTAGATTGAATCAATGTTTGATATGAAAAATAAATGAAAGTTTATAGGCGAAACCTGCATTATTTTAAATTTTGCAGTAAACGAGAGGCTGAAAGAATTCAAAT
Source organism: uncultured Gammaproteobacteria bacterium (assembly GCA_964633815.1). Lineage (GTDB taxonomy): Bacteria > Pseudomonadota > Gammaproteobacteria > Arenicellales > Arenicellaceae > CALKZN01. Next base: position 2,044 of record CAZWHW010000032.1, read on the forward strand.
GTTTATTCATCCCTTCCATATTTTGGTCGTTGGATAAAACTGCGACCATGCAAACCAAAAAGCTTGATGACTACCTAGGTCGCTACCATCAATATCAATTGCTTTAAGGCCACCACTTGCAAGCACGATTTGTACATTTTCAACGTTGATTTTTTTGCCGTTTTTTAAACTAAGTAAGGCTTGTGCTCTAGGAAAGGCAACGGGCACACCAGATTTTGTTAGAACGCCTATGACATCTTCTTGCACAGGTAGTCGCGGGTCAATATCGCCAACAGGAAATATGGGACCGTTTGCGTCACGCGTATTACGTAGGTTGAAGTCGCGACCGAGAGCTAGTTCTTCAATTAAAACGGTGGTTTCTGGATGGGCAGTTTTCCATTCTCCCCAAGTAGTGGTGACTACAGAAGTTTGCTTTAGGTGCAAGCCAATTTTAGCAAGTGGGCCAGTAACAGCATTACCTCGAAACGTGTCAAATACCGAATTGCTGCGAACGTCATACATGACTTTATTGGACCGAATTAGTAATCCGCTGGTACGTAGGATCGGACGTTCAACGCCCTTTGGTAATTCGTCAGTGAAATAGGCTTGCGCTGCGCCGCACAAAGTGCAATAAGGAATGCCAAGGTCTCTTCCACCCAGTGTGTCGTTCACCATCTCGCGGACCTCCATTATACGACGAGGATAAGCGCGGTATTCCCCGTTGATCCCGATGCCGAAAACAATATCATCATCTTTGAGCCAGCTAGCCGATTCAGCAGAACTAACTTTTGGGTTGTCGGCTGCAGGTATGCAGTTACAGACTTCGTCAGTTGTGTCGTATGGGCGAGCATCGATGTCCACACCGCCCCAAGCCACTAAGTGCCATTTAATGTTGCCTTCTGTGAAAATTTTATTCCAGTTTGGATTGAAGTTTGTGTAAATCGTACGTTTTTGATTTAGATATCCCGGGTATGATGGCATATCCCAAGCGATTAAATAGTTGGTGATTTCTGCTCGGTGGCGAATTGATTTTATATTGATATCCAATAACTCAATAGCCAAGTTTGCAATAGCATTGCTAAATTCTGGTCGCCATGAAAATCGCATCATATCGACAATAATCCAGCCTAAGCGAGGGTCTTTTGATTTGGCGAGTGTATCGAGTGCACCTTTATCGCTGGGTTTCCAATTTGCTTGATCCAAGTTATCTGCTACAACTCGATCTAATGCTTCTTGCGCTTCTGAACTGAGCGGTCCGTTTGGGATAGAGGGTGGGGTGCCAAATTTGGCAATAACATAGTCTGGCAGGTTGGTTATTTGCTGAGCATTTGCCGTCGAGGCAAATAAAGCTAAAACTATCAATTTTAAAGTAAGCAAGTACCGCATAAGGTGGGATTGCAAAAGCATTTAAAAGCCCTCATAAAAACGTTTAGTAAAGACATTTCATGTCATCAATAGATTAAGAAGACACAAGCGCAGGTAAAATAATCCCAAAAAATTAATAAGTTAATCTTAATTTGAAACGTAAAAATTAATGCTCAAGCTTGAATTCAAAACAAAAATTTACAGAACCGTTTGACGAAAAATTTAATGAGATTTATCTATTGCGATTACACAATAATTATTGTGTTGATTGATTGGGTAGGTAGTCTGGCTTGAAGATAATTAAACTGGTTTTATGAGAAAAATCGATGATTGTCATCAATATGTCGTATCAAATGAATGTTTAATCTTGATATAATCAATTCATTGGTTTAATTAAAGGCTTGATGTAGAACAGGCCAAAAACAGTTAATGATATGAAAAATACTGATGATTTAAGAATTCTTGATGAAAAAGAGTTGATTACGCCAGCGCAGTTGTTGGATGTGTTGCCTATTTCTGAAAAAGCAGCAGATACGACAGCCAAAGGTCGACGTGATATTGAAAAAGTGTTGGATGGCAATGACGATCGTTTAGTTGTGATTGTTGGGCCATGCTCAATTCATGATCCGAAATCAGCTCTTGAATATGCGGCGCGATTGAAAACAATCAAAGATGAGTTGGCTGATGATCTGGTGATTATTATGCGAGTTTATTTTGAAAAGCCGCGTACTACAGTTGGTTGGAAAGGTTTGATTAATGATCCAGAAATTAATGGTACATATAACATTAACAAAGGTTTGAACGTTGGACGGAAGGTCTTGCTGGATATTAATAATTTAGGTTTGCCAGCTGGTTCAGAATATTTAGACCTAATTACGCCTCAATATTCAGCTGATTTAATTGCTTGGGGTGCGATTGGTGCAAGAACAACAGAAAGCCAATGCCACCGAGAGTTGTCTTCGGGTCTTTCTTGTCCTGTGGGTTTCAAAAATGGCACGAATGGCAATGTCAAAATTGCAGTCGATGCGATTGGTGCAGCAAAAAATCCTCATCACTTCTTATCAGTGACTAAAGACGGTCGCACCGCAATTTTTAATAGTGCAGGCAATCCATTTTGTCATGTAATTTTGCGAGGTGGAATCGAACCGAACTATTCAGCCGAGCATATTCATTCAACCGGAGAGTTAATTGAGTCTCAAGGTTTGAAAGCGAATATCATGGTTGATTTTAGTCATGCTAATAGCTATAAAACACCAGAACGTCAAGCGGAAGTAGCTGATGATGTAGCTAGACAAATCATTAATGGCGAAAATCGTATTTTCGGTGTAATGATTGAATCTCATTTGGTTGGTGGTAATCAGAAAGTGGTTGAAGGTGAAGAATTAACCTATGGTCAGAGTATTACTGATGGGTGCATTGATTGGGATGGTACTGATGCTATCTTGCGACAACTAGCTAGTGCAGTGAGTAGTCGTCGTTCTAAAAATGTGGCGGCTTAGACTTCAAGAATCACTAAGAGGTTGTCATGGGATCTTATGCCTTATTGGGTGAGAAGTTAGGTCATAGTTTATCGCCGCAGTTACATGCGGCGATTTATCGTCAGTTGGGCAGAACAGATTCAACTTATCGCGCGGTGGAAGTTGAGCCAACTAAAGTGGCAGATTTTTTTGCAGGATTCGCTGCGGGTGCTTTTGATGGAATTAATATAACGATTCCCTATAAAGCGACTGCTTTACCGTTTTTGCAGCAAATCGATGCCAAAGCGAAACGATTGAATGCAGTAAATTGCGTTTATCTGCGTCATGGCGAATTGATTGGTTACAACACAGATGTGTCTGGTTTTGCCTATTTATTGCGTCGTCATGCGATTGAATTGAACGGAGTTAAATGTGCGATTTTGGGGGCTGGAGGAAGTGCGCAAGCAGTAGCTTCAGTGTTAGCGGATGGAGATGTAAAGTCTGTGAAAGTTGCAAACCGTTCTTTAGATAAAGCTAATCGCTTGTCAATGTTTATAGAATCGCTGAATCCAAATGTAAGCACTGAAATTGTCGAATTCTCAGAGTTGTCTGGAGCGGATTTGGATTTGCTTATCAATACTACTTCGCTTGGTATGTCTCCTAATGTGGATGCTTCAGCGATGTCTGGTGCAGATTTTAGTCAGATTAAAGCGGTAGTTGATTTGATTTATAATCCTGCTGAAACCTTGATTATGCGAGAAGCTGAGGCGGCCGGAGCAAAAACTGTTAATGGTTTGGAAATGCTGGTCGCGCAAGCGGTGTATTCCGCTGAGATCTGGTTTGGTGGCAATGTAATCAGTCGAGTTGATATGGATGCTTTGACCGACGAAATAGCTGAATTAGTAGTTTAATTAACGAATTTTTATATGAGTATTTCTATTCCTGTTGCTTTAAATGATTATCCATATTCCATTGAGGTGGGTTATGGTTTACGTAATCAACTTGCTGATATTTTGGCGCCTTATAATCAAGGACAAAAATTTTTTGTAGTGTCGCAAACAACGATTTTGGAGCATTATCAACCGGTTTTAGATCAACTTGGCGAAGCGGGTTATCATTTGATAACTCATGTCGTGCCGGCTGATGAGTCTGCTAAAAATATTTCTTATGCTGAAGAATTATGGACGGTGATGGTTAATTCTGGCTGTGATCGATCCACTGTGGTGTTGGCACTAGGTGGTGGCGTTGTTGGCGATCTGGGCGGCTTTGTTGCTTCGACCTTTATGCGAGGTGTAGATGTCATTCAGATTCCAACGACATTGTTGGCTATGGTGGATTCGGCGATTGGTGGCAAAACTGCAGTGAATTTGCCTGCTGGTAAGAATTTGGTTGGTAGGGTCTATCAGCCTAAAATGGTGATTGTTGATCCTGGCTTCTTAGCAACCTTGCCTGAACGCAATGTGGTGTCGTCTTTGGCTGAAGGTATTAAATATGGTTTTATTAAGGAGAAGCGTATTTTTGATGTCATGAATGAGCGCTATGAAGATATGGTTGCCTTAGATGATGAAGAATTATTGTTAGATATTATCGCCTCGAGTTGCCGAATTAAGGCCGATATAGTGGCTAATGATCAATTTGAGAATGGTGAGCGTCGATTGTTGAATTATGGTCATACAATTGGGCATGCTTTGGAAGCTATTCATGCTTATCAAGGTTTGTATCATGGAGAGGCGGTATTATATGGCATGAAATGCGCGAATTTTATTTCGTGGCAAAAGGGTTTGTTATCTGATGATGAATATCAAACTTCGCAAGCTGCTTTGGATAAATTTCCGTTGCCAGAATTGCTAGAAATTGAACCGAATAAAGTGTTAGAGCTAGTCTCGCATGACAAGAAAAACATTAATGGGATGTTACATTTTATTTTATTAGATGGCGTTGGAAATGGCATAGTGCGAACGGATGTCACCGCTGAAGAAATGATAGCAAGTTTGTCAACTTTGCAGACAGGTGCTAGATTAACGGCTTCTAGTTAATAAAAAGCTGTTCAGCCACCGGAGGCATCGTGAATTTTCTTGTTATCAATGGGCCTAATTTGAACCTGTTAGGTGAAAGAGAACCAGAGATTTATGGTTCTGAAAGTTTGAATGATGTTAATCAATGGTTGATATCTAAAGCTTATGAAGTGAGTACAAAGATCAATCTGGAATTTTTTCAATCAAACCATGAAGGACAGATTATTGATTTTATGCATTCTCATCGAAAAATTGCTAAAGGCTGTGTGATGAACCCAGGTGGTTTAACTCATTATTCGATTGCGTTGCGTGACGCAATCAGTGCTTGCCAAATTCCAACTGTCGAAGTGCACATTTCAGATGTTCATGCGCGTGAAGATTTTCGTAAAAAATCTGTGATCAGGGATGTTTGTGTTGCGCAGATATCAGGTCAAGGTAAGCAAGGTTATCTGCAAGGGATTGAAGTGTTATCGAAGCTATATAATTAAAAATTATATATATCGAAAATAATATTATTTATTGTAATTAAGATTGTTTGGTTATAATTCGTTTTCCTTAAAATTAACGCATTGATAACTAGCATGATTAAGCCACATGGTGCAGACCAACTGATTCCTTTGTATGTTGCTGATGAGCAGCAACGTCTAGCGCTTGCAGATAGCGCTTCTGGTTTACCGCAAGTATTAGTAAGCTCAGCCACTGCAGCCAATGCTGTTATGTTAGGTAGTGGATATTTCACTCCTTTGCAAGGCTTTATGAATAAAGCAGATTTGTTATCGGTAGCAGAAAATATGACAACTGCAGATGAGGTGTTCTTTCCAACACCGGTGGCTAATTTATTGCCTTCTATCGATGGTATAGAAGTTGGTGGTGAAATCGCATTACTTGACCCAAATGTAGAAGGTAATCCAGTCATTGCTATTCAAACAGTTGCAAACATTGAACAATTGTCAGATGAAGAGATCACGTTTATTGCTGAAAAAGTCTATGCAACAACGGACTCTGAACATCCAGGAGTGTCTGCATTTACTTCGCAAGGTTCTTTTGTAGTGTCTGGCAGCATTCAAGTGCTGAATTTTAGTTATTTTGCGACTGATTTTCCGGATACATTTAAAACAGCTTATGAAATTCGTGAAGAGATCCAACAAGCAGGATGGCAGAAAGTTGTTGCATTTCAAACGCGTAACCCAATGCACCGTGCGCATGAAGAGTTGTGCAAAATGGCGATGGAAGCAGTGGATGCAGACGGTTGTATTATCCATATGTTGTTGGGTAAATTGAAAAAGGGAGATATTCCTGCAGACGTGAGAAATGATGCTATACAAACGATGGTTGATCATTATTTTATTCCCAATTCGGCAACGATTTCTGGCTACGGATTCGATATGCTTTATGCTGGTCCTAGAGAAGCAGTGTTGCATGCTTTATTTAGACAAAATATGGGCGCAACTCATTTAATTGTTGGTCGTGATCATGCTGGAGTGGGCGATTATTATGGCGCATTTGATGCGCAAACAATTTTTGCTGAACAAGTTCCTGAAAATGCCTTAGAAATTGAAATTTTTAATGCTGATCACACGGCTTATTCAAAGAAATTAAAAGAAGTTGTGATGATGCGCGATGTGCCAGACCATACTAAAGAAGATTTTATCTTGCTGTCTGGAACTAAGGTGCGAGAAATGCTAGGTGAAGGTATTGCGCCGCCGCCAGAATTTTCACGCCCAGAAGTGGCTAAGATATTGATGGATTATTATCAATCATTGTAGTTTTTTATTCGCCTATTAAAAAACTGCTATAGATTCTGAAGTATGATTGAAGTTTGTCATTATGAGTTTAACAAAGAGAATCAATGATTCTCTTTTCACTTCTGACTTTGAATAATTCTAATGAAAGTTTATCAATACCCAAAATGTTCGACTTGTCGTAAGGCAATTAAATTTTTAAATGAAAAAGAAATTGCATTTGACGTTTTCGATATAAGTCAGCAGCAACCAAGCATGGCTGAACTGAAACAGATGCTAATCTCTCAAGGAGAGATTAAGAAGTTGTTTAATATCTCAGGAATGCAGTACCGTGAGTTGGATATGAAGAATAAATTGCCAACATTAACTGAAGATGAGGCTTTAGCTATATTAAACAATAACGGTATGCTGATTAAACGGCCGTTTTTGGTTGGCGAAGGTGTTGCTTTACTTGGTTTTAAAGAATCGATTTGGCAAGAGAGTTTATAACCTCTGGTAGTTAGTTTCTTTTTTTTATAAATAAAAAATCGGCAAAATAATACTCAGGGCAGCCCAAATCACCAAGGCTAATGGCAGTCCCACTTTGACAAAGTCGCCAAATGTATACCCACCTGCATTCATGACTAATAAATTGGTTTGATAAGCCATAGGTGTTGCGAAGCTGAGATTGGCGCCAAATAAAACAGCTAAGATGAAGCCCTCAACTGGCACGCCAAGTGTTTGTGCAATTTTGATAGCAATCGGAGTGCCTATTAAAGCGGCGGCATTGTTAGATACGATATTAGTCAAAACCCCCATTAACAGCATTAACGCGCTGAGTACAAAGGCAGGCGACATCCCATTGGTTAATTGAATGAAACTGAGTGCCAGAAAGTCTGTGGCGCCAGTTTTTGTTAGTGCATAACTAAGGGCTAAACTGGCGACAACAATTAAAACAACTTGTGTGCTCAATGAGCGTTTTACGTCTTTCCAGTTGAGACAGTTTGTCGCAATCATTAATAATGCCCCGAGTAAAGCGCTTATGCTAATGGGTGCAATATTACTGATGGGAAGTAATACAATCATTGCCATGATGGCAAGAGAGATTGGTGCTTTGGATGTGACGGGTAGGTCTGTGGTTCCATCAAGGACTAAAAATTGATTGCGTTGTTTCAGGGCTTCGATATTTTCTTTGCTTCCTTGCACTAATAAGATATCACCAATTTTAAGCGAGACGTTGTATATGCCTTGGGGCATTGATTCTAATGCTCGACCACGACGATGAATGGCTAGAGTTACAGTATTGTATGTATCTTTAAAGCGAATATCTTTTAAGGTACGGCGAACCATGGGGGAGCCGCGATCAATAACTAATTCCGCTAGTTGTTGATTGTCTTCGGTCAAAGGGTGTGCTTCATCGACTTTTATATCTTTACTATAAAGTGTTGCACCAAGTAATGTTTCGTATTCCTTCAAATTTTGAGGTGTGTCGCGCACTAATAAGCGATCGCCTACTTTAATTTGGGCGTCAGGAAAAGGTAATGTGAAAGTTTCTTCAGGTTTACGGATTCGATCTACCTTCATACGGTTATTGGTTTTTTCCAGAACTTCCCTGAGAGATTTATCTGCTGCAAAGCAGCCTTTAGTGATTAAAAGGTGGGCTGTAAAAACCCGTGGCGAAGTATTCGGCATGACTGCAAGACGCTTTGGTATGATTAATGGTGCAATTAACCACAAATAGAGTATTCCAATACCAGCTGCGATACTGCCTGGCAAAACAAAGTCAAAAATGCCGAATGAATTTATACCAAAATCTTTTGCTGCGCTGACAACTAGTAAGTTGGTAGACGTGCCAATAGTGGTGGTCATGCCGCCTAATAAAGTCGCTAAACCCATAGGCATTAAAATGCCAGAGGCATTGGTGTTGGTTCTTACTGCCACTGAAACTAAAATAGGCAAGAGTAAAACGACGATTGGCGTATTATTGATGAATGCACTGAGTATCGCGCCGGTCAAAAGTGTGCCAAGCAAAGATAGCATTGGACTGAATGACCACATTTTGGCCAGTAAACGTCCAATGGGCTCAAGAGCTCCAGTGCGTACTAAGCCATGACCGGCAACCATGAGGGCACAGACAGCAATTAAGGCTTCATGACCAAAGCCGGCAAAGAATTTTGCAGGATCTAAGGCTTGCCCTGTGCTGTCAATATATGGAAATACTGAAAACCCAACTGCGAGTACAACAATTACAAGTAAACTTGATGATTCTAAAGGAGTTTGTTCGCGACTGAAAAGTATTAGTGCGACAACTGTTAATAGCATTGTTGCTATGGCGTGAGGGTTCAAATCCATATTATTATTTTAAAAATGTTCAAACGTTAAAATCCTAGCATGATAATGCAAAAACAATGTATGATTTTTTTGGTTTTATTTTGCAGGTATATGACGCTTTTACGAATGTAAACGCATATTTATATGCTAAAATTTAGGCTTTAAAAGCTGATGTGAATGTAGACAACAGATGCAAGAATTGGGCTTAACATGGGAAATCGTTGCAGTTCTAGGCTTGTTGTCGTTAGCTATTTTTCTTTTCGTATCAGAAGTAGTGCGAGTGGATGTTGCCGGCATTATTATCATGGTATTGATTGGCTTAAGTGCGGCCATACCGGGTTATTCAGGGTTGATTGATCCAAAGGGGTTGTTTTCTGGGTTTTCTAGTAATGCGGTGATTTCAATTATTGCGGTAATGATCATTGGTGCTGGTTTGGATAAAACTGGCGTGATGGGTAAATTGGCTGCATTGATTTTGAAATATGCTGGGCGTACTGAGAAGCGCATCATGGTCACTATTTCCATTGTTGTGGCTTATATTTCAAGTTTTATGCAAAACATAGGTGCGGCGGCATTGTTTTTGCCAGTAGTGAATAGAATTTCACGTCGAACAGGTATACCTGTAGGTAGATTATTAATGCCAATGGGTTTTTGTGCGATTTTGGGCGGTACTGTGACAATGGTTGGTTCTAGTCCACTAATACTTCTGAATGATTTATTGCAAAATGCCAATGAAAGCTTGCCAGAAAATGTTGCGCCAATGCAAACCTTTGGTTTATTTGATGTCACGCCAATAGGCTTATGCTTAGTGGCAGTTGGTGTGCTTTATTTTTTGGTTCTAGGCCGGAAGCTCTTGCCAGTTACTCAAAAAAGTTCAGGAGCTTCGCAAAGCTTGCAACACTTTAAGGATGTCTATGGAATTGATGGGCGTATGTTTGAAGTGGAAGTTCAAGAGGGTAGTCGATTAATCGGTAATACTTTGCACGATTTAAACTCTTATGGTCGAGCTGGTTGGATTTTAGGTGTTAAGACAGGAAACGATCGTCGAATCATTCCATCTTCAGATATGATGATGGACAAAGGCTCAGTGTTGGCAATCATGGGCTCAAAAGTGGCAATTGAAGAATATGCAGCGACCCGAAAGTTAAAAGTTAGGCCTGTGATGCATGATTTTTCTGAGCAACTAAGCGAGAGCAATGCGGGAATTATCGAAGCCGTTATTCCGCCTGATTCTAAATTGATAGGTCAATCAATCGGTCAAGCTAATTTTAGGCGACATTATGGTATGCGAGTTTTGGCAGTATATCGAGTAGATACTATTATTGATGAAAATTTGTCAGAGCTGGTTTTTCAGGCGGGTGATACAGTGGTTGCTCATGCTCGTTGGACGGACTTAACAAAGTTATCAGGCAATACTGATCTTGCGATCGTAACAGACTTCCCAAAAGAAACGTTTAGGCCAGATAAATTGATTTACGCTGGCATTTCATTTTTGCTAGCAATTAGTTTGGTGCTTTTTAGTGAATTGCCCTTGTCTTTGTCGCTCATGGTAGGAGCGGTTGGGATGTTAATTAGTGGGGTTTTGAATATTGATGAAGCCTATAGAGCGGTTAGTTGGCAAACGATCTTTTTATTGGCTTCGCTAATTCCGTTAGGTTTGGTCATGGGTCAGACAGGGACAGCTAATTGGTTGGCTGGTGGGATGCTGCAACTTATGCAAGGCTTGCCTGCTTGGGCTGTGCAATTATTCTTGGCAGCTTTAGCAACCGCATTCACATTAGTGATGTCAAATGTAGGGGCGACCATTTTGTTGGTGCCTATTGCGATTAAGATGGCGGTTGGCTTAGATGTTAGCCCAACTATGTTTGCTTTAACTGTTGCTTTAGCTGCTTCAAACTCGTTTTTAATTCCAACTCATCAAGTTAACGCTTTGATTATGGGCCCTGCTGGCTATAAAGTGACTGATTTTATACGAGTGGGCGGTTTAATGACTGCGATTATTCTTGTAATGATAGTTTTATTATTGAATATTTTCTTATAAACTACATTAACTTATAATAACAAGTTAATGTTAATTAAGAGATGATTAATAAAAAATTGCGCTATATTTTAGTATGCTCTACTTTGTTGTTAGTGTCTGCATGCGGTGGTTCAGATACATCGGTGGATAATGTTGAAGTCGCGGCGGGTGCAGTGCCAAATGAATTGGTGGGAACTTACAATGGGACTATCTCCGGTGAAGCAAGTGCGCAGCTACTACCTCTTAGCGAAAGTTTTGAGGAAGATATTACGATTATCGTAAGCCCAGATAACACGATTACATTTGCAGGTGATGATCCGAATGAAGTTTTCACCGCAGTTATTGGTAGTAATGGAGGATTCAATGGATCTCTTTCGATTGATGAAGATGGATGCTCTGGAATAATAAATGTCAGTGGTGTCGTTGATGGCAATACTGCGCAAGGAGATGTTGGTGGTGAGGGTGAGTGTGATGGTGTCGATGTTGATATAACCGGCTCATTTTTTGCTCAACAATAGTATTCTTTTAGAAAACTTAACAACTGTTACAAGCGCTTTTTAGTCTTGAATGTTTATGTTGTCAGTCATAAGTTTCTGGCAGCTTTTAGCATGGTTTTAAAAGAAACAAAAAAATAGAAAAATAATGAATTTGTCGACTAATTTTCAGCAAACTTAACGGTCGTTAGAATGTTGGTAAATATTTAATTTTTTTGCTCGATAATGGCATCTAATTCAGTTTTGAGTTTGGCTAAAATACTGTCATAAGGGTAGGCGCCAAGTTTTTCTCCACCACGTTTGAGGTTCACTGTTTTTGGTCCACACCATAGGCCTAAGTCAGCATCATCTGTTTCTCCAGGGCCATTCACCCGACAACCCATCACAGCAATAGTGATATTGTGCTGTTCAGCGTATTCGGTCATTTCTTTTACGTCTTGGGCAAGCTCAATAAAAGCTTCATTTTCAACGCGTGAACAACTAGGGCATGAAATGATGTTTAATTTGTCAGGATCAAATGCAACAACACTCCGGACTCTACCTGCATGGATGTCATCAATGATGTCATGTCCAGCGATGACTTCATCAGATTTAATTTTGTTGGGTAAGGTTAGTGATACACGAACAGTATCACCAATGCCTTTGCTGATTAATTGTTCAAATGCAATACGAGTTTTGATAACTCCCATTGGTGGCATGCCAGCTTCTGTGACACCAAGATGCAATGGCACATCAGGACGAGCTTCTGCAAAACGAATATTGGCATCAATGACAGTTTGAGGGTCAGAATCTTTTAGTGAAACACAGTAGCGATAAAATCCAATGCTGTCTAAGAATTCACAATGCTCTAATGCGCTTTCCAGCATCGGAGCTATGCTGTCGTTTTTGTCAGCATATTTCTCAAGTTTTTCTGGGTCAACTGAGCCACAATTAACACCGACACGCATAGCGCAATCATTATCGTTAGCAATATCTACAAGATAGTGCACTTTTTCTTGCCATGTTTTTTTCTTTTCGTGGTGATATAGATGGCCTGGGTTGTACCGGATCTTGTCTACATAAGGGGCAACTAATGCCGCCATGCGATAGTTTTCTTGTAAGTCTACTGATAATGTCGCTTCGGTTTGTTGGCGAATTTCAATCAGGGCTTGGGCATCTTGTTTGTTGTCAACTGCAATTCTGACCACACCAGCGCCTGCTGCATGCAGTGCATTGGTTTGTTCAATGGTTGCATCAATGTCTTGAGTGCGAGTTGCACACATGGATTGAACAAGGATTGGGTTGCCGTTACCAATAGTTTGTTGGCCAACATCAATTGCGCGAGTTGAGTTTCTAGTAATATTCACAGGCTGTAGAATTTGTAATTTAACGATACAGATATATAAATCGTAAGGTATTTTATCCTAAATTTTGTTGATATTCTTACTTAAAAGCATGGCAAAATTATGTCTATGAAAACTGATTTAGATACAGTAGAAATTTATCAGCATATGTCGTGCTTGGCTCAAACACATATCGGACTACAGGATATTCAGGTATTTTCTGAAATTAATTCAACGCAAACCTATTTGAGTGATATGAATATTGGGTCAGCGGTTGCTGGGGTAGTGATTGCTGAATCGCAAACGGCTGGTAAAGGGCGTTTAGAACGATCTTGGCATGCCACAGCTGGCAGCAATGTGATGTTTTCATGCGCGTGGGTGTATAGGCAAGTTCCTGAGCAGTTACCGGCATTGTCATTAGCATTGATTGTTGTTGTGGCTGAATATTTAAAAGAAAAATTTGATTTGCCAGTCACAATTAAATGGCCGAATGATTTATTACTGGAAGAACATAAGCTTGCGGGTTTGCTTTTGAATGTAGAGTCCGGTCAAGAGTGTAAGGTGATCGCTGGTTTGGGTTTAAATGTTAAGCAGTCATTAAGTAACAAGGCGACTGATTTACCTTGGACAGATTTGTATCAACAAGGTATTACTCAGGTTGATAGAAATAAAATGATAGCGGATATTATTTCAAAGTGGGTGCAGGTGTTTGCCGATTTTTCACAAAGTGGCTTTGCTGACTTTCACGAGCGTTGGAATCATTTGGCGCATTTTCGAGGTGAATTGGTTTGTGCTCAAAAACAATCTGCACCTGAAAAAGAAATCCTGACAGGTATTATGCAGGGTGTGGATGATCAGGGTTTGTTATTATTAAATGACAAGGGTAAGCAGATAAAAATTAGTGATTCTTCTTATTCACTACGGCGAGCCGGTTGAGGTGTTTGGTTGTGCGATTATTAATTGATATTGGCAATACTCGGATTAAATGGCTGCTGATTCAGGGTTCAGAAAAGCTTCCGCAGACAGTTCAAGCTAAAGCCATTACGCATCACCAGAAGTTTAATGTTGCTATTGAGGAGTGTTTTGGCTCTGAGAGTGAGTTTGCTCAACTAATGTCGACATTATTAGTCAGCAGTCCTACGGAGGTTTTAGCGAGTAATGTTGCAGGTGAGCAGGCAAAGGCTGCTTTGTTTGATTTTTCAAAAAAAAATTGGCATAAAGAGGTTTATTTTTCGAAGGTTGAAAGAGAACGGTTGGGTATCAGAAATTCTTATGCTGTTTTATCTGAACTTGGAGTCGATCGTTGGATGGCTGTACTTGGTGCTAGACAGGTTTTTCCGCAAGATGCTGTAATTATTATTAATTGTGGAACGGCAATGGTTGTTGACGTGTTAAATGCGGACAATAACTTTTTAGGCGGTGCTATTTTGCCAGGTTTTCAATTGGCAGCAAAATCGTTATCAAGAGCGGATGGCATTAATAGATTTGAAGCTGCTCCAATTAAGAAATTAGTGGGTGTTCGTACCAGCGAGTGTGTTCAATTAGGCGTAATATCCGCTTGTGTTGGTGGTGTCGAATTCATGGTTGAAAAAATCAGGCAAGAGCTAGACGGTGAATTAGTAAACATTTTAATTAGTGGTGGTGCTGCTGAGCTCTTTCTAGGTGCAACTAGCTTAGAATGTGAGTATGATGCAAATGTTGTTATGCGAGGGTTAAACAGGATAATAGAATGCGAGTGATAATTTTAATTGCTGCTTTTTTTTTGCTAGGAAATGTAGTGTTATATTTGCTGCCGACAGATATCGAGACCAGTAACTTACGATATGCAAGTGATCCAGAAATTAATTATGAAGAGATTCGTTTTTTGCTTGACGAGCAAGCAGTTACAGAAGTTGTCAATCTTCCTGATTCGTCTAGTTTACCTGGGCAACAAGGGCAGGAAGAACAAGGTCAGGAAGATGGTTCAGTTGCTACGCTGAGCAGTGTTAATCAATGTTTTCGCATTGGGCCTTTTTTACGTGAAACGCGGGTTAATGCGGCAAGTAAGCATTTATCAGATCTTTCTATTTCTTATGATTTGATTAAACGTCAGCCTACTAGAGTAATAGCGTCAAGGGTTTTTGTGGGTCCCTTTACTGGAGCATCGGAAGCGGTTGCAGCTCGCAAAAAATTGACAGAGAGTGGTATTAGTGATCATTTTCACAGACGTGATGCAGATGGTGCTTATATCGTTTCCTTGGGGATTTATTCAAAGTCTGCATCAGCGTCAGCATTGCAGTTGAAATTTCGAGAAAAAAATATTGCTGCACATATTCGTGAAGAAAATACACAATTGCCTAAAAATTATTGGCTTGAATTGGTGTCATCGACTTCAGAAGCTCAGATCGCTTCTCTTGATGGAATTGATTGGGGAGAGAGTTCTGTAAGTGCAGGTCTGCAGCAGTGTCAAACTAGTGCATAAAACTTTTTCTTTGTTTGATATAAGTTCACTATAAAAACATCAAGAAAAGGCATTTTTTTTATTTTTGCAGTTGCGCAATGATAATTCTAACCATAAAATGCGCGCTCGTTTGGTAGGCCACCATAGCTCAGTTGGTAGAGCAACTGATTTGTAATCAGTAGGTCGTGGGTTCAAATCCCTCTGGTGGCTCCAAACGGCATTACAAAGATTATCCTTCTTTAATATTGGTGGGGTGGCCGAGTGGTTAAAGGCGACGGACTGTAAATCCGTTCTCTCTGAGTACGCTGGTTCGAATCCAGCCCCCACCACCATTAAATGCTTTAATGATATTGAGATGTCGGCTAAATTACTGGTTGTTGAGAACGGTTGCTCAAATCTTTAGCTGTCTATACTATAGTAATGATGCAGCTGAAAATTTTTGTTAAGCGGGTGTAGTTCAACGGTAGAACCTCAGCCTTCCAAGCTGATGGTGTGGGTTCGATTCCCATCACCCGCTCCATTTTATTTCTTTGATAATGTATTTATAGCTCTGCGGTTGGAACTCTAATTGGATTTGATTGCAAATTAGTTAGCCCACATAGCTCAGTCGGTAGAGCACTTTCTTGGTAAGGAAGAGGTCACCGGTTCAATTCCGGTTGTGGGCACCAGTTCTCCCTTTCTTATATACTTTGTGTAATAGTTAATGCGTACGTAATAGCTATGAGTTTGGAAATGGAGCATGTATTTGTGAAGTATTGCTGGATAATTTCACTTATTTAAGGGAGTTACTAATAAAAGATGGAATTTGGCATGAAAGAAGGGTGATATAAAATCTATTAAATTCGGCTTAATTTCCTGAGGAAATAGTTGTATTTGTTTGTCAAATGAGTATGATGCACATCTATTTTCGACTGCTGTGGACACTAGGAAGCAGTAAGTCAAAAACCTGTTTTAAATATAATCAACTATTTGACCGTTTGAGGTTAATTTTATGTCTAAAGAAAAATTTGAACGTAGTAAGCCGCATGTAAATGTGGGCACAATTG
>CAZWHW010000033.1:0-17964 GCA_964633815.1 uncultured Gammaproteobacteria bacterium
TCGTGAAGGCGGTCGTACAGTTGGCGCAGGCGTTGTTGCTAAAATCACTGCATAAGCTGAAAAAATTATAGTAAACGTAACAGAGAGATAGGTAACACCTATGAGCGTAGAAAATCAAAAGATCCGCATTCGTCTGAAAGCTTTCGATCATCGTATGATTGATCGTTCAGCAGCAGAGATTGTGGCTACTGCAAAACGAACAGGTGCAGTTGTGAAAGGTCCAATTCCTTTACCAACACGCATTGAAAAATTGACCTTGCTTCGTTCACCACATGTGAACAAAAAAGCACGTGATCAGTTTGAGATTCGTACGCATAAACGTATTGTCGACATCGTCGAACCAACTGACAAAACTGTAGACGCGCTGATGCGTCTTGATTTGGCAGCTGGCGTTGATGTTGAGATCAAGGTTAATTAGTAGGGTAGCGACATGTCATTAGGTCTAGTAGGTCAAAAAGTTGGTATGACGCGAGTCTTCAAAGAAGATGGTCGTTCAGTACCAGTGACTGTTTTGCAAGTTGAGCCAAATCGTGTCACACAGGTGAAAACTGTGGCAACAGACGGTTACGATGCAGTTCAAGTCACGATTGGTGAGCGCCGTGCTTCACGCGTTACAAAAGCGATGGCTGGTCATTATGCGAAAGCAAAAGTAGCGCCAGGCGTTGGTTTATGGGAATTCCGTGCTGAAGCAGGTGAAATTGAAGTTGGTTCTGAAATTAATATTGATGTTTTCGCTGAAGGCGAAAAAGTTGATGTTCAGGGTACGACTATTGGTAAAGGTTTTGCTGGTGTAATGAAGCGCTACAATTTTGGTGGTTTGCGTGCAACTCACGGTGTTTCTATTTCACATCGTTCAGCAGGTTCAATTGGTCAGTGTCAAGATCCTGGTCGTGTTTTCAAAGGCAAAAAGATGGCGGGCCACATGGGTAATGTGAAGCGCACTCAACAAGGTCTTGAAGTAGTCCGTGTTGATAACGAACGTAACCTGATTTTAGTAAAAGGTTCAGTGCCTGGTTCTAAAGGTGGCAACGTTGTTATTAAACCTTCTATCAAAGCGAAAAAAAGTAAAGGTGAAGGCTAATGGCGATTAAGAAAGTAAAAGCGGAAGGCCCAGTATTTGGTGCTGACTATAATGAAGCATTGGTTCATCAAGCAGTTGTTGCTTATCAAGCAAATTCTCGTCAAGGTACACGCGCGCAAAAGAATCGTTCTGCTGTGAGTGGTGGTGGCGCTAAGCCTTTCCGTCAAAAAGGAACAGGTCGAGCTCGTGCAGGTACGACTCGTGGTCCAATTTGGCGTAGTGGTGGACGTGCATTTCCAAATATGCCGAATGAGAATTTCAAACAAAAAATGAATCGTAAAGCACATCGTGCGGCGATGCGTTCACTTTTTGCAGAATTAGCTCGTCAAGAGCGTTTGTTGGTTTCTGATGACATTAAAGTTAAAGAACCGAAAACTAAAGAGCTTAAAAGCACTTTGGATAAACTTAATTTGGAAGATGTTTTGATCGTTACACATGATGTTGACGAGAACTTGCTGCTAGCACAACGTAATTTGTATAACGTTGGTTTGTTGGAAGTATCTGAAATTGATCCTGTACGTTTAATTGGTTTTGAAAATGTGGTGTTAACTTCTGAAGCAGCTAAGCAAATTGAGGAGAAACTACAATGAAAGACGCAAGTTTATATAAAGTCCTAGTCGCTCCAGTGGTAACAGAGAAAACAGCTGTTATTTCTGAAGAGATCGGACAGATTGTTTTTCGTGTTGTGCCAAGTGCAACAAAAGCAGAAGTTAAAGCAGCAGTAGAGCTGGCTTTTCCTGAAGCGGAAGTTTCGCAGGTTCGAATTTTGAATCAAAAAGGCAAAACAAAACGTTTTGGTCGTTCGTTCGGTAGACGTAATGACACCAAAAAAGCATATGTTCGCTTAAAAGAAGGTACTGAGATCGATTTCTCTGCCTTCCAAGCTTAAGCATAGCGAATTTATTTAATAGATAAGAATTTTTAAGAGAAGAGAAATACTATGGCATTGGTAACTTTAAAGCCTACTTCTCCGGGTCGTCGCGGTACGGTTCGTGTTGTTAATCCTGAGCTACATAAGGGTGAGCCACACAAAGCTTTGTTAGAAAGCAAAAGTACTCGCACAAATGGAAGAAATAACGTAGGTCGCATCACTGTCCGTCACCGTGGTGGTGGTCATAAGCGTAAATATCGTGTTATTGATTTCAAACGCAACAGCAAGGATGGTATCCCTGCAAAAGTTGAGCGTTTGGAATATGACCCGAACCGCAGCGCGAACATCGCTTTAATCTGTTATGCAGACGGCGAACGTGCGTATATTTTGGCTCCGAAAGGTTTGAGTGCAGGCGATACAGTGCAAACTGGTATCGAGGCGCCGATCAAGCCTGGTAATGCGTTGCCATTGAAAAATATTCCTGTGGGTTCAGTCATTCATAACGTTGAAATGAAGCCTGGCAAAGGCGGTCAGCTTGCTCGTAGTGCTGGCACATCAATCCAATATATCGGTCGTGAAGGTCGTTATGCGCAAATTCGTTTGCGTTCAGGTGAGATGCGCAAAGTCTTGCTTGAATGTCGTGCGACATTGGGTGAGGTGGGTAACTCTGAACATTCATTACGTAAACTAGGTAAAGCAGGCGCTAAGCGCTGGCGTGGTGTTCGTCCAACCGTTCGCGGTGTGGCAATGAACCCAGTTGATCACCCACACGGTGGTGGTGAAGGCCGTACTTCAGGTGGCCGTCATCCATGTACTCCTTGGGGTGTGCCTACTAAAGGATATCGAACTCGCCGCAATAAGCGCAGCGATCACTTGATCATCCGTCGTCGTAAGAAATAATTAGGAGAGGACTCAGATGCCACGTTCCGTAAAAAAAGGTCCTTTTGTAGATCATCATCTATGGACCAAAGTAGAGGCAGCTCAAGCCGCGAATGACCGTAAGCCAATTAAAACTTGGTCACGTCGCAGCATGATTTTGCCAGAATTTGTTGGGTTGACAATTGCCGTACATAACGGTCGTCAACACGTTCCAATTTTGATCAGTGAAAACATGGTTGGTCACAAGTTAGGTGAATTTGCACCAACTCGTACTTTTAGAAGCCATATCGCTGATAAAAAAGCCCGCTAAGAGAGGAGTAATAGCTATGCAAGTACAAGCAGTTACAAAGAATCTCCGCATTTCTGCACAGAAAATGCGTTTAGCAGCGAACAAAATCCGCGGTAAGTCTGTTGCTCAGGCACTTGAGATTTTGACTTTTGCTGAAACTAAATCAGCAAAATTAGCATTGAAAACATTAGAATCAGCGATTGCCAATGCTGAAAACAATGAAGGCGCCGATATCGACGACCTAGTTGTTTCAGAGTGCTATGTTGATGAAGGTGCGACTATGCGTCGTATGCGTGCCCGCGCTAAAGGTCGAGGCAACGCAATCTTGAAACGTAGCAGCCACATTACTGTGAAGCTGTCTGATGAAGTTGGAGGCCAATAGTCATGGGTCAAAAAGTACAACCAAATGGTATGCGCCTAGGCGTGATTCGCGAGCATAACGCAAAGTGGTATGCGAGCAATCAGAACTACTCAGTAAACTTGGTGCAAGACCTCAAGATTCGTGAATATCTTGATGGAAAATTGAAAAATGCTGCTGTCAGTGAAGTTGCTATTGAGCGTCCTGCGCAAAATGTAAATGTTACTATCCATACAGCGCGTCCTGGTATTGTTATCGGTAAGAAGGGTGAAGATATTGATAAATTGCGTAATGCATTGTCAGATATCACTGGTGTCCGTGTTGACGTTTCTGTTGAAGAAGTACGTAAACCTGAAACTGATTCATCGTTAGTTGCTGATGGTATTGCTCAACAACTTGAGAAACGTGTCATGTTTCGTCGTGCGATGAAACGTGCGGTTCAATCTGCGATGCGTGCAGGTGCTAAGGGTGTCAAAATTATGGTAAGTGGGCGTTTGAATGGTGCTGAAATTGCTCGTTCAGAATGGTACCGTGAAGGTCGTGTTCCACTTCATACATTACGTGCTGATATTGATTATGGTACGGCTGAAGCCTTAACGACATACGGCATTATTGGTATTAAAGTTTGGATTTTCAAAGGCGAAGTTTTCCCTGAAGTGAAAACTGAAGCTGAAGAATCACCAGTAACTGAAACACAGTCATAAGGTGGTGAATTATGTTATTACCTAAGCGTACTAAATACAGAAAAATGCATAAAGGCCGTAACCGTGGTCTAGCAACAACTGGCAACAAAGTCAGTTTTGGTGAATTCGGTTTAAAAGCGACCGGCCGTGGCCGTATGACTGCACGTCAAATTGAAGCCGCACGTCGTACAATCACTCGTCACATTAAGCGTGGTGGTCGCGTTTGGATTCGAGTTTTCCCAGACAAGCCTATTACTAAAAAGCCTCTAGAGGTTCGAATGGGTAAAGGTAAAGGTAGTGTTGAATACTGGGTGATGGAAGTCAAACCAGGTCAAATGCTATATGAATTACAAGGTGTTTCTGAAGAGCTTGCGCGTGAAGCGTTTAAACTAGCTGCTGCGAAATTGCCTTTTAAGACGACGTTTGCAAAACGTGGTCTGTAGATAAAGAGAGGCAAGAATCATGGCAAAAAGTAAGAAGTCAGAATCTCGTATCGCTGAATTGCGCGGCAAAGATGCTGAGCAATTAAATGTTGAATTGACAGCTCTTCGTCAAGAAGAGTTCAATTTGCGTATGCAGCGTGCTACGGGCCAACTTGAGAATAGTGCTCGTTTCAGTCAGATCCGTAAGGACTGCGCGCGCATTTTGACGCTCTTAAATGAGCAAGCGCGTGAAGCGAAAGCATAATTGGTGGTTGAAATAGATATTATGAATACAGCAACTGAAAAAAATACAGCTCGTACTGAAGAAGGAAAAGTTGTTAGCAATAAAGCTGACAAGACGATTTCTGTTTTAGTAGAGCGTAAAGTAAAGCATCCTTTGTATGGCAAAGTTATTCGCCGTTCTACAAAGTTCTTGGCACATGACGAGAACAATGAGTGTGGTGAAGGTGATACTGTCTCTATTGAAGAGTGTCGTCCATTGTCAAAAAATAAAACTTGGCGTCTAGTCAAAGTTATTACTAAAGCCGTTTAGTTTAGTAGTGGTTTAGTTTTAATAGTGATTAGAGACAGGAGAATAGAACAATGATTCAAATGCAAAGTAGATTAGATGTTGCCGATAACAGCGGTGCAAAACGTCTAATGTGTATTAAGGTTTTGGGTGGTTCAAAACGCCGCTATGCAGGCATCGGTGATGTCATTAAAGTAAGTGTTAAAGAAGCCATGCCAAATTCAAAAGTAAAAAAAGGCGATGTGTATAACGCTTTGGTAGTGCGCACTCGTAAAGGTGTTCGTCGCCAAGACGGTTCAGTGATTCGCTTTGATGGCAATGCGGCTGTACTGCTTAATGCAACGCTACAGCCAATTGGCACACGTATTTTTGGCCCAGTAACTCGTGAGTTACGGGGTGAAAAATTCATGAAGATTGTTTCCCTAGCTCCGGAAGTACTATAAGTACTTCCCAGCTAGATAGCAAAAATAAAGGTATCGAATAATGAATAAAATTCGTAAAGGTGATTCAGTTATTGTGTTAACTGGACGTGATAAAGGCAAGACTGGCGACGTATTGAAAGTGTTGTCAAATGATCGTGCCTTGGTTAATGGTGTTAACTTGGTGAAGAAACACACTAAGGCTAATCCAATGACTGGTGCAACAGGCGGTATCGTTGAACAAGAAGCTTCGATCCATATTTCAAACATTGCGATCTTTAATTCCAAGACGAATAAGGCTGATAAAGTCGGTATTCAGGTCAAAGATGGAAAAAAAGTGCGTGTTTTTAAATCTGACGCTAGCAAAATCGACGCATAGTCGTATACTGCGCGCCCTAGACAAGTTTTTTTAAAGGTAAAGTCAAAATGACAACTAGATTGCAAGAATATTACGTAAAGAATGTAGTTCCTAAATTGCAAGAACAGTTTAATTACAAAAGTGCTATGGAAATCCCTCGCATTACTATGATCTCATTGAATATGGGTTTAGGTGAGGCAATTGGTAATAAAGGTGTAATTGAAAATGCTGTTGCTGATATGGAAAAAATTGCAGGCCAAAAGCCTGTTGTAACCAAAGCAAAAAAATCAGTAGCGGGGTTTAAAGTTCGTGATGGCTGGCCGATTGGTGCGAAAGTTAACCTTCGCCGTGCTCGTATGTATGAATTTTTCGATCGTTTAATTTCAGTATCAATTCCACGTATTCGCGATTTTCGTGGTTTGAACCCAAAATCGTTCGATGGGCGTGGAAATTATACATTTGGTTTGAAAGAGCAAATTGTATTTCCTGAGATTGATTACGATAAAGTTGATGCACTACGTGGTATGGATATTACTATCACTACGACGGCGAAAACTAACGAAGAAGCTGAAGCGCTACTTCGTGCGTTTAACTTCCCATTAAAAACAGCTGCATAAGCAAGTTGTTGGATAAAGGTTAAAAAATGGCTAAAAAATCAATGATTGCTCGCGATACCAAGCGAACAAAATTAAATAAAAAATATCATGCAAAGCGTTTAGAGCTTAAAGCAACGGTGAGTGACGAAACAATGTCATTTGATCAGCGTTGGGAAGCGATGATTGCATTGCAAAAATTGCCACGTGATGGTTCGAAAAGTCGACAACGTAATAGGTGTTCAATGACGGGTCGTCCGCATGGTTATTATCGTAAATTCGGTTTATCAAGAAACCGTCTTCGCGAAGTGATCCTTAAGGGTTACGCTCCTGGTGTTGTTAAGTCTAGCTGGTAGTTCTCTCTTTTATTAAGAGAAAAAACACTCTAGAAACTAACAACTAAACATAGTGAGCATTTCTGTGCTAGCAATTGCTAGCCTTAAGTGCGTTTAGAATAGGTAAAAAAGTTATGATGACTGACCCTATCGCGGATATGTTGACTCGTATTCGCAATGCTCAAAAAGCTGAAAAATTCAGTGTGAGTATGCCAAAATCAAAAATTAAGCGAGCTATAGCCGAAGTATTGAAAGCAGAAGGCTTTATAGATGGTGTCGAGGCTGATGAAGTTGACGGCAAGCCAGCACTGAAAGTTATCCTTCGTTATTTCGAAGGTTCAGGTGTAATTACGGCAATTGATCGTGTAAGCAAGCCAGGACTTCGTGTATATAAAGCAGCTGATGAAATCCCTGCTGTTAATAACGGCTTAGGCATTGCTGTAGTTTCAACTAACAAAGGTGTAATCACTGACAAAGCGGCTCGCGCTGCTGGTGTTGGTGGTGAAATCTTGTGCACAGTTAGCTAAGGGGGTTTGTATGTCTAGAATTGCAAATGCTCCTATCGATCTCCCATCTGGTGTTGAAGTTAATCTTGCGTCTGACTTGATCAAAGTGAAAGGTGCTAAAGGTGAGCTTGAGTTAGCACCGCATGCAGATGTTGCTGTTGAGCAAGAAGATGCGCAGTTGAAAGTTAAAGTGACAGGTGCTGGTCAATCAGCCGTTGCTATAGCAGGAACTACTCGTGCATTGCTAAACAATATGGTGACTGGCGTTAGTCAAGGTTTTGAAAAGAAACTAACGATTGTTGGTGTTGGTTATCGTGCGCAAGCGCAAGGCCAAAAATTGAATCTAACCCTAGGTTTTTCTCATCCAGTGGTCTACGAAGTGCCAGCTGGCGTTAAAGTAGAAACACCAAGTAATACTGAGATTGTAGTTACAGGTATCGATAAGCAACAGATCGGTCAAGTCGCTGCTGAAATTCGTGCTTATCGTCCACCAGAGCCTTATAAAGGCAAAGGTGTTCGTTATTCGGATGAGCACGTTATTCGTAAACAAGCTAAGAAAGCATAATAGGTGAGTAGAATGAAAGATAAAAGAAAATCTAGACTTCGCCGCGCGTTACGCATTCGTTCAAAGATTCGCCGTGATGGTGAAACACGATTGTCAGTGCATCGCACAGGTAAGCATATGTATGCTCAAATCATTGAGGCTGAATCAGCTAATGTGATTGCGAGTACTTCGACGCTTGATGCAGCAGTGAAAAAAGAAGTCAGTAATGGCGGGAACATTGCAGCAGCAGCTGCAGTGGGCAAGCGCATTGCTGAATTGGCAAAAGAAAAAGGTGTCGAGCGTTTGGTTTTTGATCGTTCAGGCTTCCGTTATCATGGCCGAGTGAAGGCGCTTGCTGATGCAGCGCGTGAAGCTGGTCTTAAGATTTAGGTCTGGAGTTTAAACATGGCAAGAGATCAAAGAAAACAAAATAATCGTGACAAGCAAGATGATGGCATGCAAGAAAACCTCATCAATGTTCGTCGTGTAGCAAAAGTTGTTAAAGGCGGCCGTATTTTCGGTTTTTCTGCATTGACTGTCGTAGGCGACGGTGAAGGCAGCATCGGTATAGGTCGTGGTAAAGCGCGCGAAGTTCCATTAGCAGTGCAAAAAGCAATGGAATCAGCTCGTCGTGACATGACTAAAATTAATTTGAAAGGCGGTACATTACATTACCCAACGACTGGTACACATGCAGGTTCAACTGTTGTGTTACGCCCAGCTTCTGAAGGTACAGGTATTATCGCTGGTGGTACGATGCGTGCAGTATTTGAGGCGGTTGGCGTCAAAGATGTTTTAGCAAAATGTATTGGTTCAACAAACCCAGTAAATGTGGTTCGTGCAACGCTTAAAGCTTTGCGTGATGTTGAAGGGCCTGAGCAAGTTGCTGCTAAACGTGGTAAATCAGTTGAAGAAATCCTTAATTAAGGGTTTAACGAGTTAGGTATTTAAAAATGGCTGATAAAAAATTAAAAGTTACGTTAGTAAAAAGCATGTTCGGTCGTGGTAAAAAGCACCTGGCATGTGTTAAAGGTCTTGGTTTGCGCCGTATGCATCACTCAGTTGAAGTGTTGGATACGCCTGAAAACCGTGGCATGATCAATAAAGTTTCTTACCTACTTAAGTGGGAAGAAGTTTAAAACGAGGATTGAAAAATGCGTTTAAATACAATTAAACCAGCAGAAGGTGCTAAGCATTCTCGCAAGCGTGTTGGTCGTGGTATGGGTTCAGGTACTGGCAAAACAGCTGGTCGTGGACACAAAGGTCAAAAATCACGCTCAGGCGGCAAAATACAAATCGGTTTTGAAGGCGGTCAAATGCCAATTCAACGTCGTTTGCCAAAACGTGGTTTTAGCTCACGTGTTTCAACGATTAGTGAAGAAATTCGTTTGCATGAATTAAACAAAGTTGAAGCAGATGTAGTTGATGTTATTGCTTTGCGTGAAGCTGGCTTGATTAAGACGTCAACTTTACGTGTTAAAGTTGTTCTTTCTGGTGAAATCACTAAGAAAATAACTTTAAAAGGCATTAGTATAACTAAAGGTGCAAAAGCAGCGATTGAAGCTGCCGGTGGTGTAGTCGAAGCATAAGCTTTGATTGACCTGTTTTTGAATTGATTAAACTGAAATAAGTATGGCAAAACAACAATCAAGGTTCGCAGCTGCTCAACAAGCAGCTCAAGCAAGCGCAGGTTCAGGTTCGTCTGAGCTTATGCAGCGCATATTCTTTTTGATAGGTGCATTGATTGTTTACCGGATTGGAACACATATACCAGTGCCTGGAGTTGATCCTATTGGGATTCAACAATTCTTCCAGCAAGATGGGCAAAGTTCTATTTTTGGTGTGTTGAACTTGTTTTCAGGTGGTGCATTAGAGCGTGCATCATTGTTGGCTTTGGGTGTAATGCCATACATTTCTGCATCGATTATCATGCAGATGTTAACAGCAGTACATCCGCCATTGAAGCAGTTGAAACAAGAAGGTGAAGCAGGCCGCCGAAAAATTGCTAAATACACTAAATATGGCACGCTAGTATTAGCATTTTTTCAGGCCTTAGGTATTTCCAGTGCGGTTTCTAGTCAAGCTGTCAATGGCGCACCTTTGGTATTGATTGATCCTACAGCCTTTAAAGTGACAGCGGTTATTACTCTAGTAGCAGGTACAATGTTCCTGGTTTGGCTAGGTGAGCAAATTACTGATCGCGGTATTGGTAATGGTATGTCACTGATTATTTTTGCTGGTATTGTGGCAGGTTTACCAGTGGCGGCAGGTCAAACAGCGACTTTGATTGGCGAAGGCTCAATAAGTAAAGGCTTTGGATTGGCATTATTGCCGCTTGTTTTGGGTGTAATTGCTTTGGTTGTTTTTGTTGAGCGTGCTCAACGTCGTATCAAAATCAACTATGCGCAACGTCAGCAAGGCAAGCGTATGATGGCAGCTCAATCTAGCTATTTTCCATTAAAGCTGAATGTTGCCGGTGTAATTCCGCCAATTTTTGCTTCAAGTGTGATTTTATTTCCTGCATCAATGGTGACATTTTTTGCACCTGAAGATGTGAGTGGTGTTGCTGGAGCGCTACGTAATGTGGCCTCATTTATGACGCCAGGTAATGTGCTTTATAGTGTTATTTATGTTGGATTAATATTCTTCTTTGCTTTTTTCTATACTGCATTGACATTCGATCCGAATGAAATTGCTGATAATTTGAAAAAACAAGGTGCTACTGTTCCAGGCATGCGTCCGGGTAAGCAAACTGCGAGCTATATTGATAGTGTAGTTGGGAAATTGACTTTTGTTGGTGCTTTTTATCTAGCATTTGTGTGTTTGATTCCAGAAATTTTGCAAGTTAAATTTGGCGTGCCATTTTATTTTGGTGGTACATCATTATTAATTATTGTGATTGTGATCTTGGATCTAGTTAGCCAAGTGCAATCACATTTAATGTCTTCTCAATATGCAAATTTAATGAAGAAGACGAATCTAACTAGTTCGAAAAAATCGGGCAAGAAACGATAATTGATTACGGATATTTCGACCGTAATTTAATGGATACAGAGGTAATTATGAAAGTTCGCGCATCAGTAAAGAAAATGTGTAGAAACTGCAAAATTGTTCGTCGTAACCGAGTGGTTCGCGTCATTTGCAGCACAGACCCACGACATAAACAACGTCAAGGGTAATTGAAAATTTAGGAAGTGATTTCAGTTGGAATTTTTAATCATTGATTGATATTGCTTTATAACTCTTTTGTCAGTATTATTGCGCGCCTTGATTTAAGGCGTAGCGTGATGAGCGCTGACAGAATTAACGCTAGCATTAGCAAAAAATCGGAGGCTCTTAGTGGCACGTATTGCAGGTATTAACCTACCAGCTCACAAACATATTTGGATTGCATTAACATCAATTTACGGCATTGGTCGTACTCGTTCATTGCAAATTTGTGAAGCAGCAGGTATTGAGATTGACACAAAAGTAAATCAACTGACTGAAGATCAGGCAGAAAAACTTCGTGAACAAGTCGCACAGTTTGAAGTGGAGGGTGATCTTCGCCGTGATGTATCAATGAACATCAAGCGATTGATGGATCTAGGCTGCTATCGAGGCTTACGCCATCGTCGCGGTCTTCCAGTTCGTGGCCAACGCACTAAGACCAATGCGCGTACGCGTAAAGGTCCAATTCGTCCGATTAAAAGGTAAGGTGAATCATGGCTAAAACATCAAAGAAGAAAGTTAAAAAGCATATTGTTGAAGGCATTGCGCATATCCATGCAACGTTTAATAATACAATTGTGACTATTTCAGATCGTCATGGTAACGCACTTTGCTGGGCTACTGCTGGCGGTTCTGGTTTTCGTGGATCTCGTAAGAGCACACCATTTGCTGCACAGGTTGCAGCAGAGCGTGCTGGTAAAGCTGCGCAAGAATTCGGTATGAAGAATTTAGAAGTTCGTGTTAAGGGCCCTGGTCCTGGTCGTGAATCAGCAGTTCGCGCATTGAATAACTGTGGTTTTGAAGTTTCTCAAATCACTGATGTGACATCTGTTCCTCATAACGGTTGTCGTCCTTCCAAGAAACGTCGCGTTTAATCGCCACGTGAACCAGCACTATAAAGAATAGTAGAGAGTTAAGATATGGCACGTTATTTAGGCCCAACTTGTAAACTGGCTCGTCGTGAAGGTGTAGACCTTTTCTTGAAAAGCCCAGTTCGTTCATTAGAAGATAAATGTCGTTTTGGTACCTTGCCTGGTCAGAGTGCGCAAGCACGCCGCGGTCGTCCAACGGTATACGGAACACAACTTCGTGAAAAACAAAAACTTCGCCGCATTTATGGCGTTTTAGAAAAGCAATTCCGCGCTTATTATAAAGAAGCGGCACGGGTGAAAGGTTCAACAGGTGAGAACTTGTTAACAATTCTTGAGCAACGCTTAGATAACGTTGTGTACCGTATGGGTTTTGCTGTTACTCGTGCTGAAGCACGTCAATTAGTTTCACACAAGTCAATTCTTGTGAATGGAACAATTACAAACATCGCTTCATACCAAGTGAAAGCTGGTGATGAAGTTGAAGTTCGTGAAAAAGCAAAAAAACAATTACGTATTGCCTCAGCATTAGAAGTTAATGAACAAATTGGTTTCCCTAGCTGGGTGAGTGTTGATGTTGCTAACAAAAAAGGTGTGTTTAAATCAACACCTGAACGTAGCGATTTACCGTCTGATATTGACGAGTCACTAGTAGTTGCTTTGTACTCGAAATAATTTTTGGTTATCGAGTTATCAATTACTATTCAACGTCGTAAGAATATTCATAGGAGACAGATATGTCTGAGTCATTGCCAAAATTATTAACGCCTCGTTTTGTAGACGTCAATACAGAAGGAAGCACATCAAGCATTGCTATTGAACCATTAGAACGTGGTTATGGTTACACATTAGGTCATGCTTTGCGTCGTATTTTGCTATCCAGTATTCCTGGTGCAGCAATCACTGATGTGAAAATTGATGGTGTTTTACATGAGTACTCAACTATTGAAGGTGTTCAAGAAGATGTTATTGAGATCTTATTGAACTTGAAAGGGGTTTCTATCATTAAGCATAATGATGAACCTGTTGTTTTAAAGTTGAGCAAAAAAGGTGTAGGTACGGTTACTGCGGCTGATATTCAATTGAATCAAGATTGTGAAGTTGCGAATCCAGACCATGTCATTGCGACTTTATCTAAAGATGGCAATTTCAATGCAGAACTGACTGTTCGTACTGGACGCGGTTATCAAGTATCTGAGCAACGTAAATCTGACGATGAAGATACTGAAATTGGTTTGATGCAACTAGATGCATCTTATAGCCCAATTTTAAAAGTATCTTATGAGGTTGAAAATGCTCGTGTTGAACAGCGTACTGATTTAGATAAACTGATCTTTAAATTAGAGACAAATGGTACTATTGATCCTGAAGAAGTAATCAAGAAAGCTGCCACTGCATTGACTCAACAAATGCAAGTGTTTGTCAATCTTGAAGAAATTCAAGCAGATACTTTTGAAGAGCGTGAGCCAGAAGTTGATCCAATTTTGTTGCGTCCAGTTGATGAGCTAGAGTTAACAGTACGTTCTGCCAACTGCTTAAAAGCTGAACAAATTTACTATATTGGTGATCTTGTGCTTCGCTCAGAAGTTGATTTGATGAAAACGCCAAATTTAGGTAAAAAATCTTTGACTGAAATCAAAGATGTTTTAGCACAACGTGGTTTAACTTTAGGTATGCACCTAGAGAACTGGCCACCAGCTGCAATTCGTGTTGACGGTTAGTCGCTCGAATTAGTTTGGAAATTAATAAAACAATACTTTTATACTTATAAAGTACAAATAGATATTTAAGAGTTCTATCATGCGTCATAAAAAAGCAGGTAAACAGTTAAATCGTAATACGGCTCACCGTAAAGCGATGTGGAGCAACATGTGTAAATCTTTGTTCGAACATGAGCAAATTCGCACAACTGTTGCTAAAGCAAAAGAATTACGTCGTCATGCAGAGCCATTGATTACGTTAGCAAAAGATCCAAGTTTGGCGAATAAACGTGCTGCGCAAGCAACATTGCAAGATCGTGATATTGTTGCCAAATTATTTGATGATATTGCAGAACGTATGAAAGATCGTCCAGGTGGCTATGTTCGCATTTTAAAGTGTGGGCCACGTCCAGGTGATAATGCGCCAATGGCTTATGTACAATTGGTTGATTTTGATATTGATGCTCATGCGGAATTACTTGAATCCTACAAAGAAGTAGATGATGAAGAGTTAGAAGAAGACGAAGAAGCAGCTTAAATTGTTGCTTATTTCAATGTATTAAGAAGCCTGCGATATTGCAGGCTTTTTTTTGCTTACTTTTTCATGCTCTGGTTTGCACCAGAGCAAGTCTACACATACACTTGATTTATATTTTCGGAATATTTACCTATTTATGAACAAAGCTATTCGAGTCTTAATGACTTTAGTTCTCCTGCTTTTAGTAGTTTATTTGGCAGGTTTGTTTGATGCTGATAAACGCTCTGAATTATGGAATACCTTAAGTAACCCAAATTGGTTTTGGCTTATTATTTGTGTGTTAGTCGGTTTTTTGGTCAACCTTTCAAGCGCTGTTAAATGGTGCATGTTAGCCAATGCTGGTGGACTTAAAGTCGGTTTGTTTAGAACGTGGGCTTATTATATGGTTGGAATGTTTTATAACTTAATATTGCCAACTAGTGTTGGTGGTGATGTTGTTAGAGCTTATGAAATGGGAAAATATACTCAAAATCAAGCTATGTCACTAGCCTCAGTTTTTGTTGAGAGATATACAGGAGTAGTGGTCTTATTATTGCTTTCTTTGTTAGCGGTTTTTATCAATACGACTGTATTCAATGTGCCAATTATTACCTATAGCCTATTAGCGTTTTCTTTAGCGTTAGCTGGATTAGGCTGGTTAGCATTTGATGGCCGATCATTGAAATTGTTTCAACGATTATTTGCAGGCATACATTCTTTCATTGATAAAATTTTTACCAAAGTAGAGAAGTTACACGACGCAGTAGGTATATATAGAAAAGCTAAAGGTGCGTTAACTTGGGCATTTGTAAATTCTTTGATTTTTTATGCGCTTGCGGTATTAAATATATTTACTACTGCCAAAGCCTTCGATTTAAACGTTGACTTGCAAGCTATTATTTTAGCGACACCAGTGATCATGTTGTTGATGAATATCCCATTATCAATAGGCAATCACGGGATTATGGAATTTTCATTTACCATGGCTTTTGAGCTGCTAGGGTTAGGAGCTATTTTAGGCTTATCAACAGCGCTACTTATTCGCCTGAAATCTTTTCTTGATGGAGGAATTGGCGCTGCGTTACATCCAATTTACTCTACTGTAAAAACAAATGATATTCAGCAGAAAATAAATAGTTAATTCCTATAGATCATTCTAGAGTCAGGACTTTAGGTATTTGAACTAGAACTGAGAGCTGTGATGTCATAGATGACACAGAATGTTTGCTATATAACCAAGTGTGACCACTCAGCTCCATTTTAAGTGGTTGAGAAACGTATATTTTTCTGCGCTGACTCATCAGATTAACTTTTTATCAAAATATTGTTACCATTCTATCATTAGTACTAAATTTAGAATCAATTCCATTACTTCCCCTTTTTAGGATAACTATGTTAGCTCAGCGTATTTTTTTAGCTATAGAAGCAGGTTTGTTCGCACCAATTAAGGCGTTAAAGATGCGCTATGTACCGTTGCTGATGATTTATTTCGCTTATGGTGCGCAAGCGATTATTGGAGTAGGACTGACTTTTTGGGAAAAAGAGTTTCTAACACTTAGTGCTGAAAAATTGGTGGCTATTGGCGTCTGGGTGTCACTTCCATTCACGATCAAAATGGTGTTCGGTCAATTAGTCGATATTGTGCCAATATTCGGTTCGCGTCGGCGTGCATGGGTGTTTTTAGGTGCAGCTATGATGGCATTGGGCTATTTGATGCTGTATGGCATGGCAACCGACTCAGCCTATATGCAGTGGATGGGTAGTCAGTTCAATATGTATTTGTTTTCGCAAATCATCATGGTTACTGGCTTTATGATTCAAGATGTGACCGCCGATGCAATGACTGTTGAAGTGGTTGATCGAGACCAAGAAGATAGTAAAGTTAAATCTGAATTGGCAATGGTGCAGGTTCTCGGTCGTTTGGCATTAATGATAGCCAGCGCCATCACTGGCTTGGTTGGTGGTTATTTAGCTGGTGCTTTTAGTTATGGAACGGTTTTTTTGATTGGGTTATGTGTGCCAGTCATTTCTGTTATTGGAGCCATGCTTGTAAACCTGGATGTTAAAGATGCAGATAGTAGTGCTCAACTTAGCCCAATTATTTTTGGTGGTGGCTTAGCATTTGCTGCTTTTTCAGCAATCATTGGTTTTGCTGATTTAGCCTATTCTCAAGAGCTGACGTTTATTGTGTTGTTCAGCCTAATTTGTTTGATGCTCAAGTCTTTATTAAAAGGACAAGATCCAGCCTTAGTTAAGTCGATTATTTATACCTTTGCAGCTTTGTTCATCTTTAGAGCGATGCCGTCAATTGGACCAGGCTATAGTTGGTGGTCAATAGATGTTTTAGGCTTTGATCAAGACTTTTTTGGTGTACTGCGAGGTTATGGCGGTTTTGCGGCCATTATTGTTCTTTGGTTTGCTTCAGATTTTATTGCTACCAAACCAATTCGTACGGTATTCATCTTTTTGATAATTGTTGGTTTTGTTTTGAGTCTGCCTGATCTAGCTTTGTATCATGGTGTGCATGAAGCCCTGGGTATTAGCCCACGAACGATTGCTTTGTTAGATACTGTCGCTGAAAGTCCTTTGGTGCATTTATCAATGGTGCCTCTGTTGGCGATGATTGCCTATTATGCTCCCGATGGTCAGCGTGCGACTTGGTTTGCAGTGTCAGCTAGCTTGATGAATTTGGCTACCACTGCGGGCTCATTATTTACTAAATATTTGAATAAACTGTTTGTGGTCAGTCGAGAAATACAAGATGAACAAGGAGTTATCACAACCCCAGCGGATTATTCAGAATTAGGTATTTTGATGTGGGTAGTTATTTTAGTGTCGCTGGTAGTGCCTTTTATTGCGGTAACGTCATTATTACAACAAAAAGAATTGAAAACACCAAGGCAACAAACTACTTAGTTAGTGACTGAATTAATTGAGACTTGGCAAAAGACCTAAAATGGTAAATATAATTTTGTATTAGAATATCGACTAGAATACCCGCGCAACCGAAAAATCTGCAAGGTCATAGAGCGCATTGCGATAAACTGATTCTGGCAGGCTAGCTAGGCAATCTTTTGCAAGTTGGGCATGTTCTTTGGCTTTTCGAGTGGTATAACCCATAGAGCCAGTTGATTCGATGATGCTTAATACTGCATCAAGCTTGTTACGATCAGCATTGTCTATGGCGTCAATTAGAATTTGCTTGTCTTTGCCAGTTGTACGTTCAATGGCATTAATGATAGGGAGTGTTGGTTTGCCTTCGGCGAGATCATCGCCAACATTTTTCCCCATGGTTTCAGCATCGGAAATATAGTCTAAGACATCATCACAAAGCTGAAAAGCGATGCCCAAATTTAGGCCATAATCATACAAAGAAGCTTCGACTTTTTTCGATTGTTGAAATTGCACGGCGGCGAGTTGCGCCGCAGAAGCAAATAAAATTGCGGTTTTATTTTTAATGGTTGAGAAATACTGTTCTTCACTCGTTGCAGCGGCGCCAATGTTCAAAAGTTGCATCACTTCGCCTTCAGCGATTTGATTGGTCGTTTGCGACAAAATTTCCATCACCCGCATGCTGCCGACATCTACCATCATTTGAAACGAGCGTGAGTAGAGAAAATCACCAACTAAAACACTGGCAGCATTGCCCCAGACCTCATTGGCAGTGTCTTGGCCACGACGCTGCGAAGATTCATCAACTACATCATCGTGTAACAAAGTGGCAGTATGGATGAACTCAATGATTGCGGCCAGGTCAATAAATTCTTGGTTTAGTGTTTTGCTATTAGGAACACATGCGCG
>CAZWHW010000034.1:0-17564 GCA_964633815.1 uncultured Gammaproteobacteria bacterium
AATTACTTGATTTTCAGTTCCTTGATGAGCTAGTTCGAGTAGAGCCAGCTGAGCGTTTCACGTTTACAACAGGTGATGGTCAGTTTAACGGTATTGGTGTGACTGAAGTTGGACAGGATATTACTGAGTATATTCACTTGACGGTGACTGATCAGTGGGAAGTGTATGAACGCTTCTATGGTCAGGGTATTAATCAAGAGCTAATTCGATACATAGAGGGTATATTCCCGCTATTCGATCAGCATATTGATGTGGACCCAGGTCAAGGTCGATTGAATATCCTACCGGTTATTCTTGAGACTAATGAATGCGATAGTGTTAACTCACATGGGGCATGTAATGCACCAGAGTTGGAAGAGTTGCTAGATATTGAAACAGGGTTTAATAGTTATGAACTCGATGAATTAAATATTGCGCAAGTCCCTGCTGAGTTAGAAGAAACTTTGGCTGATGAGGATTGGTTGGAGCAACTAGTCTCGCAATTTGTTGGAGATTCTAAGAAAAGTTAACAGTAGGAATAGTTAGCTAAAATAAAGCGCTAGGTGAGAAATCATCTAGCGCTTTTATATTTTTAGGCTTTTACTTTGTAAGTGGCATTTCAGGCGGACAGAGAAACTATGCAGGATTTTTATTCTCGTTGCATTTATAGTTGGTTTGTTCAGTTAAGATGAACTAAATAGCTTTTTTAGTAGCTGACTTCATCATTTTCTGTTTCAGCTTCCTTTTCAATAACAGGTTTTTTTGTTTGTTTGTCTTCAGTTTTTTCTGAACATGAAATTAAGAACAAACTAATGATGAAAATTAAAGTTAATCGTTTCATTTCTTATATAAATTAAAATTTTTAATTTATAACTGTAAATCAAATAAGAGCGACAAATCTAAAGCACGTACATGTTTAGTGATCGCACCGCTTGAAATAAAATCAACACCTGTTTCAGCAATAGCTTGAATAGTTTCAATAGAAACATTGCCTGAAGCTTCAAGGTCAATTCTATCATTATTCACTTTTACAGCTTCTTTGAGCTCCTTTAAGCTAAAATTATCTAAAAGTACGCGCTGAATGCCTGCGTTGATGCCTTCTTGCATTTGCTCCAAACGCTCAACTTCTAATTCAACCAACGTGCCTTCCGGTACTGATTTCAAAGCGGTTTGCACAACAGCAGTCAAGTTTTTGCCGCAGCGCAAATGGTTTTCCTTGATCAAAATACCATCGTATAAGCCCATGCGGTGATTCATTCCACCACCACAAAGAACTGCATATTTTTGCGCATCACGCAGGCCAGGAATAGTTTTGCGAGTATCTAATAATTTTGCTTTTGTATGATTTATTATTTGCACATAGTGATTGGCTGTGGTGGCAGTGCCTGATAGGGTTTGTAATAAATTCAGAGCTTGACGTTCAGCCGTTAAGATAGCTCTGGCATTGCCATGCAAACGACAAATCACGGTTTGATCATGGACGTTATCGCCATCATCGACTTGCCATTCAATCGTGATATTGCCATCAATTTGGCGAAATGCTTCTTGCGCCCAAGCAAGCCCGCAAATAATTCCTGATTCGCGGGCAATGATTTTACCATCGATGATCGCAGTTTCAGGAATTAGATTAGCCGTTAAATCGCCAGTCTTTACATCTTCTTCAATACAGCTTTTGACATCATCTGCGATAATCTGCGCAACAGGAAGAATAGGATTTTTATTCATATTTAATACACTTGAAAAAACAAAAAAGGATACCCATAACTTTAACAGGTTAAACAACAAATGGAATGAATCGGCATGAGATTTGACAAATTAACATCAAAATTCCAATTGGCTTTTTCTGAGGCGCAAAGTCTTGCCTTAGGCAAAGACCATCAATTTATTGAACCGGAACACCTATTGCTCAGCATGCTCAATCAAGAAGGTGGTAGTGTTGCTGGTTTACTGGCTAAAGTCGGCGTGCCAGTCAACAAACTACGTTCAGAGCTTGAACATCGCATTGATGGATTTGCACAAGTTTCTAGTCAAGATCATGAAGTACATGTGTCTAAAATCTTGTCTGGTTTGCTCAACGCTTGTGACAAACTTGCTCAGCAGCGTGGAGATCAATACATTTCTAGTGATTTATTTTTGCTGTCATTAGCAAAAGATTCTTCAGCCATAGGCAAACTGTTAAGGCAACAAGGCTTAACTGAACAAGCACTGGAGAAAGCCATTGAGGAAGTTCGCGGTGGCAGCAGCATCAATGATGCAAATGCCGAAGATGCTATGCAAGCATTGGAAAAATATACCATTGATCTGACTCAACGCGCAGAAGAAGGCAAAATTGACCCGATTATTGGCCGCGATGATGAGATTCGCCGCACAATTCAAGTTCTACAACGCCGTACAAAAAACAACCCTGTGATTATTGGTGAACCTGGTGTGGGAAAAACTGCCATTGTAGAAGGTTTAGCACAGCGTATTGTAAATGGTGAAGTTCCTGATGGTATTCAAGGTAAGCGTGTCTTATCTTTAGACTTAGGCTTATTACTAGCTGGCGCAAAATACCGTGGCGATTTTGAAGAACGTTTAAAGTCTGTGCTTAAAGAAGTGAAAAAGCAAGAAGGGCAAATCATTTTGTTTATAGATGAACTGCATACCATGGTTGGTGCTGGCAAGACTGATGGCGCCATGGATGCTGGCAATATGCTTAAGCCTGCACTTGCTCGAGGAGAACTACATTGTGTGGGCGCGACTACTTTGGACGAATATCGTCAATACATTGAAAAAGACGCTGCGTTAGAGCGACGTTTTCAGAAAATACAAGTCGATGAACCCAATGTGGAAGACACCATTGCTATTTTGCGTGGCTTGAGTGAAAAATACGAGCTTCATCATGGCGTAGATATCACCGATCCAGCCTTAGTATCAGCAACGACTTTGTCACATCGTTATATCACTGATAGAAACCTGCCAGATAAAGCCATTGATTTGATTGATGAAGCAGCTAGTCGCATTCGCATGGAGATTGATTCCAAACCTGAAGCGATGGATAAATTGGAACGTCGATTGATAAAAAATAAAATTGAACGTGAAGCTTTAAAGAAAGAAACAGATGACGCCTCCAAACAGCGTTTGGCAGATATTGAAGACAAAATTGCTGATTTAGAAAAACAATATGCTGAGTATGAAGAAATTTGGAATGCAGAAAAAGCAGCATTGCAAGGAGCACAAACAGTTAAAGAAGCATTAGATGCTGCCAAAATTGAAATTGAATCCGCTAAACGAGCGGGCGATTTGGCGAGAGTCTCAGAATTGCAATATGGCAAAATCCCAGAATTGGAAGCCCAACTAGAAGCTGCTAACAAAGCAGAGCAATCAGAGTCTGAACGACAGTTGTTACGTAATAAAGTCACCGAAGATGAAATTGCTGATATAGTTTCCAACTGGACAGGCATCCCTGTTAGCAAAATGCTAGAAGGTGAACGTGACAAATTGTTGCAGATGGAAACCAAGCTGCATGAGCGCGTGATTGGACAGAAAGAAGCTATCACTTCGGTGTCTAATGCGATCAGACGTTCGCGGGCAGGCATTTCTGATCAAAACAAACCCTATGGTTCATTTTTGTTCCTTGGCCCAACAGGTGTGGGTAAAACTGAACTGACTAAAACCTTAACTGAATTCTTGTTTGATGACGATTCAGCCTTGGTGCGCATCGATATGTCGGAATTCATGGAGAAGCACTCTGTTGCGCGCTTAGTTGGCGCACCTCCGGGCTATGTAGGCTATGAAGAGGGTGGTTATCTCACTGAAGCGGTGCGCCGCAAACCTTATTCAGTTGTGCTTTTAGACGAGGTAGAAAAAGCGCATCCTGACGTGTTCAATGTGCTCTTGCAAGTGCTTGATGATGGCCGCTTAACTGATGGTCAAGGTCGCACAGTAGATTTTAAAAATACCGTCATCATCATGACTTCAAACTTGGGCTCAGAATTGATCCAAGCTGAACCTGAAGCCAGTTATGCTGACATGAAAGATAAAGTTATGGAGCAAGTGGGTATACATTTTAGGCCGGAATTTATCAACCGCCTTGAAGATATCGTGGTTTTCCATGGCCTTAAACGTGAACACATTGCTGACATTGCTAAAATTCAGTTAAGCAAATTAGGCAAACGACTAGCGGCGCAAGATATTGTTCTAGAGATTGGTGATAAAGCTGTTGAATTTGTCGCTGAACAAGGCTTCGACCCTGTGTTTGGCGCTAGGCCACTCAAACGCGTGATTCAACAATTGCTAGAAAATCCATTGGCAGAAGCGATTTTGTCAGGGAATTATGTATCCGGAAGTGTGATCAAAGTGTCTGAGAATGAAGGGGAACTCCAATTTAAGTAGTATAGATGTCTATAAAGTAGTTAGATAATAATCCATGAAAAAGCTAAATAGTTTGAGTAAAATATTATTTATATGAAAAAATATTGTTTACTGTTCTTCTTCTTATTGCTTTCTGCATGTTCAAAAAGGCTTGAAATTCCAATTGAGGATTTGCCGCGGACAATTGAAAGTAAAGACACAACAATTCCTAGTAACGATATATTTCCATATTCAGTAGATGTGGATAGTTTTGTTAAAAACAGTACTGGTTTGTGTATTGATCAAGATCGCGCATTCGGTTGTCAATGTGTTGATTTGATGCATCTATATATTGATAAGGTGTTAGGTGTGCCGCGGGCTGCTCATAATATCCGCGGGAATGCTTTTCCAATTTATCAATCATTACCGTCGTCGAAAACTATTCGCGCAGGCAGTCGAGTTGTTAGGCTAGAAAAAACACCTTATAAGCGTGGGAGCATACCCCGTAAAGGTGATATTATTTTTTACTCTCATGCAGATGGTATTGGTCATGTGGGGATTTTTTTGGAAGGTAATTCTTATCAATTTACAGGTTTGGATCAAAACTGGATCGATACAGATCTGTCTAAAGGGTCGCCTGCTGCAATCGTCGAACACCGTTATATAGATCAATATAAAGTTGTAGGGTGGCTGCGACCTGTATTGATATCAAATTGATGACTAGCAAATTTTTTGATTCATTTGCTTTCATACTTTCGTAGCAAAGGCTTGGTATATCTTGTAGACTTATTGTTATTTCTACCTCTTCATTCGAAGGTGGTCGTTTAACAACAAATTAATTGGAGAAAAATCTTAATGTCTGACACGACTGATTTTTATTTTGAAAGTTATGCAGATTGGCATCAAACGATCACTGAACGTTGCAAGACTGAACTAACGCCAGAATACGCACGATCTCGAATTTCTGCACTACAAGATCCTAATGATCGATCAACTAAAGAGTTTGTCTCAAAGTATGGTGAGGCTTATCTCCAACAGGTTATTAAATGGTATGAACAGTCTGAACGACAAGGCTAATTGACATCAAGGAGTAGTATAGTTCAGGGTAGAATAAATTGTTTGGAATGTTTTATTGTGCAATTTTTATTGAAGTAAATTCCATACATGTCAGTGAAGCAATCAAAACAAGAAGAGCATTTAAATATTTCGGTACAAAAAGCAAATCCACGTGATGCTCAATCGACTTTAGATGAGATGATGATTAGAAATAAGTTTTAATATGTTTTGAAATATATAAATTATGTATTTTGAACGTATTAGCGATCGGTTATCATGGAGCTGCCATAATCAGTTTTTTATATGTCGAAATACTATGGCAAAAACTAAAATAAAAATTTTAAAAATTAAGATTCAATAAATTATGAAAGCCATGATCCTCGCAGCGGGCAAGGGAACCCGTGTCCGGCCATTAACGTATGAAATGCCCAAGCCGATGATTCCAATCATGGGTAAACCGGTGATGGAATATTTGATAGAAGAATTAGAGCGTCATGGTTTTGATGAGATTGTGATTAATGTGAGTCATCTGCCAGAAAAAATTGAAAACTATTTTGGTAATGGTGAACGTTTTGGCGTTGAAATTGGCTATTCTTTTGAAGGACACATCGAAAATGATGAGATTGTTTCTACCGCATTAGGTTCGGCAGGTGGCTTAAAACGTATTCAAGAATTCAGTGGTTTCTTTGATGATACTTTTATAGTAGTTTGTGGTGATGCGCTTATTGATCTAGATTTAACTAAGGCTGTTCGTGATCATTGGCGTAGTGGAGCGATGGCAAGTATTTGCACATTGGAAGTGCCGAAATCACAAGTGCCAAATTATGGTGTGGTGGTTAGTGATGTCAATGGTTCAATCACTTCGTTTCAAGAAAAACCAAGTGTTGAAGAGGCACTGTCTTCACAAGTGAATACAGGGATTTATATTTTTGAACCTGAAATCTTCGATTTGATTCCTGTTGATGAAAAATTTGATATTGGCAGTCAGTTATTCCCCAAAATGGTGGAACAAAGCTTGCCTTTGCATGCGATTAATTTGCCTTTTAATTGGATTGACATTGGCCGCATTAGCGATTTTTGGGAAGCTAATCAGAAGATCATGCAAGGCAAGCTGCGCACGATTCCAATGCCAGGAAAAATGCTACGCGAGGGTGTTTGGGCGGGACTCAATGTTGCTATTGAAGCTGGGGCAGATATCCAAGGGCCAGTTTATATAGGCAGTGGTTCAAAAATAGAAGCAGGTTGCCAAATTGTTGGTCCAACATGGATTGGTAATGGTTGTCATATTCGCAGTGGTGCCCGTGTTTCTCGGAGTATTATCTTTGATTACACTCGTATTGGTTCAGGTAGTATTGTGCAAGAATCAGTGGCCTTTGGACGTTTCTTTGTGGACAAAGAAGGGAATAAGTTTGAAAGTGACAATATGCGGGTTGATTGGGTTAGTGATTCGAGGATTAAAGATGAAACAACGGTATAATTAATAGAAATAAAAAAGTCGGCTTTAAGCCGACTTTTTTATTTATTTGGAATTTAAAATTATAGAAAACTGGCCTTAATCAATAAAACTTGCCACATCTATTAACTTGACGTTCTCTATACAAACTTTTTCCCAGACTTTGCCAGTGACATAAGGTTCTTGTTTTAGCCATTCGTCAAGTTGTTCGCGCGTTTCAAAGCGCACATGCAATGAAGAGCCAATCATTTCACCGTTTTCATTGGTAATCGCACCAGCGCTGATAATATTGCCATTGTTGATGGCTTTTTTCAGGCCAACGAGGTGTGCTTCTCGATTCGCCATGCGATTTTCAACTTGGTTAACAAAGTCATGGGCTGTGACAATAAAGTCCATAGTGTGTTCCTCAGGGTTTAAATTGTTCATCGGATGTTTTGGGTTCAATGGATTCTTCCGAAGATTCATGCTCTGTGGTTTCATGGCGATTTGGATTGAATCGCGTCTCGTATAGAAAACTACCTAGCAGGCCAGCAAAGAATACCATAGGGATACCCAGCGTAAAGGCTAGCGTGCCATGCTCTGGAAATAAATTATCAGTCATTAATAGAGTGATAAATAAAATGCATGGCACTCCCGTTGCAGCTTGCCATCGTTTAGTTAGACATTGCAAAACAAGGCCTAATAAAACGATAGCAACAAAGACAACAAATA
This sequence comes from uncultured Gammaproteobacteria bacterium, assembly GCA_964633815.1. Classification (GTDB taxonomy): domain Bacteria; phylum Pseudomonadota; class Gammaproteobacteria; order Arenicellales; family Arenicellaceae; genus CALKZN01. The sequence continues at coordinate 7,532 of CAZWHW010000034.1, forward strand.
CAATCATGTTGAAAAATTTGTTATGCAGCTAACAGCTTATTAATACGTTTGACGTAATCCGCAGGGTTTTGCAATTGCGCACCTTCAGCCAATGCAGCTTGGTCAAATAAAACCATTGCCCAATCAGAAAGATCATCAGCGTCTTTTTCGAGTTTTTTGACAATAGCATGCTCAGGGTTTAGCTCTAAAATAGGTTTGCTACTTGGCATGTCTTGTCCCATCGCTTTCATGATGCGTTCAAGATTTGCACCAGGATCATTTTCATCTGCAACCAAGCAAGCTGGAGAGTCAGTTAAGCGATTAGTTAAGCGCACGTCTTTGATACGATCTTTCAACGATTCTTTGACAGCAGCAATCACATCAGAAAATTCTTGTTCTTGTTGTTCTTGCGCCTGTTTTTCTTCTTCGTCTAGTTCAATACCGCCTTTGCTAACAGATTTAAGAGATTTGCCATCGAACTCATTCACACTGTTCGCTAACCATTCATCAACTGGGTCAGAAAGAAGCAAAACTTCGATACCTTTCTTTTTGAATACTTCTAAATGTGGTGAGCCTTTAGCGGCTGCATAGTTTTGTGCTGTGATGTAGTAGATGGCTTCTTGATCATCATTCATTCTTTCAACATAGTCTGCAAAAGAGACGTTTTGCTTGTCATCTTCATTGTGAGTTGATGCGAAACGTAATAATGGCAATAGTTTTTCTTTGTTAGCAAAATCTTCAACTACGCCTTCTTTAATGACTTGGCCAAATTCACTCCAAAATCCTTGATATTGTTCGGCATCTTCTTTGCCCATGCGAGTTAATTCGTCAATGACACGTTTAATAATTCGGCCTTTGATTTTTTCAATATCCTTGTTTGTTTGTAGAATTTCACGAGAAACATTCAAAGGTAGGTCTTGAGCATCGATAACACCTTTGACGAAACGCAAATAGTTTGGCAAAAGGTTTTCGGCATCATCCATGATAAATACACGTTTGACATATAACTGTAAGCCTCGTTTAGCATTTTGTTGATATAAGTCAAATGGTGCTTTTTTAGGAATGAATAACAGTGAAGTGTATTCTAAGTTGCCTTCAACTTTATGGTGTAAAGTTGAAATAGGGGCTTCTTGGTCATAAGTTAATGATTGATAGAAGTTATTGTATTCTTCTTCCTCAATCTCGTTTTTGCTTCTAGCCCATATAGCAACGCCTGTATTAACTGCCTGCCACTCTTTACTCTCAGTTGCTTCTTCTTTGTCATCATCTGATTCAACCGTGATTGTTTTTTCTAACTCAACGGGAAGTGAGATGTGGTCAGAGTATTTCTTGATGATGCTTTCAACACGGAATTCATCGGCGTATTCACTTTCACCTTCTTTGAGTTTTAATGTGATAGTGGTGCCAATTTCGGGTTTATCATAATCTTCGAGAGAATATTCGCCTTTACCAGCCGAAATCCAACGTGTTGCCGATTCTTCACCAGCTTTACGTGTAGTTAGAGTGACTTCATCAGCAACCATAAAGACTGAGTAAAATCCGACACCAAATTGGCCGATCAAGTTTACATCGTCATTGTTGCTTTCTTTGGCACTTTCTAGTGCTTGCATGAATTTTTTTGTGCCAGAGCGAGCAATAGTGCCAATATTCTCTATCACCTCGTCTTTGCTCATGCCAAGGCCGGTGTCAGCAATTGTGATGGTATTGTTGTCTTTATCTAGACTGATTTGTACGCGCATTTCACTTTCGTCTGGCAGAAGACTTGCATCAGTTAGTGCTTCAAAACGGCGTTTATCAATCGCATCGGAAGAGTTGGAGATTAACTCGCGTAAAAAGATTTCCTTTTTGCTGTAAAGCGAGTGAATCATTAAATCAAGAAGTTGCGTGATTTCAGTTTCAAACTGGTGTGTAGTTGCTTTGCTCATGGCTATTTTTGTATGTATTCGTGTTGTGAAAAAAAATTATTTAGATGTTTTTGTTAGCAAAAAAATACTATGTATAAGTAGACCTAAATAGATTGTCAATTAGATAAGGTTGATAGAAATAAAATCAAGCGAAAAAATTTGAAAAACCACGTTGACCCAGTTCAGATGAATGAGTATAGTCGCGCCACCACTTAGGGGTGATTGAAGAATAAATCATTTCATTTATAATTCATGAGCTTTGAGTTAATTGATATGTTCGGGGTGTAGCGCAGCCTGGTAGCGCATCTGGTTTGGGTCCAGAGGGTCGGGAGTTCGAATCTCTCCACCCCGACCATCAATTAAAGCTTGGCGGCTGTGGGTAAAAAGTGGTCTGATTAATGCAAACGGTCGAGTGCCCGTAGCTCAACTGGATAGAGCAACGGCCTTCTAAGCCGTAGGTTACAGGTTCGAGTCCTGTCGGGCGCGCCACTATTTACAAAATCATGCTGTCTAATTAAGATAGTTTAATTATGGTGATTGTAGCTCAGTTGGTAGAGCCCCGGATTGTGATTCCGGTCGTCGTGGGTTCGAGTCCCATCAGTCACCCCACTTAAACTTTAGCAATCGGGGTTTAATTGTTTTGATAACGTTTTAAGCTCAAGTGATAAAGCCACTAAAAATGTATGCAAGCGCTTGTTTGTAACTGTTTGATTGAGGTAAAATTCGCCGTCCGTATTTGAGTGCCAATATTTGTTGTCATGAGGTAGGGATAAAATGTGAATTAAATGCGTACGCGAAAGTGGCGGAATTGGTAGACGCGCTGGATTTAGGTTCCAGTGTCGCAAGACGTGAGAGTTCGAGTCTCTCCTTTCGCACCATTTAATTGCTAAGATAGAGCTAAAGACAAAATTATGTATATATGTATAGTTATGTCAATTGCCTGTTCTAGGCGTAAAATTCCACATTTTAAAAACGTTGAAAAAAAGCTCAAACGATGACCTTGCCTAACTATGAACATGGCAACAGGATCGTATTTGAGAATAATTAATAGTTCATTAAAGAACTGATTGAATTGAGATATTCTATTTATGCAAACTTCAGTTGAGAAAACAGGCGCAATTTCCCGAAAAATGACTGTTACTGTTCCTAGTGATCGTATTCAAAAGGCATCAGACATTCGTTTGAAAGAGTTATCTAAGAAAGTAAAGATTGATGGCTTCCGCAAAGGCAAAGTGCCAATGAATATTGTTAAGGCACGCTATGGTGATTCAGTTTATTTCGAAGTTGTTGAAAAAGTCATCGATGAGACTGTACGTGAAGCATTAGCTTCTGAAAAGTTGAATCCAGCGGCAATACCAGATGTGAATCCAACTACAATGGAACCTGGTAAGGATTTAGTCTATGAGGCTGATTTTGATTTGATGCCAGAAATTAAAGATATTAATCTGGCTGATATTAAAATCAAAACAGCTGTAGCAACAGTAAAAGATAAAGATATCGACTTGTCGCTTGAACAGTTGCAAAAGCAACAAGTAGAATGGAAAGATGTTAAGCGTAAATCGAAAAAAGGCGATCGCGTGATTGTGGACTTTTCTGGTTCAATTGATGGCACTGACTTTTCTGGCGGACAAGCTGAGCAGACGCCAATCGTATTGGGCGAAGGTCAAATGTTGGATGATTTCGAGAAAGGTTTAATTGGTGTGAAAGCTGATGAAGACAAAACTATTGAAGTGAATTTCCCAAAAGATTATCCAGGTGAAGAAGTTGCTGGTAAAAAAGCTGAATTTGCTATCAAAGTGCATTCAGTGTCTGAAGCTATTCTTCCCGAAATCGATGACGAGTTTGCTAAGCGTTATAATAGTGATAGCGTTAAGACTCTTCGCGAAGAAGTTCAGAAAACAATGGATGTAAACGTTGAGAGCACGTTAAGCTCGGTCAATAGAGTACGTGTTTTTGATGCGTTAGTCAGTAAAGTAGCGATTGATGTACCGCGTAAGTTAGTTCAAGAAGAAATCGTTCGCATGGCTGAAAACCAAAAAGATCAAATGCGTCAACAGGGTATGGATCCTGAAATAGTTGGCAGAAATACTGATGTTTTCGAACCTGAGGCGAAGAAACGTGTTGCTCTTGGTTTGATTATGATGCAATACATTCAAGAACAAGGCATCAAAGTTGATCATGCTAAAGTTGATGAATACATTGCAAAAATGGCTTCAGGTTATGAAGATCCGGCCGAATTCATTGCTTATTACAATTCTGACAAAGAGCGGAAATCGCAAGTTGAGTCATTAGTGCTTGAGGCGCAGGTTGTTGAGAGTTTGCTTGAAACGGCTGATTCTTCAGAAGAAAAAGTTAATGTTAAAGACTTGTTAGATGGCAAAGTAGCTTAAACTTCAATTAAGGTTGTATTCAAAGGCCCTGCATTGCAGGGCTTTTTTTGTTGTTTTGTTATAAATTTGATTTTTACCGTGATTTATATATTAACAGTGGTGAATTTGCATAGTCAGTGCAGTTTTGTTTCGATACAATTAGGTTAAATAATTTAGGATTTAAATAATGTCAGGTATTACTAACCAACAACTAACGTCACACACATCTTTGTCAGCTACACAATCTATCACGGGTTCTTCTCAAGCTGATGCTTTAGGTTTAGTGCCTATGGTAGTCGAAACAACTGGTCGTGGTGAACGCGCATTTGATATTTATTCACGGCTTTTAAAAGAGCGGGTAATATTTATTGTTGGCGGGATTGAAGACAATATGGCCAATCTCGTTGTTGCGCAGTTGTTATTTTTAGAATCTGAAAACCCTGATAAAGATATTCATGTATATATCAATAGCCCAGGTGGTGTGGTGACTGCAGGCATGGCAATTTATGACACTATGCAATTTATTAAACCAGATGTAAGTACTGTTTGTATCGGCCAGGCTGCTAGTATGGGCGCTGTGCTATTAGCGTCAGGTGCGGAAGGTAAACGTTTTGCTTTGCCAAATGCTCGTATTATGATTCATCAACCATTGGGTGGTTTCCAAGGTCAAGCAACTGACATTGATATTCATGCTAAAGAAATTTTACGTATTCGTGAGAATTTGAACCAAATTTTAGCTGACCGCTCTGGAAAGAGTATTGACGAGGTTGCTAAAGATACGGAGCGAGATAATTTTATGAGTGCGCAAGAATCAGCTGATTACGGCTTGATTGATTCGGTTATTGAAGAGCGTTAATAAAATTTACATAAATAGCTTTGTTTCTTATTGCTTTTTAGCTATAAATTAGCTTGTAAGAAATGAAAGTAGAAGTCATCAGGTCAAACAAAGTATGAGTGATAACAAAAACACAACTAATAATGATGATAACGGCAATGAGAAATTGTTGTATTGTTCCTTTTGTGGCAAAAGTCAGCACGAAGTTAGAAAGCTAATTGCTGGCCCATCTGTTTTTATTTGCGATGAGTGCGTTGAATTATGTGATGACATTATTCGCGAAGAAGTATTAGATGAGTTTAGTAAAGTCGGTGAAAAAACTGAATTTGCAAAACCGCAAGAAATTCATGTAGGTTTGGACGACTATATTATCTCGCAAGAGAAAGCTAAGCGGGTTTTGTCTGTAGCGGTCTACAATCATTATAAGCGTCTTGAAAAAGAAGATAGTAAAGACGGTATTGAAATTGCCAAAAGTAATATTTTATTAATTGGACCGACAGGGTCTGGTAAAACATTATTAGCTGAAACGTTAGCACGTCAACTCAACGTACCATTTACTATGGCTGATGCCACGACGTTAACTGAAGCAGGTTATGTCGGTGAAGATGTTGAAAACATTATTCAAAAGCTTTTGCAAAAATGCGATTATGATGTTGAGAAAGCTGAACGAGGAATTGTTTATATTGATGAGATTGATAAGATTTCTCGTAAATCTGACAATCCATCAATTACTAGGGATGTGTCAGGCGAGGGTGTTCAGCAAGCGTTATTAAAACTAATTGAAGGATCTGTTGCTTCTGTGCCTCCTCAAGGCGGTCGTAAACATCCACAGCAGGAATTTTTGCAAGTAGATACTCGTAATATTTTGTTTATCTGTGGTGGTGCTTTTGCTGGTCTTGATCAAGTGATTCGTGAACGTTCGGAGAAAGGTGGTATTGGTTTTGGCGCTGAAGTAACGAGCAAAGACACTGAATCAAATAGCACTGAGATATTGAATAAATTAGAACCAGAAGATTTAGTTAAATATGGTTTAATTCCTGAATTCATCGGACGTTTACCAATTATTGCGACGCTTGAAGAGTTGGATGAAGATGCATTGATTAAAATTTTAACTGAACCAAAAAATGCATTGGTGAAACAATATCAAAAATTGTTCAAATTGGATGGTGTTGATTTAGAAATTCGTAAAGATGCTTTGTTGGCGGTAGCTAACAAAGCACAAAAACGTAAAACAGGTGCTCGTGGATTGCGTTCAATTTTGGAAAACTCCTTGCTTGAAACAATGTATGAGTTACCATCGCTTGAAGGTGTGACTAAAGTGACTGTTGATAAATCAACGATTGAAGATGGTGCTACACCTTTATATATTTATGAAGAGTCTGATAATGCTGCATAACAAATCCTTATGATTTTTCTTGAAAGGCGACAGCAATACTGGTCGCCTTTTTTATTGTGTTTCAATCGTATTAAGTAAATGATCTAAAGCTATTAATTTAATACATAATTTTTTATTTAAATATGCCAAGATTTTTGAAAATTCAACTTGATATTCATTATTCATAGCTCCATATAATAATTAATACAAGCGTATAAATATTTTTACGTTATTCAACTGAAGGAAATAAAACTATATGTCTGATTCAGAAATAAAATTAAACACTTCGGAAAACAGTATTCCATTATTACCACTGCGTGATGTTGTTGTTTTTCCAGGTATGGTGATTCCATTGTTTGTCGGTCGTGAACGATCCATCAAAGCGCTTGAAAAAACGATGGAAGGAGACAAAAAGATCGTTCTTGCATCACAAAAAGATGCAAATGTTGAAGACCCAAAAGAGAAAGATATTTATCAAGTCGGCGTTGTTGCAACGATAATGCAGCTACTGAAGTTGCCTGACGGTACAGTTAAGGTGTTGGTTGAGGGAGAACAACGTGTTCGAATTCAGTCCTTTGTTGAAACCGAACCTACTTATGCTGTATCAGTTGAAACTGATATCGAAACAGAAGTTGAAGTGTCTGAAATGGCTGTAATGGTGAAGACTTTGTTAAAAGAGTTTGAGTCATATAGCAAAATGAGCGGGAAGATTGCGCAAGAAGTTATGACAACGTTGAACGCGATTGATGACGCTAGTCGTTTGGCAGATTCCGTCGCTGCGCATCTAGAATTTGAAGTAGAGAATAAGCAAGAAGTTTTAGAACTGGTTAACCCAGCCGAACGAGTCAATCGTTTATTAGATTTTCTTGAGGATGAGATGGATATGCTGCGTGTTGAAAAGCGTATTCGTGGTCGCGTCAAAAAACAAATGGAGAAAAGCCAGCGCGAATACTATTTGAATGAGCAAATGAAGGCTATTCAAAAAGAATTGGGAGAAGGTGAAGATGGTGCTTCTGAGTTCGAAGAGATTTCTGAAAAGATTGAAAAGTTGGGCATGAGCAAAGAAGCTCGTGAAAAAGTTGAAAGTGAACTTAAAAAATTGAAGATGATGTCTCCGATGTCATCTGAAGCGACCGTTGTTCGTGGTTATATTGACGCTTTATTGAATGTGCCATGGAAAAAAAGAGACCGGATTCGCAAAGATTTACAAGAAGCTCAGGTGATTCTTGATGAAGATCATTATGGTTTAGCGAAAATCAAAGATCGGATTTTAGAATATTTGGCTGTTCAGCAACGTAAGAAAAAATTGAAAGGCCCGATTTTATGTTTAGTAGGTCCTCCTGGTGTCGGTAAGACTTCTCTGGGTCGTTCAATTGCTCGAGCAATAAATCGTAAATTTGTACGTATGTCGCTAGGTGGCGTGCGTGATGAGGCTGAGATTCGTGGGCATCGCCGTACTTATATTGGTTCAATGCCAGGAAAGATCATTCAAAATATGAGCAAGGTGAAAACCAAGAATCCACTATTTTTATTGGATGAAATTGACAAGATGTCGAATGATTTTCGTGGTGATCCATCGTCGGCTTTACTTGAGGTGTTAGATCCTGAACAAAATAGCAGCTTTGTTGATCATTATTTGGAAGTTGAATACGATCTCTCGGACATTATGTTTGTCGCCACAGCGAATAGTCTAAATATTCCTGGACCTTTATTAGACCGTATGGAAGTTATTCGTCTAGAAGGTTATACCGAAGATGAGAAACTGTCGATTTCGAATAATTATTTGATTAAAAAACAAATTGACAATAATGGTTTGAAAAAAGGTGAAATCAAAATAAAAGATTCAGCTATACAGTCTATTATTCGCTATTACACTCGTGAAGCCGGTGTGCGAGGTTTGGAGCGAGAAATTGCCAAAATTTGTCGAAAAGTTACGAAGCAATTGCTTGTTGATAAAGTAAGTGAACAAGTAGTGGTAACGAAACAGAATTTAGACGACTATTTAGGTGTTAGGCGGTTTAATTTTGGTTTGGCCGATTCGGAAAATCGAATCGGGCAGGTTACTGGATTGGCATGGACTGAAGTGGGCGGCGAATTATTAACTATTGAATCAGCCTCTTTGCCTGGTAAAGGTAAACAATTGTCGACGGGCAAGTTGGGAGATGTAATGCAAGAGTCAATTCATGCTGCAATGACAGTTGTACGTAGTCGAGCGGAAACTTTGGGGATAGATAAGGAATATTTCCATGAGCATGATTTTCATATTCACGTCCCTGAAGGAGCGACCCCGAAAGACGGGCCAAGTGCTGGCATAGGCATGTGTATAGCAATCATGTCAGCAATTACTGAAATTCCAGTGAATGCAAATGTTGCCATGACAGGTGAAATTACTTTGCGAGGTGAAGTTTTGGCTATTGGCGGACTTAAAGAAAAACTGCTTGCTGCTCATCGAGGTGGCATCACAACAGTAGTGATTCCACAAGAAAATGAAAAAGATTTGGCCGAAATCGAAGAGAAAATTAAAAAAGATTTGACTATTTTACCTGTTAAGTGGATTGATCAAGTTTTTGATGTGGCGTTAGAAAAGCCGTTATCGAGGTCGGTTGTTGGTGAGATTAATGATGATTCAACTAAAAAAAACGCTAAGAGCAAGAAGAACAAGGCGCCTGCTCGCCACTAAAATCATAGACTTAAAAGGTGTTTTTATTTAGTAAGTTTAACTGTAATTGATATTTTTAATTAAAATTAATGAATTCTCGTTAAGTCTAGTGTTTATAAGGCTTAGCGGGAATTTTTTTTTAAGTCAATATTGTTTTTTACAAAAAAAAGGAACAATATATCGTTGTCGTAGAATTACGATGCAAAACAAAAGCAAGTCAGGATTTTTTCTCTTATGATTTTTTAATCTCTTAGGGGAAGGGTGAGAAATAATAAGCACTAATAAAAATTTGTTTTTTTTATTGATAGTCATGTTTAGCAATAAAAAATTAAAGGAAGTCCGGGCAAATAATATAAACTTTATATAGAGGAATAAAACGTGAATAAATCTGAACTTATTGACCACATTGCAAGTCAAGCCGATATTTCAAAATCTGCTGCTGGAGAAGCACTTGAAGCGACTCTTGAAGCGATTACTAAAACGTTAAAAAAAGGCGATTCTTTAACACTTGTTGGCTTTGGAACTTTCTCTGTGGGTGAGCGTTCTGCACGTACAGGACGTAATCCTCGTACTGGCGAAGCAATTCAAATTAAGGCTTCAAAAAATGCTAAATTTAAAGCTGGTAAAGCATTAAAAGATGCATTAAACTAGCGCGCGTTCGAAGGGGGAGGCTTTATTTTAGCCTCCCTTAATCGACAAACGGATGCTTAGCTCAGTTGGTAGAGCATCGCCCTTACAAGGCGAGGGTCACTGGTTCGAGTCCAGTAGCATCCACCATTATCTTTTATTTTAAAAGGTGAAAAAGGACATAAGATTCAAAGGGATTGGCTTAGCTAATTGTTAAGCATCATAAACTTCGGAGCGGTAGTTCAGTTGGTTAGAATACCGGCCTGTCACGCCGGGGGTCGCGGG
>CAZWHW010000035.1:0-14866 GCA_964633815.1 uncultured Gammaproteobacteria bacterium
TCGTGAAGGCGGTCGTACAGTTGGCGCAGGCGTTGTTGCTAAAATCACTGCATAATTTCAGCGAATATTTATCGAATATTCTTCGAAAAAAACGCTAGAAATAAAAGGTGGAGTGCTTTATAGTACGCCACCTTTTGCGTGTTTATGTAAACGTGTAAGTGTTTTACAGAAAAGCGCAAACATTATGAATGATAGGTCAGTAGCTCAATTGGCAGAGCGACGGTCTCCAAAACCGTAGGTTGGGGGTTCGATTCCCTCCTGACCTGCCATGTTTGTGATGTAACTTTTTGAAAATAAAGGTTTAAATTAAGTATACAGAGTTGTTGTTGCTTTATTTGTTAAAGAAAATTGGTTGTGAAAAATGCTTGATAAAATAAAAATTTCAGTTGCTGCATTACTTGTTTTAGCAGGTGTTGTTGGTTACTACCAATTGCCTAATATTATGGGTGAAAATGTATCACCATTATTGCAGTTTGCTGTCATTGCTATTGCATTGATTGCGGCAGCAGTAACATTTTTTTCATCTGAAACGGGCGATGCAACCCGTGCCTATGGTAAAGGGGCGATCATTGAGTTAAAGAAAATGATTTGGCCGAACAAGCAAGAAACAATTCAAGGCACTGTGATGGTGATTATTTTGGTCATCATTTTTTCATTATTTCTTTGGTTGATAGATTCATTGTCATTTAAGGCGATCTATGAATTAATTTTGGGTGTGGCGTAAACATTCAGAGTTAAGATTTATCAATACAAACTAAAGAATTTATAAAGAGAATCGACTATGGCAAAACAATGGTATGTATTACAAGCGTACTCGAATTATGAAAAACGTGTTAAAGAGTCGCTCGAAGAACATATTGAACGCTTGGGTATGCAAGAATACTTTGGCGAAATTCTAGTGCCAACTGAAGAAGTGGTTGAAATGCGAGCAGGTGTTAAACGCACTAGCGAGCGTCGCTTTTTGCCAGGTTATGTTTTGGTTGAGATGGAATTAAATGATGAGTCATGGCATTTGGTTAAAAGTGTGCCACGTGTATCTGGCTTTGTTGGCGGTACAAGTGATCAGCCTGCACCAATTTCTGAAAAAGAAGCTGAAGCGATCTTGCAACAAGTGAAAATGGGTTCTGAGCAGCCGCGACATAAATTTTCATTCCAAGCAGGTGAGTTGGTACGTGTTATTGATGGGCCGTTTGCTGATTTTAATGGCACGGTTGAAGATGTGAATTATGAGAAATCGAAACTACGTGTTTCGGTTTCAATTTTTGGTAGATCAACACCTGTTGAACTTGACTTTGGTCAAGTTGAAAAGGGTTAGGTTTATTTTTATTTAACTACACAGACGGGGAGCTTTTTCTTTAGTTTTGTTTAAATTAAAGAACAGCGTTTGAACCCGAAGAGGTATATAACAATGGCTAAAAAAGTCGATGCGCTAATTAAGCTGCAAGTTCCTGCTGGTGGTGCAAATCCTAGTCCACCTGTTGGTCCAGCTCTTGGTCAGCATGGTGTGAACATTATGGAGTTCTGTAAGGCGTTTAACGCAGCTACTCAGGAAATGGAGAAAAATCTTCCAGTGCCTGTAGTAATTACTGTGTATAACGATAAGAGCTTTACTTACATCATGAAAACTCCACCAGCTTCAATTTTATTGAAGAAGGCTGCGGGTATTCAAAAAGGTTCTGGTGTTCCTCATACTGATAAAGTTGGTAAAGTGACGCGTGCGCAATTAGAAGAAATTGCACAAATTAAAATGGCTGACCTAAATGCCTATGACATGGATCAAGCGGTAAAAATTATCGCTGGTAGTGCTCGTAGTATGGGTATTGAAACGGAGGATGTGTAAATGTCTAAACGTATGAAAGCTGTCGTAGGAAAAGTCGAAGCAGAAAAGTTATATACCGTTGAAGAGGCATTATCATTAGCAAAAGACACTGCCTCTGCAAAATTTGATGAAGCTGTAGATGTTGCGATTAATCTTGGTATTGATGCAAAGAAATCAGATCAAGCGGTTCGTGGCGCTACTGTGCTTCCAAAAGGCACAGGCAAGACAGTGCGTGTTGCTGTATTTGCTGAAGGCGATAAAGCTGAAGCGGCTAAAGCGGCTGGTGCTGATGTTGTTGGTCTTGATGATTTGGCCGAAGAAGTGAAAAAAGGCAATATGGACTTTGATGTTGTTATCGCCAGTCCAGACACAATGCGTGTTGTTGGCCAGCTAGGTCAGATCTTAGGCCCAAAAGGCCTAATGCCAAATCCTAAAACTGGCACTGTGTCTCCTGATGTTGCCAAGGCTGTAGAAAATGCTAAAGCAGGTCAGGTGCAATTTCGTGTTGATAAATCAGGTATTATCCATTGTTCTATTGGTAAAGCCTCTTTCTCAGCAGATGATTTGCAAGAAAATTTTACTGCTCTTTTGACAGCATTGCATAAGGCTAAGCCTGCAACTGCGAAAGGTCAGTATTTCAAACGTGTTTCTGTATCCACAACAATGGGTCCAGGAATTCGCGTCGATCGTGCGGATTTGCCACAGTTCTAATCGAACTGAGTGAACAACATGATTGATATTGGTGCTTAGTAATTTATTGTCTTTTTGGAGAATTGGTTATTAAGTTGTCTTAGACCGTAGGTGTATTGTTTTTGTTTAACAGTAGTTTTATAAAAATAATGCTTAATCTATATAGCCTACGTAGATGGTTACCGAAGTGAGAAAAATTATGAAAGATATAAATCGACATAAAAATTCAAGCTTAGGTGCCGAAACTGGAGGTAGCTCTTATGAGCCTAAATCTTGATCAAAAGAAGCAGGTCGTTAAAGACGTCTCCGCTGTGTTGCAAGAGTCTCAAGCAGTGATTGTAGCTGAATACCGCGGTATGACCGTGGAGCAAATGTCAGGTCTACGTCGCGCTGCACATGACAATAATGTCGTCATCCAAGTGGTGAAGAATTCATTGTTGAAACGTGCTGCTGAAGACACTTCATTTGAATGCTTGTCAGAAAGTTTTGTTGGCCCCTTGGTGTTTGCTGCATCGGAAGATCCGGTTGCAGTTGCTAAAGTGGTTGATGAGTTTCAAGGCCAAGTCGATGCTTTAAATATTAAAGCAGGGGCGATGGGCGGAAGCTTACTTTCAGCAGGTGAAATCACTGCGCTGGCTAAGTTGCCAAGTCGCGATGAGTTGTTAGCGAAGTTGATGGGCACTATGCAAGCGCCAATCACGAAAACTGCGCAAACACTTAACGAGATTCCAACTAAGTTTGTGCGTGGATTGGCAGCGGTTAGAGACGCTCAAGAAGCGGCCTAATCCGGTTTTATTTTTAAACCTAAGTGAACGTGTAATTTAAATAATATCGTTCGGAGTTTTTATTATGAGTAAACAAGAAGAGATTTTAGAAGCCATTGCTGGCTTATCAGTACTTGAACTTTCAGAGCTAATTACAGCGATGGAAGATAAATTTGGCGTTTCTGCAGCTGCTGCTGCGGTTGCTGTAGCTGCTCCTGCAGCTGGTGGCGACGCAGGTGGCGCGGCCGAGAAAGACGAGTTCGACGTTGTTCTAGCTGGTTTTGGTGACAATAAAGTTGCTGTCATTAAAGCAGTTCGCGCTGCTACAGGTCTTGGCCTTAAAGAAGCGAAAGAAATGGTTGAAGGCGCACCTGCTGCTGTTAAGGAAGGTGTTGCTAAAGCTGAAGCTGAAGAGCTTAAGAAAACTCTTGAAGAAGCTGGTGCTTCTGTTGAGCTTAAGTAAGCTGAGTTGGCATCTCTGTTTTCGCTGTCAAGCTTGTTGTTGAACGAGTTGCAGCAAAACGAAAAGTCTAACGGCTGGCGGGTTTTTTCTCGCTGGCCTTTAGCATTTTTTGGATTTAGAGATATTTTGATCTCTAAATCCTGCGTTAGCGAAATAAACTGACAGATTTAAGGGCAACCTTAGTAGAGGAAATTATGGGCTATTCTTTCACTCAAAAAAAACGTCTTAGAAAAAGTTTCAGTAAGCGTCCAGACGCGGCATTGGAAACTCCTTATCTGCTTGCTATGCAGAAAGATTCTTATCACAAGTTTCTTCAAGCAGAAAAACAACCTGACGGGCGCAATAGGCATGGTCTACAAGCGGCGTTTGAATCGGTTTTTCCGATAGTTAGTTATAATGGTAGTGCGGCTCTTGAATTTGTGAGCTATCGATTAGGCACGCCAGTTTTTGATGTGAATGAATGTCAACAACGCGGCATCATCTTTGCTGCGCCATTACGCGTAAAAATGGCACTAGTCTTTTACAATAAAGACGATTCAACTGGTGGAAAATCCATCAAAGAAAAGATTGAACAAGAGGTATATCTTGGTGATATGCCTTTGATGACTGATAATGGAACATTCGTTATCAATGGTACTGAGCGTGTGGTTGTTTCTCAATTACATCGCTCACCAGGTGTGTTTTTCGATCATGATCGAGGTAAAACACATTCTTCAGGCAAGCTATTGTTTTCATCTCGTGTAATTCCATACCGTGGTTCATGGTTGGATTTTGAGTTTGATCCAAAAGATTTGGTTTATATTCGTATTGACCGTCGTCGCAAATTACCTGCGACAATTTTGCTACGTGCATTGGGTTATAGCACGACCGAAATTTTGGAAATGTTCTTTGATAGCGATAGCTTCAAGCTTGCCAAAAAAGGTGTGGAACTGAAATTAGTACCTGCACGTATGCGTGGTGAACAATTTGATTTTGATATTAAAGGTAAGGGTGGTAAAGCAATCGTTCCTGCTGGTCGCCGTATTACAGCTCGTCATATCAAATTAATTGAAGAAGCAGGATTGAAGACTCTTGCAGTACCTAATGATTTTGTTATAGGTCGTTCATTGGCTCGTGATTTCGCGAATAAAGATGGTGAACTAATTGCTGAAGCAAATCAGGTCATTACTGAAGAATTGTTAGAAACGTTGGTTGAAGCCGGCGTCAAAGCATTTGAAACAATTTATACTAATGATATAGATCATGGTCCATTTGTTTCTGAAACCATGCGCATTGACTCAACAACAAATCAATTGGAAGCGCAGATTGAAATTTATCGCATGATGCGCCCAGGTGAGCCGCCAACAAAAGAAGCTGCGGCAACTTTATTTAATAATCTATTTTTCAATGCAGAACGCTACGATTTATCCGAAGTTGGACGTATGAAATTTAATCGTCGTTTAGCCCGCGACGAAGATATCGGCGAAGGCGTATTGAGTAAAGATGACGTTATTGATGTCATGAAAACACTGATTGATTTGAAAAACGGTAAGGGTGAAATCGACGATATTGATAACCTTGGTAATCGCCGTGTTCGTTCGGTTGGTGAGTTGGTTG
The DNA here is from genome assembly GCA_964633815.1 of uncultured Gammaproteobacteria bacterium. Taxonomy (GTDB): domain Bacteria; phylum Pseudomonadota; class Gammaproteobacteria; order Arenicellales; family Arenicellaceae; genus CALKZN01. The sequence goes on from CAZWHW010000035.1 coordinate 5,333, forward strand.
AAAATCAATTCCGTGTTGGTTTAGTGCGAGTTGAGCGTGCCGTGAAAGAGCGTTTGACTTTGGCTGAAACTGAAGGCTTAACACCTCAAGATTTAATCAATGCTAAGCCAGTCTCTGCAGTGATCAAAGAATTTTTTGGATCAAGCCAGTTGTCGCAGTTTATGGATCAAACCAATCCATTATCAGAAGTGACACACAAACGTCGTGTTTCGGCATTAGGGCCGGGTGGTCTAACACGAGAACGCGCAGGGTTTGAAGTGCGTGACGTGCATGCAACTCACTACGGCCGCGTTTGCCCAATTGAAACACCTGAAGGTCCAAATATTGGCTTGATCAATTCGTTGGCGGTTTATGCGCGAACCAATGATTATGGTTTCCTTGAGACACCGTATGTCAAAGTTGAAAAAGGCAAGATTACTGATCAAGTTGAATATTTATCCGCGATTGAAGAGAAAAACTATGTGATTGCGCAGGCAAATGCTGAGTTGAGTAAGTCAGGTAAATTTGTGAATGATTTGGTTTCATGTCGTCATAAAAATGAATTCTCATTAGCTATTCCTAAAGATATTGAGTATATGGATGTCGCGCCATCGCAAATTGTATCGGTTGCTGCTTCTTTGATTCCGTTCTTAGAGCATGATGATGCTAACCGTGCATTGATGGGTTCAAACATGCAACGTCAAGCTGTGCCTACTTTGGTTTCTGAAAAGCCACTGGTTGGTACAGGTATGGAGCGTGTTGTAGCGGTTGACTCTGGTGTTGCATTGGCTGCTAAGCGTGGTGGTGTTGTTGAATCAGTGGATGCGGCTCGTATCGTGATTCGTGTGAATGATGACGAAGCTGTTGCTGGTGAAGCAGGTGTTGATATTTATAATTTAATTAAATATACCCGTTCTAACCAAAACACGAACATCAATCAAAAACCATTAGTCAAAGCTGGTGATTTTATTCAGCGTGGCGATGTGTTAGCTGACGGCCCTTCGACTGACATGGGTGAGTTGGCCTTAGGTAAAAACGTCATGATCGCTTTTATGCCTTGGAATGGATATAACTTTGAGGATTCAATCTTGATTTCTGAAAAGTTGGTAAAAGATGATGTTTATACAACGATTCATATTGAAGAGTTAACTTGTGTTGCTCGTGATACAAAGTTGGGCACAGAAGAAGTCACGCGTGATATTCCAAATGTGGGTGAACGTGCTTTATCTAACTTGGATGAGTCTGGCATTGTTTATATCGGTGCAGAAGTCAAAGGCGGCGATATCTTGGTAGGTAAAGTCACACCAAAAGGCGAGACGCAATTAACACCTGAAGAAAAGTTGCTGCGCGCAATTTTTGGTGAAAAAGCTTCTGATGTAAAAGATTCTTCGTTACGCCTTAAAGGTAGTATGAAGGGTACTGTTATTGACGTGCAGGTTTTCACTCGTGATGGTGTTGAAAAAGATGCTCGCGCGATGGCAATTGAAGAGTCTGAACTTGAAAGCATTCGTAAAGATTTGAATGATCAATTCCGTATTGTCGAAGAAGATACTTATGCGCGTATTGAGAGCCTGATTACAAATAAAGTAGCAGCTTCAGGTCCAGGTAGTTTGAAGTCTGGTTCCAAAGTGACTACAAGTTATCTTGAAGAATTGTCTCGTGATAAGTGGTTTGAAATTGCCTTACAAAACGATTCTGCGAATAAAACGCTAGAAGAGTTACGTAATGGTTTGACTGAACAACGTAAGCGCTTTGACGATTTGTTCGATGAAAAACGTGGTAAATTAGAAGCCGGTGATGATTTAGCACCTGGTGTTCTTAAGATGGTCAAAGTTTATGTTGCAGTTAAACGCCGTCTCCAACCAGGTGATAAAATGGCTGGTCGTCATGGTAACAAAGGTGTTATTTCTAAAATCGTTCCAATTGAAGATATGCCGTATCAAGAAGATGGCACAACGGTTGATATTGTGTTGAATCCATTAGGTGTTCCATCTCGTATGAACGTTGGACAAGTTCTTGAAACGCATCTTGGTTGGGCTGCTGCTGGTTTAGGGTTGAAAATTGATCAAATGCTCAAAGAACAGCAAAAACCAGCTAATATTAAAAATTTCTTGAAAAAGGTGTATAACCGTTCAGGAAAGGCTGAAGATTTAGACACTTTCTCTGATGAAGAGTTGCTAGAAATGGCAGGCAATTTACGCAAAGGTGTACCAATGGCAACACCGGTATTTGATGGTGCTGCTGAGACAGAAATCAAAGATATGCTGGAATTAGCTGACTTGCCTCGCAGTGGTCAGATTACGCTGTATGATGGTCGAACGGGTGAGAAATTTGACCGCCCAGTAACTGTTGGTTATATGTACATGTTGAAATTGAACCACTTGGTGGATGACAAAATGCATGCGCGTTCAACTGGTCCATATAGTTTGATTACACAACAACCATTAGGTGGTAAAGCACAATTTGGTGGTCAGCGTTTTGGTGAGATGGAGGTATGGGCACTTGAAGCTTATGGTGCTGCTTATACACTCCAAGAGATGTTGACGGTGAAATCTGATGATGTGTCTGGTCGTACAAAAATGTATGAAAACATCGTTAAAGGTAACTATCAAATTGAAGCCAACATTCCAGAATCATTCAATGTATTGGTCAAAGAGATTCGTTCTCTTGGCTTAAACGTAGAGATGGAACGAGACTAACGAGCGGCTAATAGAGGATATAAAGATGAAAGATATATTTAATGTATTTAAAAATCCTGAAGCGACTGAAGACTTTGATTCACTTCGAGTCAGCATTGCTTCACCTGAGAAAATTCGTTCGTGGTCTTATGGCGAAGTAAAAAAGCCTGAAACGATAAATTATCGAACATTTAAGCCCGAAAGAGATGGTCTTTTCTGTGCCAAATTGTTTGGTCCAATTAATGATTATGAATGCTTGTGTGGTAAATACAAACGTTTGAAGCATCGCGGTGTGATTTGTGAGAAATGTGGTGTTGAAGTCACATTATCAAAGGTTCGTCGTGAACGTATGGGTCACATTGATTTGGCTTGTCCTGTTGCGCATATTTGGTTTTTGAAATCATTGCCTTCACGTATTGGTTTATTGCTTGATATGACTGTGCGAGAAATTGAGCGTGTCTTATATTTCGAAGCATTTGTTGTGACTGATCCTGGCATGACGCCATTAGAAGCAAAATCCTTATTGACTGAAGATGGCTATATTGAAGCTTTAGAACAATATGGTGATGAATTTAAAGCAGGCATGGGTGCTGAAGCGATCCGTGATTTGATTCATGACGTCAACCTCAAAAAAGAAGTTGAAAGTTTGCGTGAAGAACTACGCGAAACAAAATCTGAAACTAAGATCAAGAAAATCACCAAACGTTTGAAAGTGTTGGAAGGTTTCTTGTATTCTGACAATGACCCAAGTTGGATTATTATGGAAGTGCTACCGGTTCTTCCGCCTGATTTGCGCCCATTGGTATCACTTGATGGTGGCCGCTTCGCTACGTCCGATTTGAATGATTTGTATCGTCGTGTAATCAACCGTAACAATCGTTTGCGCCGTCTTTTAGACTTGAATGCGCCTGACATTATCGTTCGTAATGAAAAACGTATGTTGCAAGAGTCAGTTGATGCCTTGTTAGATAATGGTCGTCGCGGTAAAGCGATTACCGGTGCGAATAAACGTCAGCTTAAGTCACTTGCAGACATGATTAAAGGTAAGCAAGGTCGTTTCCGTCAAAATCTATTGGGTAAACGTGTTGATTATTCTGGTCGTTCGGTGATTGTGGTAGGCCCAACATTGAAACTTCATCAATGTGGTTTGCCAAAGAAAATGGCTTTGGAATTATTTAAGCCATTTATTTTCAATAAATTAGAATCACGTGGCCTTTCCACAACAATCAAACAAGCAAAAAAATTGGTTGAAGCCGAAACCCCTGAAGTTTGGGATATTTTGGAAGAAGTGATTCGAGAGCATCCAATCATGCTCAACCGTGCGCCAACATTGCACCGTTTAGGCATTCAAGCTTTCGAACCAGTGTTGATTGAAGGTAAAGCGATTCAGTTACATCCATTAGTGTGCGGTGCTTATAACGCGGACTTTGATGGCGACCAAATGGCGGTACACGTACCATTGTCTATCGAAGCTCAATTAGAAGCGCGTACTTTGATGATGTCGACAAATAATATTTTGTCACCTTCAAATGGTGAGCCAATTATTGTGCCATCACAAGATATTGTTTTAGGTTTGTATTACATGACTCGTGAGCGCATTAATGCGGCTGGCGAAGGTAAAGTGTTTGCGAATTTGGAAGAATTGAGACGTGCAGTTGATAGTGGTTCTGTTGCATTGCAAGCCAAGATTAAAGTCCGTTTGCGTGATGTAATTATTGATGATGAAACAGGAGAAACAACTGAGCGTTTAGAAATACGTGATACGACTGCTGGTCGGGCAATATTATCTGAGATTCTTCCAGACGGTGTACCATTCGATCAGATTAACCAGATCATGAAAAAGAAAACTATCTCAGAAACAATTAATCTTGCATTCCGCACGGTTGATCGTAAAGAGTGTGTAATCTTTGCGGATAAGTTAATGTATACAGGTTTCCGTCAAGCGGCGGTTGCAGGTATTTCAATTGGTGTTGACGATATGGTCGTGCCAGATGAAAAAGCCGAAATTCTTGCTGGTGGTGAAGATGAAGTTAAGAAAATTACTGAGCAATTCTCTGGTGGTTTGTTAACAGATCAAGAACGTTATAACAAAGTAACTGATGTTTGGACGCGTATTTCTGAGCAAGTAGCGACCGCGATGTTGGATAAAATTGCGACAGAAGATGTGGTTAATGCTGAAGGTGAAACGGTTCAACAAGAATCATTTAACTCAATTCATATGATGGCAGATTCTGGAGCACGTGGCTCACATGCCCAGATTCGTCAGCTTGCTGGTATGCGTGGTTTGATGGCTAAACCGGATGGTTCAATTATTGAAACACCGATTACAGCTAACTTCCGCGAAGGTTTGAATGTATCTCACTACTTTATTTCGACTCACGGTGCACGTAAAGGTCTAGCGGATACGGCATTGAAAACAGCGAATTCAGGTTATTTGACTCGTCGTTTGGTTGATGTTTGTCAAGACATGGTAATCACTGAAAACGATTGTGGAACTACCAAAGGCATGGAGCGGAAAGCGCTGGTGCAAGGTGGTGAAGTTGTAATTCCACTTGAAGATCGCGTTTTAGGTCGTTCAACCGCAGAAGCAATTAAGAGTAATGTGGATGGTTCGATCATTATTGAAGCAGGACATGTCATCGATGAAAAAGACATCATCACATTGGAAGAACACAATATCGATACCGTTATCGTTCGTTCTCCAGTAACTTGTGAAACTCGTTATGGTATTTGTGCAACTTGTTATGGTCGTGATTTGGCTCGTGGTCATCGAGTGAATCGTGGCGAAGCAGTGGGTGTGATGGCGGCTCAATCTATTGGTGAGCCAGGCACACAGCTAACGATGCGTACTTTCCATATTGGTGGTGCGGCATCACGTGCGGCAGCAATTTCAAATATTGAAGTAAAAACTAGTGGCACGATCAAGTTCTTGAATGTTCGTTCTGTTAAAAACTCTGATAAAAAACAAGTTATTGTGGCTCGTTCAGGTGAATTGATCGTGCAAGATGCGAATGGTTCAGATCGTGAGCGTTATAAGTTGCCATACGGTTCTGTATTGAATGTAGCTGATGGCGAAAAAGTAGAAATTGGTCAGGTTTGTGCATCTTGGGATCCACATACGCACCCAATTATTACTGAAGTCGCTGGTAAGGTTAAGTTCATTGATATGGACGAAGGTGTAGTTAAGCAACAAACTGATGAGTTAACAGGTATTACTACTTACGTTGTGATTGACCCACAAGATCGTAGGGGTGCAAGCCGTGATGTAAAACCTACCGTCGAGTTAGTTGATGGCAAAGGTAAAGCAATTAAGTTGGCTGGTACTGATGTTGATGCGCGTTATGCACTGCAACCTGGTGCTATTGTTTCTGTCCAAGATGGTCAGAAAATTGGCTCAGGTGATGTGATTGCTCGTATTCCTCAAGAGTCTTCTAAAAACCGTGATATTACCGGTGGTTTACCACGAGTAGCCGAGCTTTTCGAAGCGCGTAAGCCGAAAGAAGCCGCCATTATGGCGACAGAGTCCGGTATTGTTTCGTTTGGTAAAGAAACTAAAGGTAAGAATCGTCTAGTTATTACTGACAAAGACGGTGAAACCCATGAAACACTGATTCCTAAAGAGCGTACAATTAACGTGTTCGAAGGTGAAACGGTTGAACGTGGTGAAGTTGTTGTTGATGGCGCGCTATCAGCAGAAGACATTCTTGCTCTTCGTGGCGTGATTGCTTTAACGGAATATATTGTTGATGAAGTGCAAGATGTTTATCGCTTACAAGGTGTGAAAATCAATGATAAGCACATTGAAGTGATTGTGCGTCAGATGTTACGTAAAATGCGCGTCACGGATGCTGGTGAAACTGAACTTCTTCCTGGTGAACAATATGAGCGTTCAAATTTCATTGAAATCAATGAGAAAGCACGTGCTGAAGATAAGGCTCCAGCCAAAGGTGAACCAGTCTTATTAGGTATTACCAAATCTTCATTAACGACTGAATCATTTATTTCTGCTGCGTCTTTCCAAGAGACAACTCGTGTTCTTACAGAGGCATCAATTGCTGGTAAAGTTGATCGATTACGCGGCTTGAAAGAGAACGTGATTGTTGGTCGCTTAATTCCAGCAGGTACTGGTTTGGCGCATCATGAAGATCGAGTTAAAAAGCGCAAGCTTGCTGAAGATAAAGCAGCAGAATTAGAAGCGTTGTTAAGAACGCTTCCTGATGATGTGGCTGAAGATGGCGAAGTTGCCCTAGATATCGACCAGACAGAAGATGTTGACGGTAACCAAGCTGCTCCTGTAGAAGACTCAGACGAACCAGCGGCTGATGAGGCTCAAGAAGCGTAAAGTTTTATAAGCTTTAAGTATCAAAAAAGGCTGCCATTTGGCAGCCTTTTTTATTGTTTATCGAATTTCAGTTTTATAACTAAATCTGTCAGGCCTACCCCGAGTAATTCTGTATTCAATAATTTTATTGTTGTTGGTATAAGTAGTTCTCAATAAAACAACTAAAGGGCTACCTGGTTCTATCTGCAGTGTTTTGGCAATTTCTTGATTAGCAGCTTGTGCAGTTAGAGTTTCTTCAGCCTTTGTGACATGTACATTAAACCTTTCTGCAATGAGAGCATAAAAAAGATCAGGAATATGTATTTTTTCGTTTTCCAAGCCAGTAACAATTTCAGCTAACCACCAACATTTTTCAATCAAAACAGGTTCGTTATCATCATCATAACCAACCCGTTCAATATAAATTAATGGTGTATTTTCAGGCACATGTAAGTGCTGACAAATTTCTGCAGGACCTTTGATTAATTTTCTTTTTGGCGTAACTTTATGAATTCTTGTTTCTGTATCAGATTCATCACCAGAACCATACGTGAAAAAATGAAATAAACTGCGGTTAAAATCTATTTTTGATACATAGGTGCCTTTACCGTGATGACGATAGACTAATTTTTCGTTTTCTAATTCATCAATAGCTTTACGAATAGTGCCTACGCTGGCTTTAAGGGTGGTGGACAATTGCTTCTCTGATGGTAGCAAATCTCCAGGAACCCATTGTCCTGAATTAATTCCCTTTTTTATGAAATCTACGACAGTTTTATAAAGAGGTTTTGTATTCATTTTCGTATTTTAAGATATTCAATGATTGTTCAAATTAAGCATTAAAATTTCTTTAATTTGATTCAATTTGTTTAGTGCTCTATGATGAACTCATATATATGAGTAATGCAAACATATTTAGTCAAACTATTATTTTGATAATGATGAGTATGTTTAGGTAGTTCTATTTTTAGTATGATGAAAAATATAAATAAGACAATTCAATTGAAGTTACGGCTTTAAACGAGGTGGTGTGGATTTTTTAAACCATTTTGATCAGGTTTTTACTTTTTATCATATGTCACTGCTATTCGGTGGGACTATCGCTGGATTAATCTTAGGTGCTCTTCCGGGTCTTAGCCCAACAATGGCTGTTGCGCTAATGATTCCTTTTACCTTTCATATGCAAGCTGCTTCAGGTTTGATTTTACTTGGAGCAATGTATACCGCCACCATTGCTGGTGGAGCTATTAGCGCTATTTTAGTTAACGTTCCCGGTGCTCCGGCAAACATTGCCACCGCATTAGATGGGCATAAGCTAGCAAAAAAAGGACGTGCAGCTGAAGCATTGCATTATTGTTTTGCTAGTTCTTTTGTTGGTGGAGTCTTAGGGATTTTAATTTTGATCTTTTTCACGCCACCTTTGGCTGAACTTGCATTAAAATTTGGCCCAACAGAACTATTCTGGGTGGCAATCTTAGGTATAACAATCATTGGGACCATTGGTAGCCAATCCGTGGTTAAAGGGTTACTAACTGGATTATTTGGTTTGGCACTATCAACTATTGGAGATAACCCAATTCATGGTGAAGAACGATTTGTCTTTAGTTCACATATGGAAGGTGGAATTCATATTGTTATTGCTTTGATTGGATTGTTTGCTATTCCACAAGTGTTTACGCTGATGGAGCAAACAATTAAAAACCAAAAAGCTGCTGTAAATGTAATGGGACAATCTCGTTTGATTAAGTCTGTACTGTATAACTTTAGCCGTATTCGTGCCCTGACTATTGGTTCTGTTTTGGGCATCATTGTTGGTGTTATTCCAGGAGCAGGTGGTCAGATCGCAGGTTTAGTTGCTTATGACCAAGTAAAAAAAACCAGTAAAGATCCATCTAAATTTGGTCATGGTGAGCCAGATGGGATTATAGCTGCTGAATCGGCAAATAACGGTATTGTTGGTCCATCATTGATTCCTTTATTAACTTTAAGCATTCCTGGCAGTCCTACTGCGGCAGTATTATTGGGTGGTTTATTGATTCATGGGCTTTTTCCTGGCCCCGAATTGTTCACAACACATGCTGAAGTTACTTGGACATTCATCAATTCTTTATTAATTGCACAAGTAATGATGCTCATAGCGGGTTTGTTTTTGAGTCAACATAGTGGCTGGATTATGCGAGTTCCAAATCATTTTATGGCTGCAGTAATTCTGATTTTGGCAGTTTTTGGCACCTATAGTATTCAATCGAGTTATTCTGATATCTTGATTATGATGACACTTGGGATCATGATGTATTTTGGCAGTAAGTTTGGTTTTGGTCCTGCGCCATTGGTTTTAGGTATTATTTTAGGGCCTATTGCTGAAGATAATTTTCTTCAAGGTAAGTTGATTGGTGAAAGTGGTGACGGTGTTTTCAATTATTTCACCAGTGGTCCAATTAATATTACGCTCATTAGCGTGAGTGTTTTATCAATCGTCTACAGTTTATATTCGGGTCATCGCGCTAAGCAAAAAACTTTAAAAAAAGCAGTAGAGGAAGTCTCATGAAAGCTCTA
>CAZWHW010000036.1:0-11558 GCA_964633815.1 uncultured Gammaproteobacteria bacterium
GTGATTCAAGCTGCGGGCGCACTGCTGCAATATGCTAAAGACATGCAGTATGAACACATCCCACATGTAAAGCATTTTAATTTGATTCAAAATCAAGACTTATTGCTTATTGATGCTGCAAGTAGGCGAAATTTAGAAATTGAATTCAACCTCTCTGGTGGTAAAGAGCATACACTAATCAATTTAATGGATCGCTGCAAAAACCCAATGGGTAGCCGTTTATTGCGGCGCTGGTTGCATGGCCCTATTCGGAATAAAAGCAGCATTCAACAACGCTTAGCTGCCGTTGAAGAACTAAAAAAAAGTGTTGAAATCGACAACATACAACGTTTACTTCGTCATTGTGGCGACATCGAGAGAATTCTAACACGCATAGGACTTGGCTCAGTTCGGCCAAATGATCTCGTTCGCTTGCGTTTAACACTGCAGTCCTTGCCTGAGTTGCAAGCTACAATGCAGATTCACCAAAGTCCGCTATTGCAACAGCTTCGTTCTGAAACACAGCCTCACAAAGAAATACAATCATTATTAGAGCGAGCGATCTTGGATGAACCCGCAGTAACCATTCGAGATGGCGGTTTTATTCGCGAAGGTTATGACGAAGAATTTGATGAATTAAAACAACTTAGCATCAATACTTCAGGTTTTTTATTAGAATTGGAAGAGCGAGAAAAATCTGAAACTGGCATTGCAACCCTCAAAGTTAATTACAACCGTGTGCACGGCTTTTATATTGAAGTTAGCAAAGGTCAATCTGACAGAGTTCCAGAACATTATATTCGCAGACAGACCTTAAAAAATGCTGAGCGCTATATCACCAGCGAATTAAAAGAATATGAAGACAAGATTCTAAGCGCTAGGGAGAAATCTCTGGCACGCGAAAAATGGCTATATGAACAAATTATTCAAAAATTACAACCCAACATTCTAGCTTTACAAGACTTAGCTCAAGCACTTGCCAGCATAGATGTGTTATGTAATTTTGCAGAACGCGCTAGTTCATTATCTCTTTGTGCTCCTTCATTGGTCGATGAGAACATCATTGATATTCGCGGCGGCAGGCATTTAGTTGTTGAGCAAAATCTAAATCAAGCCTTTATTGCCAATAGCCTTGTGCTTGATAATGAACGTAAAATGTTAGTTATTACTGGTCCAAATATGGGTGGTAAAAGTACCTATATGCGTCAAAATGCATTGATCGCCCTTCTAGCTCATACAGGCAGTTTTGTGCCTGCAGATAGCGTCACTTTAGGACCAATTGATCGAATATTTACTCGCATTGGTGCTTCCGATGATTTAGCGGGTGGACGATCCACCTTTATGGTTGAAATGACGGAAATGGCGCAAATCCTACGTAATGCAACAGAAAATAGCTTAGTTTTAGTCGATGAAATTGGCCGAGGGACTAGTACATATGATGGGCTTTCTTTAGCATGGGCTTGTGCACGTGATTTAGCCGATAGGATTCAATCCTATAGTTTATTTGCAACACATTATTTTGAAATCACACAGCTTGCTGATGATTTAGATAATGTAGACAACATTCACTTAAGTGCTACTGAGCATCAAAATGACATTATTTTTCTCTATGCGATTCAATCTGGTGCCGCCAACCAAAGCTACGGTATTCAAGTGGCAAAATTAGCGGGGCTTCCTGAACAAGTTCTTGGACAAGCTCGACAAAAATTGCAATTTTTAGAATCACAAAATCAACAAAATGACTCTAAACTTATTAATAATACACAACCAAAACAAACAGTTGATATGTTCATCGATCAACAAGCAAGCAATGGTCTTCAGGCATTAGCGGATGAAATTGCAAGCATTGATGCTGATGGATTGACGCCCAAAGCAGCGCTCGACAAAATTTACGCTTTAAAAGAAAAGCTAAAAACAGACAACAATAACAATTAAGGCTTTTTATAAATTTTAATTATATAGTAATAAAAATATAATAGTTTACCTATAGCGTAACTATGCATAGAATGCGCAAATAGATTTATCTGCAGATTTTTAACCATAAAAACCGATCAAAAGACTGAATTATGACTTACGTTGTCACTGAAAATTGCATCAAATGTAAATACACCGATTGTGTAGAAGTATGCCCTGTTGATTGTTTCCACGAAGGCCCAAACTTCCTTGTAATTGATCCAGATGAATGTATTGATTGTAGCCTTTGTGAGCCTGAATGCCCTGCCGATGCAATCCGAGCAGATGATGATCTCACAGATGATGAGCAAAAGTTTTTGCCATTAAATGAAGAACTATCACTAGAATGGCCAGTTATCACCGAAAAAAAACCTTCTTTAGATGATGCTGATGAATGGGACGGCAAAGACGGAAAACTCGATTTACTCGAGCGCTAACTAATAGCTAAAAACAAAAGCCCCCTCTTTTCCAGCTTTATGCAATTCTTAAAGTCCAGACGAAAAGTTAAATACTAAAAAATAGTTAATATAAAGCATTGAAAAAACATCAAAACACAAGCAAAATATCAGCCTCTTATTTAAGATAAACTTATAACTTAATGTTTTTTATAGGATTAGCTAAAAATTTATCGATTACTGTCTTGGTTTCGGTACTTTTATTCGCCTCAAACTGGGTATCCGCAAGCACGGTTTACACATATAAAGATGCGAATGGTCAGGTATTGATCACTAACAAACCCAACTCTGCGTCAAATTTATCTTTGGTAAAGCGAGTCTCATTTTTGCCTTATCGTGATAGAAGCTCATCCAATAATCCATATTTTTCTAGAGGCATAAAATCTAAATATGATGCATTGATCATCAACCTTGCCAATGAGCATGGAGTTGAACCGGCGTTAGTTAAAGCTGTGATTCACATTGAGTCTGCTTTTCGAGCTGATGCAGTTTCACATGCCGGAGCCATGGGTTTAATGCAATTAATGCCAGCAACAGCTCGAATCTACAATCTAAAGAGCAATTTTTTTGAACCTAGAAAAAATATTAATGCAGGGATTGCTCATCTCAAATACTTGATGGAACGCTATGATGATAATACTACTTTATCTCTTGCTGCTTATAATGCGGGAGAAGGTGCGGTTGCTCGACACAAAGGCATCCCTCCATATAAAGAAACTCAAAATTATGTGACTAAAGTACTGAAACTTTATGGAAAATATCAACAATCATTCACAGGATAATTGAATCATCACCCCGTTTCATAGACACTAAAATTTAAGACTCAATAAACATAAATAAAAGCTGGCAATCCGACTCTAAAAAAGTATAGTTTTCAGCCTAGTTATACTCCAGAAATCGTAAAGATGTTCTGACCGTTTAATTTAAAACCATTAAAATCATCTAATATGTTTGTAAGTGAAACAGGTATCATTGCGCTTATCGCTAATGAATTAAGTGTTAATGTTCAACAAGTTAGCGCAACTATTCAATTGCTTGATGATGGTGCGACAGTGCCTTTTATTGCTCGTTATCGAAAAGAAGTTACTGGCGAACTTGATGATTCTCAATTGAGAACCCTAGAAGAGCGTTTGCATTATTTACGTGAATTAGAACAACGTAAAATTGCCATCATCAAAAGCATTGAAGAGCAAGGCAAGCTGACAAATGAATTGCATGAATCCATCACTTCTGCAATGAACAAATCTCTACTAGAAAATTTATACTTGCCCTTCAAACCTAAGCGCAGAACTAAAGCAACAATAGCCATTGAATCTGGCCTCGAACCACTTGCTGACAAGCTATACAATGATCCAAGCTTAGACCCAGAAACCGAAGCAAAAAAATATATCAACACTGATGAAAACAATCCAGTTGCCGATGGAAAAGTTGCATTAGAAGGTGCAAAACATATTCTGATGGAGCGCTTTAGTGAAAACGCGGAGCTGATAGAAAAGCTTCGAATCTATATGTTAGATAACGCTTTTGTAAAAGTACTTGTTGCGAAAGATAAAGAACAAGAAGCAACGAAATATAAAGACTACTTTGACTATAAAGAAGCTTATAAACAGATACCTTCACATCGAGCCTTAGCTCTTTTTCGTGGTCGTAATGAAGGTTTTTTATATGTGACGCTTGATCTCGAATCATCAAGCGAATTTGGTTTCACTCAAGCGTTAGAACACCCTTGCGAACAGATAATTGCTAAATATTGGAATATTTCTGACCAGCAACGACCAGCAGACAAATGGTTAATAGAAACCGCCAGTTGGACATGGAAAATTAAGCTACATACCCATATCAGCGGAGATTTGATGAATTCACTTCGTGAAATAGCTGAGACTGAAGCAATTCGGGTTTTTTCGTTAAATTTAAAAGATTTATTATTAGCAGCTCCAGCCGGGGCAAAAGCTGTTATTGGTCTTGATCCAGGCCTTCGAACCGGCGTTAAAGTTGCAGCGATTGACGCTACAGGAAAGTATTTAGATCAAGCAACTATTTTTCCTCATGCACCAAAAAATCAATGGGATGCAGCTATTGCCTCATTGTCTCAAATGGCGGCAAAACATCAAACCTCACTCATTGCTATTGGCAATGGCACTGCTTCGCGAGAAACAGACAAACTAGTCGGAGACTTGATTAAACAACACCCAAAATTAAAGCTAACTAAAGTCATGGTTAATGAGGCTGGAGCTTCAATTTATTCAGCATCAGAGTTTGCTTCCAAAGAATTTCCAGACTTAGATGTCACTATTCGCGGTGCCGTTTCTATTGCTCGTCGGTTACAAGACCCTTTAGCAGAACTAGTAAAGATCGAGCCAAAATCCATTGGTGTTGGTCAATATCAGCATGACGTCAATCAATTACAATTAACTAAGACACTTAATGCGACTGTAGAAGATTGTGTGAATGATGTTGGGGTCGAACTCAACACCGCATCAATGCCACTACTTAAACAAGTGTCAGGACTCAATGAAACTCTGGCAAATAATATTATTGAGTTTAGAAACACGAATGGCAGTTTCAAAAATCGTGAGACCTTAAAACAAGTGCCACGCATGGGTGACAAAACCTATGAGCAAGCTGCGGGGTTCCTACGGATTGTAGCTAATAATGATAACCCTCTTGATGCTTCTGGTGTTCATCCTGAGGCTTATTGCATAGTTGAAAACATTAGTAAAGAACATAACAAACCCATAGAACAACTTATAGGCAACAGTCAGTTTCTTAAACAACTAAGGGCAGAAGATTTTACTACGGAAAAATTTGGCTTACCGACGGTTAAAGATATTATTTCTGAGCTAGACAAACCGGGTCGAGATCCAAGACCTGAGTTCAAAACGGCAATACTAAAAGAAGGGATTGAAAAAATTCAAGACCTAGCCGAAGAAATGATTCTCGAAGGAACAGTATCAAATGTGACTAATTTTGGTGCATTTGTAGATATTGGTGTTCATCAAGATGGCTTAGTTCATATTTCACATTTGGCAGATAAGTTTATTGATGATCCACATACCGTTGTCAAAGCTGGGCAGATTGTCAGAGTTAAAGTTTTAGAGGTAGACATTCCTCGTAAACGCATTGCTTTAACCATGCGCTTACAGGAAAACAATAAAACATCATCAACAAAAAAAGTAGTCCCCGTGAAAACTCACAAGATAAATAATAAACTTAAACAGTCAGCGCCGAATAAAAATAATGCACTTGCTAGTAAATTAAGTGCAGCGTTAAAACGATAATGTCATCAAAATCTGTTTTTTTTAGTCTTTTTGATACTACTATCGATTGCTGCACTATGTTCCACCTTTTCCCATACATTGGAACTCGGAAATAAACCCATCATTGGAGGAAATGAAAAAATTATCATCCTTCCTAATGAAATTACGTTTAATGCAAAAATTGATACTGGTACGCAAAACTCATCAATTCATGCAAGCAATATTAAGGCTTTCAACTTAGCAAATGAAAAGGTTTACTCTATCTTCTGCTAGTTAATAGTGCGGTGGTTTTTCATCCATTACTGTGTAATCTTGGTTACTGTTTTCATTTAAAGAACGTACTTGTTCAATCAATTTATCTTGGTGAGATTGTAATAAGCCTAGTTGTTTTTGTTGAGTAAAAAACTCATCGCTTAGCTTCTCCAGAGCGTCCTCTAAAAAAGCTACCTTCATTTCTAATTCGTCAATTTTACCAGTCGACATCTTATATCTCGTTTAAATTATTGCTTGTCTAACCAACCACGCGTTCGTTCAATAGCTTTTTGCCATAGCGTCAATTCTTGTTCTCGTGATTCAGATTTCATTTGAGGACTAAATACTTGCTCAGCATGTATTTTTTGAACAAGAAAATCTTCCGTCCAAAAATCAATCCCTAACCCTGCCATTAAAGCAGCTCCAGTTGCAGTTGATTCTAAGTTTTTTGGCCTTTCAACATCCAAATTTAAAATATCAGCCTGATATTGCGCCAGATAATTGTTCGCAATGGCTCCACCATCAACTCTTAAAGCTGTTAACTGAATGCCACTGTCTTCTTGCATAGCCATGAACACATCATAGGTTTGCAGCGCCAATGAATTTAAAGTCGCGCGAACCAATTCAGCTTTCCCAGAGCCGCGAGATAAACCAAAGACAGCACCACGCGCTTGCATATCCCAATAAGGTGCGCCAAGACCTGCAAATGCCGGCACAACCACAATCTTATCATCAACATCAGCCTGTTCCGCTAAGTCTTCTGTCTCTTTAGCAGAATCAATCAATTGCAATGCATCCCGAAGCCATTGAATCGCCGCGCCAGCAATAAAAACACTACCCTCAAGGGCATAATTGACTTTGCCTGAGCGCCGCCATGCAATAGTTGACAAGAGCCCTGTCTGGCTATGAATTAAGTCTTGTCCAGTATTTAATAACATAAAGCAACCTGTCCCATAGGTATTCTTTGCCGCCCCTTTCGCCCATGCATATTGTCCAAACAAAGCGGCTTGTTGATCGCCGATCACACCAGAAATAGGAATTCTTGCACCATCAAATTCAAAACAGCCAAAATGAGCATCGCAATCCAACACTTCAGGCAACATCGCTTTCGGAATGTTTAATGCTTCTAAGAGCTCATCATCCCATTCTTGAGTTTCAATATTGAACAGCATTGTGCGACTGGCATTCGAAACATCACTCGCATGAACTTTGCCTTGCGTTAAATTCCATATCAGCCATGTATCAATAGTGCCAAACAATAAATCGCCTTTCTCAGCTGCAGCTCTTGCTTGAGGAACATTATCTAAAATCCACTGAATTTTTGTTCCTGAAAAATACGCATCAACCACCAAGCCAGTCTTAGCCTTGATGATGGACTCCCATTGGTCCGCTTTTAATTGATCACAGATATCACTAGTGCGCTTATCTTGCCATACAATAGCATTATAAATAGGCTTACCCGTTTGCTTATCCCAAACAACAGTTGTTTCACGTTGATTCGTAATGCCAATCGCTGCAATTTGCTTGGGTTGTATATTGTTATTTTTAACGACTTTCTTCAGCACAGCCAGTTGTTTTGTCCAAATCTCAACGGGATCATGTTCAACTCTCCCCGGCTGCGGGAATATTTGTGAGAACTCTTGCTGAACAACGTCAACTATCTCAGCATTTTTATTGAATAATAATGCTCGACAACTACTTGTCCCCTCATCTAAGGCTATAATATATCTATCCATTTCTGTATCGTTAAATAATAAGAAAAACTATTAAATTTGTATGAAAATTCATTATTCCACCTCTGAAAGCAAAGAATATTTTCTTGCTGAAGGTTGTCATATTTTAGAGCTTTGCAATTCAGACGAACACTCTGAACTTTCTATTGCTAGAGCAAGACTCGAACCGCAACAAGAGACCGAACTACATTCACTCATTAGTACAGCTGAACGTTATATCATTCAACATGGCTGTGGCATAGCAACGATTGATAAACAAGAATTCACGGTGAACGTCAATGATGTGTTAGTCATTCAACCGAATATATCGCAAAAAATATCCAACACTGGCGATGAAGACTTAATTTTCTTAGTTATTTGCACACCAAGGTTTCAACCTGACAACTATCAAACGCTATAAAATTCTAAGTTAGACAAGTACTTAATAAAACGTCTTGCCCTGCTTAGCCATCTTGACTAAATTTGGCGCTGGAGAAAATCTGGCCCCATGTTCCGCTTCTAAAACTTGTAATTTGCTCACTAGCGAATCTAAGCCTATCGCATCAGCATAGCGGAATGGGCCACCTAAAAATGGTGGGAAACCTAAACCAAAGATTGCTCCAATATCGCCATCACGAGCGCTACGCAAAACACCTTCGTCTAAACAATAAGCCGCTTCATTGACCATTTGTAACAAGCATCGCTCAGCAATACTATCAGCGTCGAGTGTTTTAGACCCTGGGCTACTGCCACCTAAGACAGTATAAATAGATTCATCGACTGTTTTGCTATTGCTTTTGAACAAACCAGACAATGGATTCTTTTGCTCGGTATAAGAATAAAATCCACGCTTATTTTTTCGACCTTTACGATCATCATTTACCACTTTTTGCATTGCTTCCAATGGCGCTAGGCGTTCACCAAACGATTTTTCCATTGTATCAGCAATATGACTTCCCACATCTATGCCAACTTCGTCTAACAAGGTGATCGGACCTACAGGAAAGCCCGCTTGCTGCAACGCGTCATCAACATCTTCAATAGTCACGCCTTCATAAACCATATGGGTCGCCTCATTAATAAAAGGCGCTAGAATTCTTGTGGTGTAAAAACCTGGGCTATCATTTACAACAATAACCGTTTTACCTTGTTTCTTCCCTAACTCAACACAACTTGCTGTCACCCAATCGGATGTATCTTTACCAACCACTATTTCTAATAACGGCATTTTTTCAACAGGCGAAAAATAATGCATGCCAATCACACGCTCTGGTTGCTTAGCACCTTTTGCAATATCATCAATAGGCAATGCCGAAGTATTGCTAGCGAAAATAATTTCTTTATTGTCTTCAATGGATTCAATATCCGCTAACATTTGACGTTTTAAATCTAAGTCCTCAAACACAGCCTCAATAACGATATCGGCTGATTTAAAGCCTGAATAATCAGCCGTAGAACTTAATTTAGCTTGCAATTGACGTTTTTGCAGGTCACTCATTCGGCGGCGTTGTACTTGTTTCCGTAATAGCTTATTGACATAGCTAATGCCTCGGCCGACACCTTCGATATCACGATCTTTGAGACGCACTTTAGTATCTGCATTTTTCATGGATACATAAGCAATGCCTGAGCCCATTAATCCAGCACCCAGCACGCCAATTTTGTCAATGGGTCTAGTTAAATCGTCAGGATTACCATCGACACCCGTGTCTTTTTTAAGTTCCGTTGTTGCAAAATAAATTCCACGCAATTGCTCAGATTCAGGTGTTAAAGCTAACGTAGCGAAACCATCACGTTCAACCATTAAACCTTTTTCCATGCCCAGTTCAAGGCCAGCTTCCATAGCATCAATAATTTTAGCTGGCGCTGGATAGTTCCCAAAAGTCATTTCTTCGGTTTTTTCTCGCGCTTTTTTAAAAATCAAACCCCGCGCTAAACCTAAATTCATCACATTTTCTTTCAGGCTCTTTTTGCGTGGTTTTGGCTTGCCTTTTAAAACTAACTTTTCAGCCACATCTAAAACAATACTTTCTGCTGCCACATCAGATATAAGCCCAACTCTTACTGCTTTTTTTGCTGGAATCTGCTTCCCAGTGAGTACCAAATCTAAAGCTGTAGGCAAATCGACTAAACGCGGCAAACGTTGAGTGCCACTACCGCCTGGCAATAAACCTAATTGCACTTCTGGAAGACCTAATTTTGTGCTTTTGTGGGTAGATGCAACGCGATAATCAAATGCCATCGCTATTTCCAAACCACCACCCAGACAGGCACCATGAATCACGGCTGCCGTTGGTTTAGAAAGCTTTTCAATTAAAATTGTCGTATCTTGCAAGGCTTTTGAAAGCGCTGCAACATCCTGAGCAGTAATAGCATTATCAATCATCGCAATATCAGCACCAGCGATAAAACTATCTTTGCCTGATCGAAAAATAATTCCAGTAACATCAGGGTTTTGACCTGCTTCTGTAAATACAGAATTGAAATCTTCGATCAATTCCTCACGCAACACATTCATGCTCTCATCAGCCATATCTAACGTGATGACTTGAACTCCTGACTCTAGCAATTCAGTTGTGAATGCAGTCATTATGCCACCTCCACGACAATTGAGCCGCCCAAGCCACCAGCGGCACAAGCGGTAATCAAACCATGCTGGCCTCCAGTGCGTTTCAAGTCATACAATATTTGCGTGAGTTGTCTTGTGCCAGTTGCTGCAAAGGGATGTCCAATCGCAATTGAACTCCCAGTGATATTAAATTTTGCCATATCGATTGCACCAATGGCTTTAGTGCTATTCAAATGCTCTTTCGCAAAGCTTTTTGATTCGAAAGCATTAATATTAGACATCACTTGCGCTGCGAACGCTTCGTGCATATCAATAAGGTCAATATCTTTTAAACTCAATTTAGCCTGCTTTAATGCAATTGGTGTTGCAAAACTAGGTCCCATCAACATTTGCCAATTAGGGTCTAATGCCGCAAAGGCATAAGACTTGATATAACCCAACGGTTGATACCCAGCAGCTTTAGCTGCCTTTTCGCTCATCAAAACCACCGCGCTTGCGCCATCCGTCAATGGTGAGCTGTTGGCCGCTGTGACTGTGCCATGTTTTCTATCAAATACAGGCTTGAGTTTGGTATATTTTTCCAAGTCAGAGCCGGGACGGAATAAATTATCTTGTTTATAGATCCCATTGTTTTCCGTCACTATCGACATCACTTGCTCATCAAACCAACCTTCTTCCCATGCTTTGCTAGTATTGATGTGAGAACTATGTGCAATCAAATCTTGATCAGCACGTGAAATGCCATTCTCTTGCGCCATTTTTTCAGCTGCCTCACCCATTGTGTAATCCGCTGAAGGCTCTCGTAAAGCCGGTGCTTTAGGCATTAAATGCTTTGGCCGAATACTTTTCAACGCCGCTAAACGGGCACCTAAAGACTTTGCTTTGGACGCTTTTAATAATGCTTGTGCTAAGGTTTTGTGTGCGGTGAGAGGTACATCACTAGTATTATCTGCACCTCCCGCTATTCCAACGCTAATATGTCCTAATTCAATTTGCTGAGCAATATTGATCACTGATTGATAACTGGTTGCACAAGCGCGTGAGACCGAATAGGAGTCACAAGACACGGGCAAACCCGCTCCCAATGTAACTTCTCGGGCGATATTCGGTGCTTCAGGAGAAACGATCACTTGGCCATACACTACTTGTTCGACTGTTTTTGGATCAAGATCTGTTCTTTCGATCAGTTCTTTAACGACATGTATACCCAACTGCCGAGTAGGAATCCCCATGTATCCCGATGCTTGCTTTAAAAAAGGAGTTCGCAAGCCACTAACTATTGCGACACGATTTGATGAACTTGCCATAATATTCTCTTATTTTGCAGCCTGAGTCTGCATAATTGTTTTAATTTATTATTTTTCTAAATCGCGATAAGAAA
>CAZWHW010000036.1:11658-12919 GCA_964633815.1 uncultured Gammaproteobacteria bacterium
AACCATCTGTGCCTTCATCCCAACCTTCCAGCTCAATACCTACTGAAAAATCATTAACATTTTCTCGTCCTAGGCAAAATGATTTGCCCGCATGCCAAGCGCGTTGCTCAGTATTCACAAACTGTACAACTTCACCATCTCGTTTGATATAAAAATGACTTGAAACAGTTAAGTGGCAAATTTCTTCAAAATAAGGATGTTTATTAGGATTTAATTGGTTACAAAAAAATTGCTCAACATAGTCTGATTGATATTCACCTGGAGGTAGACTAATTGAATGAATAATCAACGCTTCAATTCTGCTCCCTTTTGGTCTGTCATCAAAATTAGGAGACTCGACGAATCTAGCTTTTAAAAAAATGCCTTTTTTTATTTCACCAAAACTCATCAGACACCACGAGCTGAAGCCGAGAAAAAGAACCACCCAAAAAAACTGAGCTTGACACAAACCCATGCAAAAATACCCGCTAAAACATCATCAATCATGATGCCAAAGCCCCCTTGTACATGCTTATCTAATAGCTTAATTGGATACGGCTTAATAATGTCAAAAATACGAAAAAATACAAAACCTAATAATAAAGCTGGCCAAGCCTTTGGCAGCAATGCCAAAGCAATCCACACACCAACAAATTCATCCCACACAATCGCACCATGATCATGCGTTCCGAGTGCTTTAGCTGTATATCCACACAAAAACACCCCAATAGCAAAACTCAGCAAAATCACAAGCATATAGCTTTGCCAAGACAAGCCCGCCAAACAAAACCACCAAATTGGCAATGCCGCTAAAGTACCCCAAGTGCCAGGCGCAGGTTTTAATAAACCAGAACCAAAACCCAAGGAAAGGAAATGCAGTGGGTTCAATAAATCTTTAGAGTTTGGACTTCTGCTCATGATTAATTTTATTCGTGTTTTTTGAAGCGTGAAGGTGAACTTAGATTTTTATACCAAAATAATTCAGCGCCGCAATCATAGCAAAATAACTAGCAATCATGATTGTTATCGATATGCTTAAACTGACATAAAATCCCCAGCCAATTTTCAAAAACACTGGCAAGGCTATAAACAAAACTAGTGAAGGCAAAATCAACCAAAAGATATTGACAGAAAAAGCGCTAATTTTTTCAACATCTTGAGTATCAATATATAACCATATCATGGCCATGATCGACACTAGAGGGATTGAGGCAACAATTGCGCCCATCAATGAACTGCGTTTGGCTAACTCAGAAATAGCAACAATTAATAAAGCAGAAAT
>CAZWHW010000037.1:0-2376 GCA_964633815.1 uncultured Gammaproteobacteria bacterium
ACCGTATTTGCAATACTAATTTCTGTATTCGAACCTATATTCACAGTCTCGCCAATGGCTGCATCGCAGCCTGCCAGCAACATAAAACCACGGCAGGTGTCACCGACATAATTAAAATCTCGGGTTGGCGACAAATCACCCGCACCGATATCATCACTTTGTTGCAATTGAATAATCATCGATGGAATCACTGCTCGAGCTGATTGACGCGGGCCATAAGTATTAAACGGCCTAGCAATCGTCACTGGCATTTCAAAAGCTGAATAAAAGCTATAAGCAATTGAATCAGCACCAATCTTACTTGCACTATATGGCGATTGTGCTTGCAAAGGGTGTTTTTCATCGATAGGGACATATTGCGCCGTACCATAAACTTCGCTAGTCGATGTGTGAATAAAACGTTCAACGCCATGATCTTTAGCCGCTTGGCACATATTTAGCGTGCCAGTGACATTCGTTTCAACATAACTGCTCGGTGCATGATATGAGTATGGAATAGCTATCAAGGAAGCGAGATGATAGACCACATCAATATCTTGCATGATGTGTTGGCAAAATGCTGGGTCACGGACATCACCAGAAACAATTTCACATTGCTGATGCACGTTCTCAACATCATCCAACCAACCCCAACTATTAAAGGAGTTATAGAGTACTAATGCACGAACATCATGACCTGCGGCGATTAATGCTTCAGTTAAATGTGAGCCAATAAAACCATCAGCGCCGGTAATTAAAACTTTTTTCTTATTCATAAACCAATATAAACTATTGCCTTTACCTGTCTTTAGCAATTAATTCAGCTAAATAAAAATCCAATTTATCATCAATGTCAAGTGCTGATAATGGATCAACTTCAATGGCACCAATTCTTCCATCCCATAATGATGAATTTTGGAATATAAACTCGGGAGATGATACATAAGCCACGGGCACAATACCCAAGGCTTTAGGTGCATCCTGACGGCGACTGACTTTTTCATCTTGATTAAACAACTCAACTGCGCCATCTTGTGCTTGTTTAATCAACGTAAAATAAGGATTGAATTTAGCTTCAACTGAAGTAATCACCGAATCGAATTTATTTGCATGATAGAACTCATACGCTTTATACACATCACTCCTTTGACGCAATGGCGCGGTGGCTGGCAATGAAATAAACGTATTAAAATAACCATACTCTGAAATCACAAATTCACAAGCATGTTGCCAAGAAAGCCATTCAGGACTATCGTCTTGGGCAAGTTTTGCAGGCCTAATAAAAGGCACTTCTGCCTCATACTCTTGAGCCACTTTTGCTATATCTTCATCGTCAGTAGAGACAATCACTTTATCGACAAAGCTCAATTGTTTTGCCAATTCAATCGAATATGCAATAAGAGGTTTACCATTTAAAGGTTTAATATTTTTTCTAGGTAAACCTTTAGAGCCTCCACGAGCAAATATAAACGCAATCGTTTGCATTGAGCAATTACCTGTAACCTATGATCTATGGTTCATGCCGAGCAATGCAATCTCTTTAGACAAAGTCGCAATCTGCTCAAGCTGATGGCGATCCATACCACCAACATGAGCTTTTTCATTCGAACGCTGTAAAGCCGTACTAACAGTAAAATGTTTTTCTATACAGGTTGCGCCTTTTGCCGCTGCACATAATGCTGCGCTAATACCAATACTGTGGTCACTAATACCATCAAAAATTGTGTTATGAAAATCTGGAATTATCATATCTTCCAACAATGTTGGGTATTGCACGACACAATGCATGTATGTACAGTTATCTTGCACTTGCACTTCTTTGGGGTCTAAGTCGCTTGGCACAGAAACAAATACACGTTCTTTTTGAGCAAGAACTTTCTCAACCAACTCTGGGTTTTCACGATGGGTTCGAGCGGCAATTTTATAATATTGTTGTTTTACATCAATACACCATTGTAATGCTTCGTCAGTGAAAGCCGTTGCAAAAACGGGTAAGCCAACTTTATCTCCATAGTTTTTTAAACGCTTAAAATCGTCAAAACTCAACTCTCGAGCACGCAAATATGGAGCAGGATTATCGGCAAATAAATCAGCTGGATATAACTGAACTTTTGCAGCGTGCGCGCCAGCAAGCTTTGATTGAAGAATCATTTGTTCAGCAAGATCAAGATCATCACCAAACTGCGGAGCTATTTCAGAAATAATAAACATGGGTATTTAAAATCAACGTGTAAGAAATGTAGTAAATTCATCAGCGTTAGTAAAACGCTGCTCAATAGTTTTGACATCATCAATGGTGTGTACATCAGTGCACTCATTCATCACTACACCAATGTGAGCACTCAAAAAGGTATTATATAGACTTGTCTGGCGAATCACACGAAAAGACGCATTCTG
>CAZWHW010000037.1:2476-12663 GCA_964633815.1 uncultured Gammaproteobacteria bacterium
GGAATAATGGCAATGATGCTCATGCTTTTTTCTCCGCCTTAGCTTTCTTTACTATCTCTAAAATATCTTTCGCGATAACTTCAGCGCCATTAACCTGATATTCATGACTATTCATACGGTTTTGAATTTGCACATACTCATGAGCAATAAACCCTTTTAAGAAATTACCTAAATCATTCACAAATGTATCCAAAGAAACAAACGAACCCAGCTGTTGACTCTTAATTGTCAAAAGATTTTTTTCAATTTCAGGATTAGATGATTCCCCAAGCAATAAAACTGGTGTCCGGCAAGCAATACATTCAGAAATTGTATTAAACCCGCCTCTAGTCACCACAAGATCGACCTTGACAATATAGTCTGAAAAGAACTCTTCTTTAGGAATCGAAGTAACATTATCGGCTTCAAGGCCGTATTTTTCAGCGACCAAAAAGTGCATAGAATCGATCGAAGCGATTTGTTCAATCGCTTTATTCATATGTTCGCTAAGCACACTCGCACCGCTATCCATTACCAAGACAGTGAATTTATCACGTGGAAAACTAGTTTTTGCCTGACGTGACTCACCAATAATTAAAGGCACTTGCAAGGCTTTGTCACCATAGAAATTGAGAATCTCTTCTGGCGTAAATGGCGGAAAATAAACCTTGTCTGACATTTTTGCATGACTTTGCATTTGTTCGAGAACGGAATAGCTAACTGGTACAGGATACATTTTTGAAAAAAACCAATCCCAGGTAAAATGTGCAATACCAAACACAGGGACATTTTGTGCTTTTGCAACAGGAAAGGCCTCATAAACAAAGTCAGAAACTACAAAATCAAACTCTTCAATATCTTGTGCCTCCGTTTGAATGAACTGTTCAGACCTCGATGCATAATCCGCAAAAAAATCACTAATTGCATTTAAGTCTGGTGAGCCATTTGCACGCCGTGCCCAATGAATATTATTGAATTTATTAATTACTGCCGCATCATTAAACATATGCCGCGCAACTTCCGCATTTGAACCAGTTTGTACTGTGACTTTTAACGAAGGTTCTATTTTTTGTAATTGCTCACAAACAGCCCTCTGCCTAACCAAATGTCCAAAACCTTCATCCGATAAATAAACCTTACATTTCATAGGGATTTAATTCTTAAATTTAACTTCGCCAGTTAAAACAAAATGCTTCATTATTGGCAGCATATTATCAAAATTATTCTGTTCACCCGCCACAGGATCCTTATAACGTTTAAGATTCACAAAGCCTTTGAAAGAATGCTGATCAACCGCGGCTAAGAAACATCGCACCTTTTTAACATCAACACTAAAACCTTCCTCTATTGACTCAACAGCTTGTTGACAAGCTGCAATATCCTGCACTGAAAAAACACCCTCACAGCCTGCATACCATGCATGCCCAAAACTGATTACTGGCTTATGCTTCATTAACGCTTCCCAACCTGTTGTGCCAGTTAGCGTAGCAACTGCCCTACAATTTTCAATGAGTTCAAATTGATCTGTTTCTATAGCGACAATCGACACCTTCGGTATTGATGCTATATCTTCATACACATACGCATAACGCCCACGCTCACCATGTACCGCTTGAGGCAGTAATTGTGACGGGTTCTCTTTAACAATAATGTTCCAATCATCAGGGATACACCTAGAAAGCACATTCAACATCAAAACTTGATTAGAATATCGACCACCTTCGGGACAGGTAGTTCGTTCTGGTTGGTAATGCATTGGCACGTAAACAAAGTTTTTGCTTATATCCGCACTCACGCAATACTGTTGATAGCTGCTCATTAACTGCTCTTTATATTCCTTAGCTCGAGCTTTATAAGCATGCCATTGCTCAACGGTTAAACCTTGTTCTTGGTCAAATGCCTGATGCGGCATTTTCAGATAATTTGGTATTGTTTTTCTTGTTGTTTTATCTGTTGTCTTTTTTAAAACTTTTTCGCCTACTTTTGTCGCCAAGCGTTTTGCATATTCTGGATACCGACCAACTTGAGATAATTTTTCTATCAACAAAGCACTGGTTGATTCTGATTCTGGAAGGCCTTGTTCCGATGCAGTTGAGTGCTGTTCCAAACGTTCTTTTAGGTAACGAGGAATCACATCGGCATATCCTTGTGAAAACTTTTCTACATAATCTTGTAAATCTTCTGAAAGTAGCGAAGTAGAATGCTCTTCTTCAAGAAAATTAGCTAAACTGGAGACAATATTTTTACTAACATCTTTGTAATCAGTATACGCCAACACTCGTTCGATCGCGGTAACTTGGGTAAACATCAACATCGGAATACGCTTTTTCTCAGCTACAGCATACAAAACATATTCAACCAATGAGTGTGGTGTTGTCGGAAAAATAATAAAGTCAGGTTGTAATTGTTCTATCGTATTTAACCACAAGTTCAAACTTTGAATATATAAACGTTCTCGCTCATGACGAGAAAAAGAATAACCTTGATCCATCCGGTCAGCAATCTCCATACACACAAGCTCAGCCTCACGAAAATCAGCGAGCACATTACTATCAACTTGAAACTGATCAGTGTGAATCCCATCAATTCCAACGCCACGATACAAAGGCAATGTTTGTTGTTTGATCGCACTTGCAAACGCTGGCTCGACTAGTAAATCATCGCTACCGCTCAATAAAGAGAATTCCACTCCCAAATCAGACTGCAATTGCTTTAGCAACTTAATCCAAAGAGCACCGCTTCCGCCTAAGCAAAATCCACTTTTAGATGCCATAACTGTCTTGTTTTTAGTATTCAAATGCTGAAGTATTCTTGCAAATCTTTATGATGCCTAATAGTAACGAATGCCGATTCGTTTTAACATACACAAACACAAATATTGCGTTATCGAATAGCTCCTTATTACTGACAAAAATCATAATGAAAACCAATAAAACAACACAACTGTCATCTTATCGTCCTGAAGTCGACGGCTTGAGAACGATTGCCGTAATGGCAGTGTTGATTTATCACGCAAAATTTAGCTTTGGTAATAGCTTTTTTCTTACTGGTGGTTTTTTAGGTGTCGATATATTTTTCGTCATCTCAGGCTATCTAATCACTTCTTTGCTCATAAAAGAATATGATCTAACCCAAAGGTTTTCTCTATTAAATTTCTATCGTCGCCGAATTAGACGGTTACTGCCTGCGCTACTCATCGTCATGCTAGTAACGTTGCCAGTCGCTTGGATTTATTTACTACCGAAAGGTTTTATTAACTTTGCTTATTCACAACTTGCTTCATTGTTTTTCTCCTCAAACATATATTGGTATTTCAATTTACAAGATTACGGCGCCGAAAATGCATTATTAAAACCATTTCTACACACATGGTCCTTGGCAGTCGAAGAGCAATTTTAC
Source organism: uncultured Gammaproteobacteria bacterium (assembly GCA_964633815.1). GTDB lineage: Bacteria > Pseudomonadota > Gammaproteobacteria > Arenicellales > Arenicellaceae > CALKZN01. The sequence continues at coordinate 5,855 of CAZWHW010000037.1, forward strand.
TTTTTCTATCCCATTGGTCTCTTAATCCTATTTCGTTTTTTTCGATCCTATACGCTATTTTTGCTCATTATCAGTGTTTTATTAAGCCTACAATTTGCAGAAATGCTCAGCGCTCGCAACAGTTCTTTATCATTTTATATGTTGCCTTCAAGATTCTGGGAACTCGCTAGCGGCGGTGTTTTAGCGTATTTAATTGCGCAAAAAAATACTGTCTTACATATTCAAAAATTTCAAAAAATACTGCCAAGCATAGGGCTTGCACTCATTATTTACTCGCTTTGGAACGTTGAATTTAGCAATCAACATCCCGGGTATATTACTGTTATCACCATTATTGGCACACTGTTCATCATCGGTTTTAGCGGGCATGGCGACATTACCACTAAATTACTTGCGAGCCGTTTATTTGTAGGCATAGGATTAATTTCTTATTCTTTATACCTTTGGCATTACCCTATCTTTGCTTTTGGCCGCATCATAAATGATCGACCAACCCTGATCGATTTTACACTCTGGTTCGCACTGAGCTTTGTTCTTGCCTTTTTAACATACCGATTCATCGAACAACCATTTCGCAATGGTCAGATTAAAACCAAACGTGTTTTCACATCACTGGCAAGCATAAGCCTAATTGTAATTACTGCTTGCGCTATCATTAATCTTCAATCAGGCTTTCCTAAAAGACTGCCAACAATCGTAGCAACAGCAGTCAGCAAAGCAAAACCTACAACAAAATGTTTTATTCCCGAAAGCTGCACTTTTAATGAAGGACAAAATAAAAATATTTTTATGATTGGTGACTCTCATTTGATGAGTATGGAGTCTGCGTTTTTTGATTTTGCTGTTAACAATAACTTCACTTTAATAACTATTAATAGAAGTGAGTGCCAATACACACCTAATCTGGATCGCCTAGACCGTGAAACAGGAAAACCACACAAGTGCACTGCTGAACACCAAACATACCGACGCAATAATTTATTAAATGCACCACCAAGCATTGTTGTTATTGGTGGTCGTCTGGCTACATTGCTAAACGAAGACTATTTTGATAATCAAGAAGGCGGACGTGAAAGCGATATAGAAGAAACATATACAGGAGGCATACAACAGCGTGTATTGCAATATGCTGACACACCCCTGCCAACCAAAGATGCCCGCGTCAATGCTACTATCAAAGAATACCAACAAGGCATCATGGAGTTGGCTGAACACGGCCACCAAGTGGTATTGATTTACCCTATTCCTGAAGTAGGCTGGGATGTTCCAAAGCGATTAGTGCAACAATTGCGCGGCGTACCGCATCATAAAACCCAAGAAATATTAGAAAATGACCCTATTACAACCTCATCCGAGGTTTATCATGAGCGTCAAAAAAGCAGTTTTACTGTTTTAAACCAAATTCAACACCCCAATATCCACCGCATTTATCCACATACAATTTTTTGCGATACAAGCATCGCAGGCCGCTGCAAAACCCACGATCTAGAAAACTTATTCTACAAAGACGATGATCACCTTAGCTTTTATGGCACTAAACTAGTCATGCAAGAAATTCGCAAACTACCACTATTTCAATAACAATTAAGTCTTTAAAAAAGAACTAGCCTGACAGTTTTTCTGCAAGCATAGAAAACAACTGTTGGTACGTTGTCGTTCTATCCATTTCAAACGAAGCCACAGACACGCCAAACTGGCGTTCAACTTCAACTAATAACAACATATGGTTTAGTGAATCCCATTTAGGCGTGATAGCAACTCCTGCTGAAGACCAATCCGTCTCTTGTGGTAATCCTAGATGTTTAATAATTAAAGACTGAAGCGCAGTTGCTAACTTATCACCTGAGTCATTTTGTATTGTGCTGGTTGTTTGAGATTTCTCTGTTGGGAGCGCTTGAATAGTATCTTGTTTGGCAAAAAAACCATAACCACCAGAACGTGTCATATTTTTTTCTACCCACAAAAAGAATGATTGATCAGATTCATAAAGTTCTGTAATTGCTTCAGCTACTTGTTCAGGCAACATTGCATTAGATTGATCTGCTACTTGCGCAGAGAAATTTGTACTAATTAAACCGGGAGAAATGACTTTTGCATTCAGACCCATTGACTGGAAATGATGATTAAAACTAGAACAAAAATTCACCCCAGCTGCTTTTGCAGCACTATAATCTTGCCATCCTTCTGGATGGAAGTGCATTGCCGAACTAGACACAAAAATAAGCGTGCCATTTTGCTGCTCTAACCATTGCGGCAGCAAAGCATCCGATAAATTTTTCATAGCCGCATAGTTCACTGACATTAGACTCGCGATGTCTGATGTTAATGCAGGACTTGCGCAATGCACGACACAAGCTGCCTTTTGATTCAATCTAGTTAATAAAGATTCGAATTCAGCAACACCACATTTAGTTAAATCACACTCCATGACATCAACTTCAATCGCATACTGAGATTCTAGATCATCAATTAGTGTCCGAACATCTGCCGTTTTTTTACGAACTTGTAAAATCAAATCATAACCTAGATGTGCAAAACGATGAGCAATGCTTTGCCCTAATTCTCCTGCCGCACCTGTCAGCAGTATTGACTGCGAAGGTTGAATGAATGCTCCTGAGTGGCATAAACCGTCAACTTCTTTGATTTCTACCGTATCATCACGCACTTGTATTTTTTGCTCAGCTTCTATTAATAACTGTCGTTCGTGAAAAACAATCGTTCGAACAGTAAGAATTCGATTAGTTAAATCAATCGCAATAATTTTTGCCGAATATGTCAGTTCAATATTATAAGGAACGGGGTTAAATGCTTTTAGTTGATGCGACAAATATAACGATTTATGACCAGGAAAAATCATTCCGGCAATAGCAGACAAAGGTGACGCCGCTAAATGTAAAGGCACAATAGGTTCAGAAAACGCTGTTTTCGATGCATAATTTGCATCGTGATGAAGTGGATTTTTATCGCCAGAAAGCTCACTAAATGCAGCAAAGTCCTTCTCAGTAAATATTCGACAAAAACTATATGTGTCATTTACCTGAAAATCTTCAATTCTCTTTTCTTGTGCCATTTTAATAACCACCATTCACTATTTTAACAATGACAAAACTATGCATTTAACTGCAACCATTGAGGCAGTTTAATTTGCATCTTATTTTTATTGTGAAGATCAAGCTGCCATTCATTTTCAGCTTGTGCATAAAATCCATGCCGAGAAAAAATATCCCGTACTGGAGTATTACGTTCTGTAATATGAATGTTGCCATAAATTGATGTAATGCCTTTAGATAAACACTGCTGCTCTAACCAAACTAGCATTGCTGTTTCAATAGAACGACCCAACACTCGACACGATAATAACAGCAAGTCGACTACACATGATTGAGTGTTTTTTTTATTATAATTAACCACTAGCAAGCCTATCACTTCTTGTTCTGTTGCATTATCCTGATAGCTCACTGTCACGACTTGATAATCATCGTCATTCAACAAACCTTTTAGTTGCTTATCACTAAAACGCTTGGTGGTCGTATTAAATTGATTCGTTTTATTAGTCAGTTGCACAGCTCTATTGAAAGAACCATCATTGACTGGCGCAATAGTCACCTTAATATTCAAACTCGCAAAATAATCATCTAAGTTTTGAAACTGCTTAATTTGCGCTCTATTTTGACGTTGCTTAGCATAATTCATAGCCCGCTTGGAATCTTCAGGCGTAGTCGTAGCTACTTTTAAAAAAGGTGATGCCAGCAGTGTTTTCATATAATTCACTGGATCCTGTGGTAGTTCGATCACTTTAACCTGTGGACAGAGTTTACGTACTTTTTCACACTCTAAAGGATTATCGTCAACAAACATGATATTGCTCAAAGACAAGCCTATTTCTTGAGCCATCGATTGAATGTTGACTGATTTTTCGTTCCAATCAATCCTGTAAGTTGCTAAATGCTCTTCTTTGATCAGCATTTGAGGGTGTTCTTGTATTGCTTTCAAGGCTAGCGTTTCATCATTTTTAGAAGCGATTGCCAATGCAATTCCACGGTCGTGCAAGGCTAAAATAGTACGCTGAAAATCCTTAAATGCATTTCCGGGAAAATCACCACCCAATTGAACTCCATCAATGCCATCTTCTCCAAGCACTCCGCCCCATAAAGTGTTATCTAAATCTAAGACTATCAAGCGTGTGCTTACACCACATTCATTCGCAAGCAAACCAAGATAATGATTTGCTAATACATCAAAACCAGCGGCGCGATAGGGAATCTTACCGAGGTACCATAAACGAGCTTCTTGATGTTGCACTAATGCCAATGATTCTATGGGTAAAAGGCGCACATTTGCACAGTCTTTTAAAGATTCTTTCATTAGCTGGTTTAGCTTTGGCACAATCTCAGTAATATGATCTGCTACATCATTTAAAGCACTTTGTTTTAGCAAACATGAGCCAAACGAAAATAAATTAACCAACACTAAACGATTCACTTGTGTCGATAGTTGTTTGATTAAACTAATATAGCTTTCGACTAAAACCTGAATGCCTGAATAGCTCAGATCTTCAGAAAATTGCACATCAGAAAGATGCAATAAATCTTCTAAACGCGAAGGCAACAAACAAAAATCAATTGATTGCTCGGCAACTTTTCCAGACAAAATATCATTCGCCATCTGACCATATTCATTAATCGAGAGATCTATACGGTATTGCGGCAACACTTCAATATGGGCTTGCTCTAAACTGGCTATCAGCGGTTCATAATTACTTTCGGCTAAGACACACACTTTCAATTCAGCTTGTTGTCCCGCATTGCTTATATTTGCAATTTGCTGTGCAAGAACTGCCTGATCACGCACAAATGCCAGGATATTTGCAGTTAAATCTTGCTTACATTGTTGAGCAAAATCATCAAATGAAATACTTTGAATTTGACCTTGAGCAAAAGGCAAAGAAGTTATTTTTTTATCGTTCTTTAAGCTTGTTAAGCACTGAGTAAAATCATTTTTAACAGACAGTTTTTCATCTCGCACAAACATCTGCGTAAACAAAGTTGAATCACCACTAGCATTAAACTGTTTATCATAGCGATACGGCACAGAGAATTGTTGTTCATAATAATGAAACGGCGTGCAGTAAGACCAATCACAACCTAACATTATAATCGTGGCATTGTGTTGTTCAAAAAACTGATAAATGCTGCCCTCACCAAAACAAGTTTGCGTTGAGCACTCTAAGGCCATATCAATATCATCGCCCAATAAAACGTGTGAATAAATTGGATGATGTGTGCGTTTTGCACCTAATAAATCACGCACCCAGTCAGCTAACACTCCTACTTCGGAAGGTAGCTTTCCATGGTATTCACCTGTCTTGGCAAATGAAAAAGTAAACGCTGGAAAAGCGAATTTATAATCTTGCGCTGTTAACAATCTAAGCGCTTTTAAAAACTCCCATTTAAAGGCTGGCAAAGATGTCTTATCTAAACCGAGATGCATCAAAGAAGAATGCATCACAATCCATCGACTATCTGAGCAAATAGCTTGTTTTATTCGCTCTTGAATTTGCTCAGCTTGCATCAAACCACTTCCTTGATCAAATCTGCATCGAGTAACTTTGCAAATAATGAAACCAATTCCCACGCTGGACAGTCAATAATCTCTGCGATATCAATCACATCATGCTCGCCATCACAATACGCCAAAATATGCATCATGCGTTTAACATCCACTGGCTTGATCGGGCTTCCTAATGTTGGATATAAACCTCGCTTACCCATTTGTGGTTCACACATATTCACCGCTTGGTATCGTGCATTGTTTTCTACAAGCTGTAGGCAATAAATATAAGCCTCATATGAAGCTTGCAAACCTTTAGGTGTCACGAACTCTAAATCATCATCTGACGAATGATATTCAGGGTATTCTCCAAACTTGCTCTTCATGAGAGAAGCTACTTTCAAATCCACTCCAGGTGAACAATATTGGCGCTCATCACTGCCGCGATCTAAAAACGTATAGCGATCATAATCAGATTGTAAGTGCTTCAGAACATGCTGAATTACTTTATCTGTCAGACCGTCACCTGCACGGCTAGGCAAATAAGAAAACTTGCCTTCATCACCAACACAATTGACATTAAAGCCAGTGAACACTCGCTCTTTTAATAAGTCCAAATGTTGACTGATATAGGTAATAGAGCCAATAGTTTCAGGAACAAACACCACTCGGTAACTATATCGAAGTTGTTTTTGCTCTTGCAGCCATTGCACAAGTGATGTGGTCATGACTGGGCCTGATAATTCATTATTTGCCATAGACGGATGGCAAATATAGGTAGAAATTAATACTTCTTGCTCACTTTCACCTGGAATCAAGACTTCACCATAGGTAAGCGAGCCATCTTGTAAGCTTGTATCAATATGAATTTGATAATCACCTGGTTGCAATGATTCTCGCTGTGCATGAGTCAAGCAAAAACCCCATCGCTCTTTATAGTATGAGGTGATATACGGAATAGTTTGCGGCCGCTCAGGAAGAGAATAAAGATGTTCATCCAGTTCTGCCAAACTCACTGTTTTTTGCATTGGTACGGAATAGTTCACAACATGCAAGTTGCTCACATTCGTATCGCAAATTTTTTCACCTTCAGGGGTAATGATATACGCCTCGTTTAAATTCCATTCTTTAGGCACATGCCAATCAAACACTTGAGTGCCTGTTGGCACTTCATGAATAGATAGTTCATTGAATTGATCGCCAAGAATAGCCAATGTTTTACGCACTCCATTGCCCGTAATGCTCCGACAAATTGGGAA
>CAZWHW010000038.1:0-12308 GCA_964633815.1 uncultured Gammaproteobacteria bacterium
ATTATCGTGGATACGGGTATGGATTTAAGCCACTCGGGTTCACAAGAATGTCTGGTACAAAGTGGGATGAAAATTATGCTTAATTACTTGACTCGTAACCATAGTCACTTGTTATACGTGTTACCGCATAAATTAAACTTCAAAAATTTGATCATCATTCTCCATTGGTGATTTTGAACCCTAGATCTTCGATCATTTTATATATGGCATCTATTTGATCTTGATCTAAATCGCCATAAGAATTAATACATTCTATAAGTTCTTTGGAATCCATGTTTCCACTCTTTTTAGCTTTCTGCATTAACACTTCAATGCATCCACCTTTTTCTGCTAAATCTAATGCCAGCTCAGCCATTGCTAATTCCTACGTATAACGCTTGGCGCAACGGTGAAGCACGCAGTGCTGAGTCCGGCACGCGAAACGTGCGAATTGCCGCGCCACTTGTTAAGCATTGAACTCTGATGACAGCATTGAATAGATTGCATGACTAACATACTTTGTATACAGCCACTCACAATCTCGTAATGTTGCTTCATGAACAAAACCCAGTCTCTCAGCTATGGCGCGACTTTTTTCGTTACCTTCAGCGCGTTGTATTTCTATTTTGTGCAAGGAATATTCTTCAAAGCCAATTTTTAGTAATTCTTTGGCGTGATCATTACAACAACGTCCGACCGCACAGCTCATTGAAATATATGACTCCGGTAGCGTTCGCAAATGAAGCAGCATAGAATGAATTATCTCATCCAAGAACTGGTACTAAGTTTGGGGAAAGGTCACTGTAAGCAATTCTAAATAGCTATATTTAGAATTGCTTAATTTAGAATTGTTTAATTTAAAATTAACTCCAAGGAAACGGGCTGTTTGATACCGGGTGCAATTTACCTTCTGCATATCGCGATAATCGGAATGGTTTAAGTAGCTCTGGTTCTCCCTCACGCATAATATCTTCTGCTACCAATTTACCAACGCCCAACATTTTGTAACCATGGTTTGAATCAGCAATGAAATAACAGTTTTCATGAAAGGTATCGAAAACCGGAAAACTATCTGGTGTAAATGCACCAATACCACCTGAAGGTTCCCGTTTATATTTAGGCATAGTTCCTGAGAAACGCTTTTGACAATGCGCTAATGCTGATACCCACATACGAGCAAACTCTGGCCCAACAATAAATTCTGGTGAATCTGCACCATAAGGGTCAACAGCCACATCATCGGCATCTTTATCGACAATAAACGGCGCTGCGCCACCTTGTACACCGCCAAAATGGAAGTCTGGTTTATAGTAGATTCCCCACATCTCTTCAGTAATTAAAGATCCATCCTCATCACAGTAGAGTGGAGCATCAGTATCAACATGAATTACAGGAGGTAAGTTTCCATCATTAGTTCGCTGTAAATCAGGATCTATGCCGAGAACACCTTCTTGAAGTGACCAATATACCCACATTGGAATATCAGCACTCATTTCACCCGTTGTTGGATTTTTGATTTGTACTGTTTTGGGTAGCTCTAACATTTCCCAGAAAATTTTTGCCCATGGACCAGCACCAATAACTACATAATCACAACCAATATCACCTTTATTGGTTTCTACGTGACTAATCGCACCAGATCCGTCACGAGTAAAACCAGTTACTTCAACACCAGTTATAATTCGAACATCGTGAGCTTCTGCTTTTTTAGCTAACGCATAGATAGCCTTAGTGTTATTGGCAAAGCCACCAGGTTGTTCATGCAATATTGATGTAATATTTTTCGCCTGCCAATCATCAAAGATTGTTTTCATATAATTTGAGCAGTCTTTTTCACCTTCGATGAAGGTTGACTTATAATCAATGGCTTGTTGTTGTTGATAAATAGAAGCAACGTCTTCGTGCATACTTTCTGAGCTTATCTGCATGTAACCCACTGGGTGGTAGCTATATGCTTCGGCATCGCTCTCCCATACCTTTACACTGTGAGCCATTAACTCTCTCATTGCAGGCTGGTAATAGTTGTTTCGAATAACTCCACACGCAATACCTCACGCACCAGATGCGATTCCTGATTTATCCAGTACCACAATGTCTTTGCCACTGCCCTTTCCGCTTGCTTCAAGCTCAAGTGCAAGATGGTAAGCCGTACTCAAACCATAAATACCTGCGCCAACAATGACGTATTTTGATTTAGTAGGGAATGCCATATCTATAATGCCTCTTAATGAAATTGATATTTTCTTTATTTGTATTTGATAACCGACTTACTTATATGGCTGTCAGTTTTTGAAACGCTGCAAGACCAACTGCCTCACCATTAAATTCTTGCATTGCGTCAAGCAACCCTTCCCACATAAATTCGCTTGTACTCAAATCTGCGAGAATATGAAAACAAAGTGTTGAACCTTGATCTGCGCGTACAACGATTGAATTAGCCCGCGCTACCGATGTTTGCGCCACCATTAGTTGATCAAATTTGTGTGGTCTCATATCCACAGCACACACTTTTGACAAAACTTGTGATGCAAATTCTCCTGTCATTGCAAACCATGCATGAGTATCAGCACGCTCAAGTAAATATGAACGTTTACCAATATCCATTGACCAGTTATTGCGTAATGAATCGATTTTCAATCCATCTTCGGCTGTTGCATCTAATGCAATAAACTCATTATCAGAAAGACGAGCAACCAAAACTCCTTCATTATCTAGAATTGCTTGATTAGGCTGTTCTGGTAATTGCAGCGCTTGCTCTTCTAACCAAGATGGTGTGTCTGTGCCTTTAAAACCAACACGGTTTAAGCAACTTAAATCCACCAGGGCTAAAGAATTTGCTGATCTTGTTGACTCGTTTTCGTGTAAATATGATTCAACTACCAAACCACCCGCGCGGGCAACATAGGAAGCATTATTCAATTCGTGATAACGGTACAAAGGACTTCTCCGAAGTTCATCTGTTGGGTGTTTTATATCGTTATTCATTGCTATAACTCTTGTTGTTTGTTGTCAGGATCATAGAAAGGTAAGTTAACGACCTCTGCTGAAATACGTACACCGTTATCACATTTGATTTCAATTTCACTACCGGGTTTTGCATCACTCATCGGAACGTATGCCATGCCAATATTTTTTTTAAGTGTCGGTGAATAGTTACAAGACGTAACTCGGCCTACCATTTCATTTCCATTTAGAACTAAATGAGATTCTTTAGGCATTACTGCTCCTGATGAGTCAATAGAAAAACCTACAAGTATTCTTTCTTGTTCTTTTTTCTCTAGCTCACGAATGGTTCTTGCGCCAACAAAGAATGGTTTCTTGCGAGCAATAGCCCAACGCATTTGCACTTCCATTGGATTCGACATTGCGTCTGTATCTTGCCCAATAATGACGTGGCCTTTTTCTAACCTTAGTACCCTTTGAGCTTCTACTCCAAATGGCCGTATGCCGTATTCAGCGCCTGATTTCAATAAAACATCCCATAACGCTTCTCCATATTGTTGTGGAACGTGTATTTCAAAACCCAATTCACCAACAAAACCAACTCGTATTAATCGAGCAGGGATACCTGCAACAGTGCCTTCACGTACGCCCATATAAGGAAAAGCATCTGACGATAAGTCGACGTCCTTACATATAAGCTCTAATACTTTTCTGGATTTAGGGCCAGCGATGTTTACACCGCACCATGCGGTAGTGGCATTAGCTATATCTACATCTAAACCCCATTGAGCATTCCACTTCAACATGCTTTGAAAAACACGATCAACACCACCTGTTGTGGCCGTGACATAAAAGTGTTTGTCATGAAAGCGACAAGCGACACCGTCGTCAATTACAACACCAGCGTCATTTGTTAATAGTGCGTAACGCGCGCGGCCAACAGGTTGTTTAGCAAATGCGAATGTATAAAAGCGTCCAAGAAACTCTGCTGCATCAGGGCCTCTTACCTCTAAGCCTCCTAATGTTGATACATCAACAATGCCAACATTGTTTCTAACATTATTAACTTCATTATTAATAAGCGAATTTATATCATCAGAAAAACCATAATAGGCGGGGCGATACCACGCTCCTGCTAACATCATTTGAGCGCCCTGCTCTATATGTCTGTAATGCATATTTGTACGCTTTGCAGGATAAAAGCTACGACCTGCATTATGAGCCAATGTTTCCGATGCAAATGGCGGACGTGCGGTAGTTACCCCTGTTTCAGCAATTGTTTTATTTGTCGCATCTGCAACCAGCCTAGCTGCTGCTAAAGCAGAGTGTCGACCTTGCGAAGGCCCCATTCCACACGTTGAATAACGTTTAACCAGTTGAATATGTTCGTAACCGTCTTTGGTCGCGTTAACTATGTCTTTAATTTGTAAATCTTCGTCATAATCAACAAACTCTTTTCCTTTAGGGTGTTCAAACATTGGCCATGGAAAGTTAACAGAATCGGCAGCAGAATCGGCAGGTTCAACCAATGTAGGTGACTCTTTTTCCAGTAGACGAGCAATACATATTTGGGCTTTATTACGAGCATCAGCCATTACAGCTTCTATATTCCAATACCCATTTATTGAACCTGCAATTTCAAAATGATTAGGATAGTTATTTAAACTAAACTTACAGCTATCGTCGTCATAGCTTAGTTGGCCGCCGGCTTGACAGACAAGTTGATAGGTAGGCATATAGCCAATAGCCATACATACGAGGTCACACTTTATTGTCACAGGGTCGTTATTACATTGCCCCTGACTTTTAATAGTACGCACCTCAACTTGATTCACTCGATGTACGCTTTTATCAATTCGGGCTTCATAAACCGTGCTATTTTTATAAAGCTGTGTACCGCGTTTGGTAACTTCATCGTGCAATTGTGTTTCTTGAACATTGTTTCGCATATCAATGACTGCAGATACGTTTACACCCGCATCTAATAACGCTAACGCAGTACTGTATCCATTATCATTACCTGTTAAGACAACCGCATTTTCACCCGGTTTTACGCCATACAAATGCATCAACCTAAGCGCTGCACTTGACATAATCACACCAGGAATATCATTACCTCTAAAAATGGCTTGTTGTTCGAGAGAGCCTGCACAAACGATTAATTCTTTTGTGCGTACTTTATACAAGCGTTTTTCGGCAACTAGACCTAACCAGTTGTCTGGGTGCCAACTGTTGACAGTGGTATTGGTCATGACTTTGATGTTATCTTTGTCATTTACTTGAGCTATTAAAGACGCTAATAAATCCTTAGTGTTTGAATAACTGTCGTTAGAATGAGCATAATTCAATGACCCTCCCAACACAGGGTTCTCATCAACAAGTAAAACTTCTAAGCCCTCATTAGATGCTTCTAATGCAGCAGTCAATCCAGCAGGGCCTGCCCCTACAACTAAAACGTCAGAAAATTTATATTGCTTATCGTAATACGCTGGCTTAAAAGATTGATCTATATTACCTAAGCCTGATTGTTTACGAATAAACGGTGCCCAAAAAGCTTCCCAAATTCCACGTGGTTTAAAGAACGCCTTGTAGTAAAAGCCAACCGGCAAAAAGCGAGAAAACAAGCCAATATATGATTGAAAATCACGTGCCAACGAGCCTTTATAGTTTTGACCCGTGACCTGCATGTTTGATTCAACCACACATTTATCAGCAAGTGTGTTTGGCGCAGATGGTAATTGAACTAATGTGTTAGCATCTTGCCCAGCCATTGTAAGTGGGCCACGAGCACGATGATATTTGAAAGAACGGCTCATCAGCCATTGCTTGTTAGCGATTAAAGCACTTGCAATAGTATCGCCTTCTAAACCTTGAAAGGTCTTGCCTTCAAAACTAAACGTCACTGATTTATTTCTATTGATTAATAAACCATAAGGCTTTGAAAGGCGTTTTTGTAATTGTTTTTGCGCCATTTTAGTGATCCTCACTTCCGATCATTTCTTTCGCTGAAAAGGTTCGTATAACCTCATCAGAAATAGTATTACGTTCAGCTAAAAACCAATATGAGGTAGCGGTATGGCACCACCATTCAATCACTATTCCAGCTTTATTATCATGAAAAAACACGTATTCAGCCCATTCTTGGGACGACACTGTTTGATCGTCGGGCATGACGTGATATTCGCCACCATAGGTAAATTCGCTTATATTGCGTGGCCCGTTTAACGGGCAGACTAAAAGTTTCATAATGTGTCTCCTCCGAATTAATGGCTAGCGGCTGTAGCGCCTGCTTCGTTTATTTGCTGGTAGTTATAAAACCGCTCTAATGAAAATGGTTTAATTAATTCTGGTACTCGTTTTGTAGCGATTAACTCGGCCATAGTTTGGCCACAAATTGGTGTGGCTTTAAAACCCCATGTACCCCAACCTGCATCTAAGTAATAGTTTTCAACAGGGCTTAAACCCATAATTGGGCTGTAGTCAGGGGTCATATCTGTTACCCCTGCCCATTGTCGCAACATCCGTGCTTGTGCCAAGAATGGAAATAACTCTAATGCAGCCGCTGACAAGGTTTCTTTTTGATCAAGCGTAGCGCGTGTATTGTATAGAGGGTATGGATCTGAACCACCTCCGATAACAAACTCTCCACGTGAAGTTTGATGGATATATACATGTACATGTGGTGAGCTTACGTGTGGAGTTAAAATCGGTTTATAAGGCTGAGTTACCATGGCTTGTAGAGGATATGAATGTATCGGCAATTTAATACCAGCCATATCAGCCACCAATGTACTGGCACCGGCCACTGCTTGAACAACACTTCCACATTCAATGCGACCACGATCTGTAATCACGGCCGTGGCTTTACCTTTGGTAACTTCAACATCAGTAACAGTAGTGCATTGGTGCAACTCAACACCACGTTCGCATGCTCCTTTAGCATAACCCCAAGCGACAGCATCGTGCCTTGCAGTTGCACCATCGGCATGCCATAGCCCACCAAGTATTGGATAGCGAGAATCAGCCGACATATGCAAATTTGGGACCAACTCTTTGACTGTTTGGGCATCCACTAATTCTGAACGGACGCCCATGTGCTGGTTCACTTCAGCACGCCAACGAAAGCCTCGTATGGCCGCATCTGTATGAGCTAATGTAAGTTGGCCACGATTTTCCATCATGACGTTATAGCCAAATTCATTACTCAGGTTTTGATACAGTTTTACCGACTCACGATAAAATTTAACACCTTCTTCAGTGAGATAATTAGAGCGTATGACGGCTGTATTTCGCGCAGTATTACCACCACCTAGATAGCCTTTGTCAAGAAGTGCGACATTAGTAATCCCGTGATATTTGGCGAGATTGTAGGCAATACCTGCACCGTGCCCACCAGCGCCAATAATAACGACATCATAATGTTTCTTTAAATCTTGAGTCGGTGTGAAATGATGTTTAGCTGGGTGTGATTTACTTAAACCGTATTTCAATAATCCAAATGGCATTATTAGCTTCTCCTGATTGGACTGTTATTCATTATTAATAAGTGACAATTAACTATGCTCATACATCGACATGCTTTTGGCAGCAGAAACTGTATTTTGCATCAAACATGCGATTGTCATTGGCCCTACTCCTCCAGGAACTGGCGTTATGGCTGAAGCACTTTGAGCAACATCATCATAATCAACATCGCCAACTAACCGGCTTCCAGACTCATCATCAATTCGATTAATACCAACATCGATAACCACCGCTCCAGGTTTAACCCATTCCTTTTTAACAAGGTGAGGAACACTCACCGCAGCTACAAGAATGTCTGCTTGGTTACATATTTTTTCTATATTAGTGGTTCTCGAATGCACTGTAGTTACTGTGCAGTTCTCTCGTAAAAGCAACATACCCATAGGTTTTCCCACAATGTTTGAACGACCTATAATCACAGCATGCTTACCACTTAAATCTCCTAATTGTGATTTCAAGAGAAGCAAGGAGCCCAACGGAGTGCATGGAATCATTCCTTTACTTCCAGTTGAAAGTGAACCGACATTAGTCGTATGAAAACCATCAACATCTTTCTCTGGCAATATCGCATTAATGATGGCTTGTTCACTAATATGGTCAGGTAAAGGCAATTGAACCAATATGCCATGCACATCATTTCTTTTATTAAGACCGTCGATGTAACTTACCAATTCTTCTTGCGAGAGATCGCTCTCAAAGTAACGTTCAACTGAACGAATTCCTAACTCTTCACATCTGCGTATTTTGTTACGTACATAGACTTGACTTGCAGGGTCTTGGCCAACTAAAACAACTGCAATTGTTGGCAGGGTACCTTTGGCAACCAAACTTGAAACATATTGCTTAAGATCATCACAGAGCTTTTGAGCAAATATTTTTCCGTCAATTTTAACTGACATATTTTAAGCTCCTAAAAATACGACTGTTTTGTTTCCATCAACAAAAACACGACGCTCAATGTGATATTTAACTGCCCTAGCTAAAGCAAGACACTCATTATCTCGCCCGACTCTCACTAAATCTGCTGGTGAATAATTATGATCTACTCTGGTTAAAACTTGTTCGATGATAGGGCCTTCATCTAAATCTGAAGTAACATAATGAGCTGTTGCACCAATCACTTTAACCCCTCGATCAAAAGCTTGATGGTATGGCATTGCTCCCTTAAAGCCAGGTAAAAAAGAATGATGAATATTGATGCATCGCCCACACAATTTTTTAGAAAGATCATCTGACAAGATCTGCATATAACGAGCTAGAACAACAAATTCAGCGTCGGTTTCTTCGACAATTTCAAGAAGACGTTGCTCTTGTTCAGCTTTGTTTTTCTTATCTTTGTCTATGGGTAGATGTACAAAACGAATACCTTCACGCTCTGCCATTGCTCTACATGTTTGATGGTTTGAAACAATGACAGCCACATTCAAATTAAGGTCTCCGTTTCTGGTTCTATACAGCAGATCATCTAGGCAATGATCAAACTTAGAAACCATCAATACGACTTTCACTGGCTTTTTAGGGTTATGCATTTTCCATTGCATACCAAACTTTTTTGCCACTTTTTGAAAACCATTTTCGATTTCATCTATAGAGGGCGCACCTTCTTGCGGCTTAAACAACATGCGCATGAAAAAATTCTCCTTTTCCATGCTATCAAATTGCTCAAGAGCGCAAATATAACAAGCTCTTTCAGCTAAATATGTCGACACTGCGGCGACGATACCCGACCCCGCTTGACACTTTATCGTTAAAATTAAATTATCTGCATTTGCATCAAAAGCAGTCATAGCTCAATTCCTGTTCATTCAGTTAAATTATTATTATTTGTTAAGTACCAGCTTTTATTTCTGGCCTAACCCTTACTTCGAATAAGTTTAGTTTAAAAATAATTAGGGGTGTTTATAGGTGGCAGCAGGATTATTAATGATGAAATCTTAAAACTATTGAAGAAGGCCGCTTACGCGAATTTGGCGAAGAGTATATACAATCTACCCAAGTAGATCGTCAAAAAGCCCCATTTTTTATTGATAAAATGCCAAATAATTTTAAGCACTTAGGGTTAATTAAAGCAATTTTACCTAATGCTAAAATTATAGATGCACGAAGGCACCCAATAGCTTGTTGCTTCTCAGGTTACAAACAATTATTTGCAGAAGGACAAGAATTTAGCTACAGCCTAGATGACATTGGCAAATATTATCGAGGCTATGTAGAGCTTATGAGGCATTGGAATTCAGTAATGCCAGGTGAGATTTTAAAAGTTCAATATGAAGATGTGGTTGAAAACTTAGAGCAACAAGTAAGACGTATTCTAGATTTTTGCGGATTGTACGTCGTCAGAACCTTTTGGACAGATCTGGCTCTAGTCTAAGGGAGTATCCCGCCCATCAGTTGAGCTGATTTGCTCGGTTATCATAATGGTTTTGCTTGCGCATCGCCAAAGTTTTCAGTTTGATACGCTCTCGTCTTTTGAGTATGGCCTGACCTCGGCCGTAGTAAACATCGGCGAGCGTCAGGTTTTCTAGGGACTCGTGGTACCGTTCGTAGTTGTAATAATTCACGAACTCACCAATCCTTGTTTTTAGCTCATTTGGTAGGTAGTAATTCTCTAACAAGACCTGGTTTTTCATAGAGCGTCGTCTAGGGTGTCAGACACATCGCTCGCGGTCATTGAAGTACATAATCGCCAAGCAACAATGAACCGAGAGTAGTCGTCCAATACGCTTGAGAGATAATACCAACCCCAGCCAAGTATCTTGAAGTAGGTAAAGTCAGTCTGCCACATCTCGTTCACTCGGCGGGTGGGGTGCTGGAACTTATCAGACGCCTGCATCAGGATATACGCCGGGCTGGTAATGAGATCCAGCGCCTTGAGAAGCCGATAGACACTGGATTCTGAGATAAACTGCCCTTGATCTGTATAACTTACCGCCAGCTCCCTCGGGGACAATTCAGGCTTCTCCAGCGCCAGTTCAATAACCGCATCGCATTCACTTTGAGACAGCTTGTTCCACACCGATTCAGGGCATGGTTTACGATCATGCAAGCCCTCTAACCCATACTCTTCAAAGCGCCCAAGCCAATTGTAGAATGTGGACTTGGTAATATCCAAACGCTGCAAAGTCTGGCGAACGGGTAAGTTAGACTGCTCGACAAGACGAATGATTTCTTCCTTTTCAGCAGCCAAATATCTCATATATCGCCCTCCCCATCCCCGAGCATGCTTTTTTTGAGAAGCCGATTTTCCAGCATCAACTCTGCCAGTGTTTCTTTCAACGCCAGACTTTCACTGCGCAAGCCTTTGACTTCATCGGACGTTGCCTCGCGTACCGTGTCGCCAGCAAGACGTTTCTTACCTGCTTCGAGAAACTCCTTGCTCCAACGGTAATACAGATTTTGGTTAATGCCTTCCTTACGGCACAGTGCAGCAACACTCTCTTCACCGCGCAGACCTTCCAGAACTATCCGAATCTTTTCTTCGGATGAATAATGACGCCGGGTCGCTCTGCGAATATCTCGTACGGTTTTCTCTGCACTTCGTTTGTTTGATTTAGAATAAGTCATCATCGTTTCCTCTTGGGTTAACGATGAACGAAAAGTCTCTCTTAAACAATCACCTTAAATTGTCCAACTGGTGCTGACGGGGTACAATTGCTCAATTGTTGTTTCAATGAATTACTTTGTATCGGAAGCTGATTTTGTAAAGTCTAACCACGGTAACCATTCTCGCAGATGTTCCCGGTTTAAGTCTGTCAGCTCGAATAGCTCCTGAGCATGATCCTCTCGAAGTAATTCCAGTGATATAACGTTATTTACTCGGATTTCCATAATTTGTGATGCTTAACGCCGCTGGCATGGGCGCGAACGTAGTGAGCGTCCAAGCACCAAAGGTGCGTTTTTATGCCTAGCCTTGTTATATGCCTTGTTAGTAAACAAGATTAGCTCCAAATTCTGGCATTTTTCCATTTTGGGCCAGAATGGCCCAAACTTCTAATTTGTCATCAGACATTTTCCAAAATTTAGAACAGAGCTCAAAATACTTTAATACAGCATCAAGCCTTTTAGCCTCTAATAGTTCTTTAGCTAAACTCATATTGGGGCCAAAAGTATCGAGCTGAGGTGAACCAGGAGTTTCTCCTGATTTAAGAAGATACATTTCGGCTTTCTCAATCTCGCCTTTACGCAGTGCAACTTGGCCTAAGACCATATTACCAAAATGAATTGCATTTCCGTAATTCCAGTCTCTAGGTTCAACAGAAGAAAGATGTAAAAGTTCTTTTGCCAAACTTTCAGCTTTAGATAAATCTTTATTAACCTCTGATTTCGCTAGGTCAGCAAGAGCGTAGTAGCGAGGCAACTCAGGCTCTCTCTCATTATCCAATTTTGATTGCGATTTTTTCAACCTTTCTCTTTCAGACTCTATCATTTTTGTAAGTTCACCAATATTTTTCTGAACTTGATCTACCCCCAATTGGGCTCCTTGACCAATCAGTTCAGGCATTTTTAAAATTGTCTTTTTGCCCGTTGAGGTACTATAAAATGCATTGATATCTTTCAGCTCTTCTAAGGTAAAGGCGTTAGAGTAAATTTCCACCATACCGCTCTTTAAACTTTCATAGCTCATATATTTAGAAAAATATTCTAGCATCACACCTTTATAAGGCGCCATCTCTGGAGCCTGTTGAAGTTGAACATCCAACATTTGAGATATCGATGCTTGAAGAGTATCTTCCATATTAATTGAATCTAAAAGTTTTGCAGCTTCCACATCTTTCTGTTCATCAGCAAATACTCTCGATGAAAGCAAAAGACTAAGTAAGCATAAAGTAAATGTAATTTTTCTCATTGATTCTCCATTAGTA
>CAZWHW010000039.1:0-3037 GCA_964633815.1 uncultured Gammaproteobacteria bacterium
CATTGCCTTCATATTTTCTTAATAAACAATAAATAACAATAACTTAAAGCACTGTTTAAACAAAAAAATAATTGCAAAATGACAACATTTTCTCGCTTCGGACAAAAATTTACTAAAGACTCTGGCATCTTGCAATTGATGGCAGATCTAGGCAAAGCTAATCATTCGGACAATTCTAATATTTGCATGCTTGGCGGTGGCAATCCTGCATCTATTCCAGCAGCTGAAGCAATCTTTCAAGAAGAAATGACCACCATGCTTGCGAATCAAACTTTGTTTGATCAAATGCTAGGTAATTATGATGGCCCCCAAGGTTCAGGTATTTTTATTGCATCATTGATTAAACTGCTTAATGAACGTTATAACTGGGGATTAAATGAAGATAATATTTGTCTAACAAATGGTAGCCAAACGAGCTTTTTTAATTTATTTAATCTACTTGCTGGTGATATGAATGATGGCAGTCATAAACAAATTTTATTGCCATTAGCGCCTGAATATATAGGCTATTTTGATCAAGGCATTAGTCATGATATGTTCATTGCGCAGCGCCCTGTTATTGAAGATATCTCGGATTTTCAGTTTAAGTATAAAATTGATTTCCCTGCACTTGAAAAACAACTTAGCGACAATCCACATATTGCCGCAATTTGTGCCTCTAGACCGACTAATCCAACCGGCAATGTTCTGACCGATAATGAAATAAAGAAGCTTGATGCATTAACTCAAGCTTATGGCATACCTTTAATCATTGATAATGCGTATGGCTTTCCGTTCCCTGGTGCTATTTATGTTGATGTAAACCCACACTGGCATGACAATATTATCCTAACCATGTCTTTATCCAAGCTTGGATTGCCCGGCACCAGAACGGGTATCGTGATTGCAAATAAGCAAATCATAAAAGCTATGAGCTCAATTAATGCTATAACCGCACTAGCTCCAAACAGCATTGGCGCTTGTTTAGTAAATCGCTTAATCAATTCAGGGGAAGCGATGCAATTAAGAGAAAATGTCATTCGTCCTTTTTATAAGGAAAAATCTATATTTGCAGCGAGTCTAGCTGAAAATTTATTTGCGGATATCCCTGTTAAAATTCATAAACCTGAAGGTGCTTTCTTTTTATGGTTATGGTGTAAAAAATTACCAATAAGCACAACCGAACTTTATCGAAGACTTGCTGCAAGAGATGTTTACGTTATTCCAAGTGAATATTTTTTTCCTAACAAAGAACCTGACTGGAAACATCAAACAGAATGTTTACGCGTTACTTTCACTCAAAATAATGATGTACTGGAACATGGCTTTCGCATTATTTCTGAAGAACTCCAAAAAGCGTATAGTAAAAAAGCTTAAACACTAAAAGTGTTTAAGCTTTCTTTTTTCTTATCAAATTACCTATAGATGATTAGTGATTAAGCAATTACTGGTTGCATTTGAATTTTCGAATTTATTGGCTTAATCAACAGAAGAATAATAATCAATGTACCAGCTAAAGCGAACAGGTAAACCTTCAATATAGAAAACCCAGAAACAGTGAAATTCAAAGATTGAGAAACACCTAATACAACAGGAAAAATCCAAGAAAAGAATGAAATCACACCCATAAACAGCGCATGAGCTAGTTTACCCACAGACAAAACTTCTTGCAGCGTTGACCCAACACATTGCTCAATCAATGGAAGTAAGTCACGATGAATAAAATAGCCATTAATCGTTAATATAATAACAATCGCAACCTTTGCCCACACTTTTTGGTTACTCAACAGTTCAGGCGTATAAAGAAAATAATACAATAAAAATAATAAGCCTGAGAACCATAAAATAGCTAAACCAATTGATACAAAATTAGCGATAAACTTTATTACTGTAAAATTTTCCCTACTAATAGTTGAAAATTTCAAGTGCTTCAAAATAAACGCTTCTAATATCCAAGCACCACCAATACCAATTGCCAGACCTGATAAGTGAATAAACATAATGAATGATTTTAGATTCATTAAATATGATTCCATCGAATTCTCCTCTTTTAAAATTACAAATGAAACTGCTTACGTAAGCAGAGAGAAGATTCTATGCATCTAAAACCAGTGATGTTGAGTGCTGTCTAAGATGTCATGCAGTTGCTAATTTTTGTAATATTTAATAGTACAATTTTTACAACAGATATTTAAATAAAACCTTTTTATATCAAATATTTATTAATGCATCTGCTATTTATCCTTATGTTAAAGAAAAATAACTAAAACTTAGAATAAGCTATATTTTTATTTTGCTTTTTATTTCTATAACGGCATTTTCCAAACCAATAAAAACTGCCCTAGCAATAATTGCATGACCTATGTTCAAGCAATTCATAAAAGGCAATTGAGCAATTTTTGTTGTATTTTCTACTGTTAATCCATGCCCCGCATTGACAACTAATCCTTTTGAATGTGCGAATTTAGCAGCTGATGACAACCTTGTCAGTTCTTGCTTAAACTCATCTGAGCCCGCTTCTAACTCTGCATAAAGACCTGTATGCAATTCAACAATATCAGCGCCACAAGCAACGCTTGCTTTAATCTGTTCTTTATCTGGATCAATAAATAACGACACTAATATGCCCGCCTGCTTCAATTTAGCAATATAGATAGTGAGATATACTTGTTGTGAAACTACATCCAACCCTCCTTCCGTTGTCAATTCTTCTCTCTTCTCAGGCACAATACAAACCTCTTTGGGCTGATTCTGTATTGCAATCGCTAACATTTCATCCGTTGCCGCCATCTCGAGATTAATCGGCAAGATTTGCGCACGACAAATACGCTGTACATCACGATCAATAATATGTCGACGATCCTCACGCAAGTGAATGGTAATTCCATCCGCACCAGCATCGGCAACAAGCTGGGCTGCGTCAAACGGATCAGGATATGTTGTTCCTCTTGCGTTTCTTAATGTCGCTACATGATCGATATTAACGCCTAAAAGTATTTTAGCCATGGTAATAATTTAAATTAATAGTAATTGACTTAATAGTAATTGACTTAGTAGT
>CAZWHW010000039.1:3137-11705 GCA_964633815.1 uncultured Gammaproteobacteria bacterium
TAGTAATTGACTTAGTAGTGATCGATCTAACCGCGGTTATATTAGTGATTTACATTAACAATTATATAAATTCGAGCAATAAGTTTATACAACAAAACATATGCATTGAAAGAAAACCCAACGGTTAAGAAATATACAGTAAACGGCGACTATAAATTATTTTTCCGTCTAACAAAGTTTGTAATACATATCTCATAAATTGCTTTGCTTGTTGCATAATTTGTTCACTTGGATACTGATTTCTATCAATACAATGCAGCACCATGCCTGACACAATTAGCGGTGACGATGCCGTTGAAGATGCTGTCTTATGTATATCGCTGCGATACACTTCGGGTCCACGCTCTGGAACATAGCGATACACCAACTCAGGGTTAATTAACTCGCCTTGATCAACGTCACGATCAAGAATAAGCCCATAACCAATTTCTGTTAGTAACTTTTTCTCAAACAATCTTAATGCTAACTCCCGCTCTTTGTTTTTCAAAGAACAGTCATTGAGTGTTTGCATAAGCTCTGAATATGCGACATATAATTCAGGATGAGGGTCACGGCGTTGTAATAATTTAAAAATTAGCTCATTGATATAAAAACCACAAACACGTGATTTATAATCAAAATATAATAAGTTTTTTCCCTGTTCAACACTCGATAAAATAGGCAACTCTCCCTTGCCAATCCAATTTAACAGCAACGGTTGAAATGGCTGCAAAATACCACGTTTATGATTTTTAGGGTTACGCGCACCTTTAGACAATAAACCCAAACGTCCATAGTCATGAGAAAACACTTCGACTATCAAGCTAGTCTCAGTATACGGCCGAGTATGAACAATAAAAGCAGACTGCTGATTAACTCGCTTAGCTGACATCTCACTCTGCTATCAAAGTATTTAGTTGAATTTAAAGCAAACTTTGAACAAATTAGTCATGTCTTTAAAAAACTTCGTCATAACCAAGTAACGACAAATCCCGTTGTGAATCAGACCAGCCTTTGCGCACTTTCACAAATAGCTCCAAATGGACTTTCTCACCAAGCAATTGATTAATTTGTTTTCTTGCTCCCGCACCAATAGTTTTAAGCTTTTCTCCTTGTTTACCAATAACTATACCTTTGTGATTATCACGATCAACCCAAATATCAGCAGCAATGTGCATCCGCTCATCTTCAAGTCGTTGCATGCTTTGCAATTCCACCGCAGTTGCATAGGGTAATTCATCACCTAACAGACGAAACAACTGCTCTCGAACCAATTCAGTAACCAAAAACTGCATACTACGATCTGTGATTTGATCCTTATCAAAACCTGCTCTTTCTATGGGTAACTGATCAGTAATCACATCTAATAAATGTTCAACATTATCCCCTTTTAATGCAGAAACTGGCACTACACCTAAGCAATCAATTTTCTCGTTAATTGCAGCTATCGCGGGCAAGACATCATTTTTACTATCTAGCTTATCCAGTTTATTCAAGACAACAATAACTGGCACATTACTTGATTGTATTGCTCTAAGCGGCACTTCGTCTTTTTCTGTCCAACCATCTGCACCCAACATGAAAACAGCTAAATCAACCCCTTCAAGACTATTTACAGCAGTTTTATTAATCACTTGGTTAATGCGTTTTCGTTGCGCTTTCTTATCAACAGAATGTATCCCTGGAGTATCCACAAATACTATCTGACGATGTTCATCATTATGAATTCCGAGCAGTCTATGTCGTGTAGTTTGTGGACGGTGTGAGGTGATGCTTATTTTTTTACCAACTAAACGATTTAATAAAGTTGATTTACCTATATTCGGTCTACCCAACAAGGTAACAAAACCAAAATGATGCTCTGCTGACATAATAATAGTTATTTATTTTTTTTACTGATTAAATAATCAATAGCTAGAGCTGCGGCAGTTTGTTCTGCTTCTTTTCGGTTAGTTCCAGAAGCAAAAAACTCTATATCTAAAGAAGGTAAATAGCATTTAACATCAAATGTTTGTTGGTGCGCTTCTCCCTGAGTGTCAACAACCTCATAAGCAGGCAATTCATAACCACGCTTTTGTAAAAATTCTTGAAGTTGACTCTTATTATCTTTATAGCCACTATTGGGTTTTAAATTTTCGAATTTAGTGGTGAAAAATTTTTGAATAAAATTAATACTCTTAGAATAAGCAGCTTCTCGACGCGAATCCATATAAATAGCACCAATAATACCTTCGATCGCATCAGACAAAATCGAATCACGATTAAAGCCACCACTTTTACGTTCTCCTTCACCCAAGATTAAATAATCACCCAAACCAATTTCTCGAGCAATCTCAGCCAATGATTCTTTACAAACCAACGAAGCCCTCATGCGGCTTAATCGCCCTTCGCCTAAATCAGGAAATTTATCGTATAAAAACCCTGAAACTACAAAGCTTAAAATACTATCACCTAAGAACTCTAAACGTTCATAATTAACTTTATTCTTACTACGGTGAGTTAAGGCTTGTTTCAATAAATTCTTATTATTGAACTGATAACCAATAAGTTCTGAAAGCGAGTCAAGCTTATCCATGAAAACGAATTAACGACAAAACTATTTGATCTCTTTGTGATCAAAATCTAAATGCATACCGATATTATAAAACAAGGGTATATCTTTTCGATACTTAATCGTGACTTCAGTGCCTTCCTTAGTTTTTTTGATGTCGATAGACTCATTTATATCAGGCCCGTTATAAATACCGTCAATATTCAGCTTCTGATCGATTTTAGATACGATGGTTCTCTTTCGAAGTTCAGGGAGTGGCACACCTTTTACAGCGTTTTGCAAAGCTGTGCCTATCGCCTTATCCGAGGTATAAACTGGCACTAACAACACTATAATATATATTGCGAAAACTATAACGCCGCCTGTGAACAGAAGGCTCCAAAAAGTGAAGCCTGATTGAGATTTAAACTTAATTGGAATAGTTTTTTGTTTGTTCATATTCATTCTCTTTTGTTGTTATTTATAAAACGATTCCCCAATTCTAGAAAAATTAAAACCACTGCCTGTTACGCTATCATAATGGAACCAGATAAAAAATGCTTTACCCACAATATTTTCTTCAGGCACAAATCCCCATGAGCGACTATCAGCACTGTGATCTCGATTATCACCCATCGCAAAATAATGTCCTTCAGGTACTATCCACTCACCAGGAAAATCCGAACGGTTAGGGTTAATAAACACATCATGCTGTACGCCGTTAATTAGTTCGGCTGTATATTGATAAACTTTATGCGATGATTTATCAGCATCTTTGAATTCAGCATTATTAGGCTCAGTAAATAGCACTTTTTGATCGTTAATATAAAGTTCCTTACCCGCATATTTAATCACATCACCTGGCAAGCCCATCACTCTCTTAATATAATTTAAATTAGGGTCCTTAGGATAGCGAAATACAAATACATCGCCTCGTTCTGGATCGTTGATTGAAATTATTTTTTTATTAATGATCGGAAGTCGGACACCATAAGTTGACTTGCTAACCAATAAGAAATCACCAATTTCCAATGTTGGATACATTGAACTCGAAGGAATTCGAAACGGTTCAATAATGAATGACCGCAAAATGAAAACGAATAAAAATACAGGCAATAATGATCGTGAATAATCAACATACCATGGCTCAGGTGTAGGATTTTTTTTATCAAACCGTTTGTCAAATACAAAACGGTTCACAAAAAGAACTAAACCCGAAATAACTAAAAGACCAAACAAGATTTTTTCAAACAACATAAATTTCCTTAAATAGAATTATCAAATAATCCTAAAATTACATATAAAAACCAATTTTGCAGCAACTCAAAATTTAATTAAAGATGATTACTCACCTTTCACTTTTAACACCGCTAAAAATGCCTCTTGAGGAATTTCTACCGAACCAATTTGTTTCATACGTTTCTTACCAGCTTTTTGCTTTTCCAACAATTTACGCTTACGGGAAATATCGCCGCCATAGCACTTAGCGGTGACATTTTTTCGTAATGCTTTGACTGTTTCACGAGCAATAATTTTGGCGCCAATCGATGCTTGTATCGCCACATCGAACATTTGCCTAGGAATCAAACCTCGCATCGCCTTAACTAACTCACGACCACGGCTAACTGATTGTTCACGGTGAGTTAAAATAGCTAGCGGATCAACCTTTTCGCCATTAATCATGACATCGACCTTAACCATATCAGCAGCTTGATAGCCTTTAATTTCATAGTCTAGCGAAGCATAACCACGGCTGACTGACTTCAACCGATCAAAGAAATCTAACACCACCTCATTTAAAGGAATATCAAAATTCATCATCACCTGGCGCCCTAGATATTGAATATTTTTTTGCACACCGCGCTTTTCGATGCATAAAGTCATCACGGCGCCAACAAACTCTTCAGGCAAGAGAATGTTTGCAACAATAATAGGTTCGCGAATTTCTTCAATCTTGGACAAATCAGGCAACGCAGAAGGATTATCAATCGTGATCATTTCACCACTTTTAAGCAACACTTCATAGACCACTGTCGGAGCGGTTGTAATCAAATCAATATCATATTCGCGTTCAATCCGTTCCTGAATGATTTCCATATGCAACATGCCTAAAAATCCGCATCGAAAACCAAAACCCAATGCATCAGATACTTCTGGCTCATATTGGAGCGATGCATCGTTTAAACGCAATTTCCCTAATGCATCGCGGAACGATTCATATTCAGCAGAATTTATTGGATATAAACCAGCGAAAACACGTGGCTGAACTTCTTTAAAACCTTCAAGCGGAGATTCTGCACCACCTTTATTAAAAGTGATCGTATCACCGACTTTAGCGCCAGTAATGTCTTTCACTCCTGAAATCATATAGCCCACTTGCCCTAGTTCAAGGCAATCTTTTGGTAAGCGTTTTGGCGTAAAAACCCCTAAATCTTCAACAATATATTCTTGGTTAGTCGACATCATACGAATACGGTCTTTCTTTTGCATCCGCCCTTGCACAATCCTCACCAAAGAAACTGTTCCTAGATAGTTATCAAACCATGAATCCATGATTAATGCTTTAAGTGGCTTGTCCAAATCACCTTTGGGGGCTGGTAAATCGGTCACAATTTGCTCAAGCAAGTCTTCAACGCCTATGCCAGATTTCGCACTAACATGCAGTGCACCAGAGCAATCAATGCCCACCACATCTTCAATCTCAGTACTGACTCGATCAACATCAGCCGCAGGCAAGTCAATTTTATTAAGTACTGGAACCACTTCCAAACCTAAATCAACCGCTGTGTAACAATTCGCTACTGTTTGGGCTTCCACACCTTGGGAAGCATCCACCACTAACAAGGCTCCTTCGCAAGCAGTTAAAGAACGAGATACTTCATAGGAAAAATCCACATGTCCTGGCGTATCAATCATGTTTAATTGATACGTCTCACCATCTTTGGCTTTATAGTTCAAAGAAACACTTTGTGCTTTAATGGTAATACCACGTTCACGCTCGATATCCATAGAGTCGAGGACTTGCGCTTCCATTTCACGATCTTCCAATGCACCGCAAATTTGAATAAAACGATCCGCCAGGGTTGATTTACCATGATCAATATGGGCAATGATTGAAAAGTTTCTAATTTTAGAAATATCGTGAGTCATTATTGAATTGCTACCCTACAAGACTGATTACTTAGCTCGTTAAAAAATGGCTAAAAATGATGGCGCGATTGTAGCAAAACAAAACGACAATGTTGTATTAGTTGAATGCTAATCAAAAAAAATTTCGTTTTTATTGTATTTTTACTAATTTTTTTCAATGCACCGAAAAAACTCAGTTAGAATCCGGATTCGTTTATCAACTAAACAAAGCAAATTTCTCTATGGAAAACTACCAACATAGTTGTGATGTGCTAATTATCGGTGGTGGTGTTGCTGGCTTAAGTGCCGCATTACATTTAGCAACTGACCCAAACAAAAAAATCACAATTTTAAGCAAAGAAGAACTCGGAGAAGGCTCCAGCCTCTATGCTCAAGGCGGCATATCAGCAGTATTAGACAAAAACGACTCGTTTGAATCTCATATCGAAGACACCCTAATCGCTGGCGCTGGGATTTGCAAAACAAGCACCGTCAGACATATTGTTGAAAATGCTCCCGATGCAATCAACTGGCTTATTGAACAAGGTGTAGAGTTCACTCTCAATCATGGCAATGAATACGATGGGGTTGATGGCAATTATCATTTAACGCGTGAAGGCGGTCATTCACATAGACGAGTTATCCATGCTGAAGATGCCACTGGACTTGCGGTAACCACCACACTCGAAAAGTTGGTCAAACTAAAAAAAAATATCGTTGTATTAGAAAATCATATTGCGATTGATTTAATCACTGCTAAACGATTGAAAAAAAATAAAGCATTTATAGACAAAAATGCTGATTTACAGTGGATCGCTGATAAAGAACACAATCAATGCCTTGGCGCCTATGCCTTGAAAGAAGAATGTAACTCCGTTTTCACATTCAATGCAAAAGTGACTGTATTAGCCACAGGCGGCGCTTCTAAAGCATATCTATACACGTCTAACCCTGACACTTCTACAGGTGATGGAATTGCCATGGCATGGCGCGCAGGCTGCCGCGTTGCGAATATGGAGTTTGTACAATTCCATCCTACTTGTTTATTTCATCCACATGCCAAATCTTCGCTGATCTCTGAAGCTTTGCGAGGTGAAGGTGCTACATTGCATCTCGCTGACGGTACGCGTTTTATGAAAGACCATCATGAACTAATGGAACTCGCACCACGAGACATTGTTGCTCGCGCAATTGACTATGAAATGAAAAAACAAGGCTTAGATTCCGTTTTCCTTAACATCAGTCATAAAGATCCAGAATTCATTTTGGAACATTTTCCAAATATTCATAATAACTGCCTTAAATTTGGCATCGACATCACTAAAGAACCTGCACCAGTTGTGCCAGCCGCGCATTACACATGCGGAGGTATTATCACTGATCTTAAAGGCAGAACAGATATCAAACGTCTTTATGCTATTGGAGAAACCACCTGTACCGGCTTACATGGTGCCAACCGCCTTGCCAGTAATTCGCTAATTGAATGCTTGGTGTTAGGCGAATCATCTGCCAATGACATAAGTAAACGTCTCGCCAAGAAAAACTATCGCATGCCAGCCCTGCCCGCTTGGGATGCAAGCCGCGTGAGTGATCCTGATGAGCAAATTGTTGTTTCACACAATTGGCATGAACTGCGCCGCTTTATGTGGGACTATGTCGGCATCGTACGCACAGATAAACGCTTACAACGAGCCCTGAACCGCGTTAATTTACTTCAAGAAGAAATTTCCGAATATTATTCGAATTTTAAAGTAAATAATGACTTGATTGAATTACGCAACCTTGTAGCAGTGGCTGAATTAACTGTGCGTTGCGCTTTAGCTAGAAAAGAAAGTCGCGGACTGCACTTCACCAGTGACTATCCAGAACTAGCCGACGAACTAGAAGACACCATTCTTAAGCCAAAACGATTTACAACCGCTGTTAAATGCAAAGAATGGCAATAACAAATTCTCTTTAAATCAATTCATTTTATAAAATATGTCTATATTTAAAAACGTCACAATTACCAAAGCAGCCAACGTCTATTTTGATGGCAAAGTTACCAGTCGAAAAATTGAATTTAATGATGGCACAATCAAAACACTGGGCATTATGTTGCCTGGTGAATATGAGTTTGGCACAGAAGCTGCCGAAGTTATGGAAATCTTAGCTGGCGATTTAGAAGTCAAACTACCTGACAACGAAACATGGCAATCTATTCAAGGCGGTCAATCATTCAATGTGCCAGCCAATGCTAAATTTCAATTAAAAATAAAATTAATCACCGACTATTGTTGTTCATACATCGATTAACTATGGCACAAAAAATTTATATCCATAAAGAACCTGTCGAACTTTATAAAATTTTAAAGTTTGAAGGTCTAGTTACAACCGGAGGCGCAGCAAAAATGGCAGTTGCTGAAGGACTTGTTAATTTAAACGGACAAATAGAAACACAAAAACGTAAGAAAGTTTTCTGTGGCGATGAAATTGAATTTGAAAAAAACCTTTATTTTGTCGCTTTAGAAAGCAACTCTAGCAGCAACACAAATAACTAAAGTACAAAATTCGTAATAAGGAATTAAAAAAAAACTACTTCAACATATAACATGCGAAGTAGTTCTTTCTTCGAACAGAGCACCCAACTCCCATTCGATGAGAATTTTTTTTAGCAGTACTAAGATGATTGATTCAGCAAAGACAACTGAAGCAACAACTTACAACATACAACCCATCACAACCCATTGCTGAACCAATCTAAACTAGCAGGATTCTCTTCACCTAAATATTTACGATATATACCCTTACAACTTATAAATATCTGAGCAATACACCCACAATCACTATAACAATGATGAAAATCCAATAACTGAAATTAATTACTAAAATACGAATCAATATAAAATTAGTAACAACTTGCGTATTTACC
Source organism: uncultured Gammaproteobacteria bacterium (assembly GCA_964633815.1). Taxonomy (GTDB): domain Bacteria; phylum Pseudomonadota; class Gammaproteobacteria; order Arenicellales; family Arenicellaceae; genus CALKZN01. Next base: position 11,687 of record CAZWHW010000039.1, read on the forward strand.
CATATTGATGCCTGAAAAA
>CAZWHW010000040.1:0-11703 GCA_964633815.1 uncultured Gammaproteobacteria bacterium
AGTTTATTCTCCGACACTATGTCGGATAACACATTGTCGTTTATTTCTGGATTTTCGCAAAAACCGACTTCTAATATTTTTTATTATTATCATATGGTTAATCCATTTTTCCTTGTTGGCTAGTCTTGTTAGCCCGACTTGATGTCGGGATAGCAAAATGTCGGTTTTGTTTTGATGAAAATATTTTCTTTATTGTTTTCATCAAGTTAATCCAGATTTGCTAATATATTATCCCGACAGTCGGTATTTTTTCAAGTCGGATATATCTTTTAAGACATAACTCCAGAGTTTAATAGAACTTTGCTTCACCCTCTGGACGAGTTTTGAATCTTTTATGTGACCATAAATATTGAGCAGGATGCTGGCGGATCATTTTTTCGATGGCTTGGTTCATGGCGGTTGCATCGGTGATTTCATCGCCTGTGCCTGCGTTTTCAATCGGTTCGCCGAGGATGACTTCATAGCCCATGCCCCACCATTTGTAGATGCTGTAGCAAGGGATGATCACTGCTTTGGTCGCTTGGGCGAATTTGCCAAGTGCGGGAGTTGTGGAAGCCAGTGGATGGAAGAAGGGCACGAACACACCTTTGCGCATGGCATCTTGGTCTGGTGAATATTGCATTGGCAAGCCTTTGTTGAGCTCGCGCAAAATGCTGCGCAGTGAATCTTTGCGTTCAAACATCACGCCGCCTTCGCAAAAGCGCTGACGTTGATTGATGGCGATTTTGTTGATCAGTGGGTTTTTCATGTATTGATACATGCCAATCATCGGGCGTTCTGCTTGCAGCAATAAGCCTGAAATTTCCATTGCCATGAAGTGGGGCGCTAGCAGAATGATGTTGCGTTTTTCTCCAAGTGCTTTGTCATAGGCTTCTCTTCCTTTAATGCTGACCAAGCGTTCAAAGCGGCTGCGGTTGATCCACCAGTTGATGGGTGAGGTGAAAATAGCTTGGCCGATGAATAAGAAATGTTGAAAATTGATTTTCTTCAGTTCTGCTAGGTTTTTCTCTGGGAAACATGCCACTAAGTTTTTTAGGGCAATCTTTCTTCTAGAGCCATACAGAACATAAGCCAATGCGCCAAAGGCATAACCAAACAAGGTCAAAATTGGCAATGGCAGAAAGGATAATAAACGCAGAATGGCAAGTCCTAACCAGTTTGGCCAGAACTTGATGCCATAATATTCTGAATAATCGTTTTTCATGCCCAAAGCATAAACGCGTTTAGCCTTTTTGTCTGTTCATTGCCTGCATGATGAGCTGCGGGCTGATTTCAATTGCTTGTTGATAGACAATTTCGTCTTTTTGATACATCTTGCGGCAATAGAAATGGCGTTTTTTGCCACTGGTTGTGCGCGGAATTTCGCGTGATTTGCTCAGCAAGATTTTGCTGATTGGAAAAGCTTCTTTTGGCATTGCCACTAATAGCTCATCCACTTGCTCTTCGCTGATTGGTTTGTGACGTTCCACCATCACAACAATGTCACTTGTTGGATCATGAATGTCAGAATCAAACACGGCAACATGCTCGTGTGAGATGTCCAATAGTTCGGCAAGTTGTTCTTCTAGCGCGCTGACTAAATAGTTCTCACCATTGCGGATGATCAAGTTTTTGATGCGTTCTAGGATATATAGCTCACCATCAACAATCATGCCCATGTCGCCTGTGCCTAAACGGCCTTGATCGAAACGATTGACGAGTTGATCGCCTTCTTCGCCATCCACATAGCCCATTGCAACGGAAGTGCCTGTGATCGCAATTTCACCAGCAATGCCTTCACCTAACACATTGCCTTCTTCATCAATGATTTCGATCAGCATGTCTTTGATGGCTGAGCCGCCAGTGCACACTGCCATGGCGGTGCTGGCATCGTAGTCGGCTAGTTTTGGATCATCAAAAATGACTTTGTCCAAGATTTTGACTTTCTCGCCCATGCCAACAGAGTCTGCATCCAAATATAGGAAATTGGCTGTGCCTTCTGGGTCGAAAATGCTGGTGATGATGGTGGATTCTGCCAAGCCATAGGCTGGGCGAATTTTCTGCGGGGAAATGCCGCAGCTTGAGAATTTGTTGATGAAACCTTCAACGGTCGACACACGAATTGGTTCTGCGCCGATATACAGATGCTTCACCTTGTTCAAATCCAGTGTCGGAATGTCTTTGTCTGACACCAAGCGCGTGCAATAGTCAAAACCAAAGTTCGGCATGGTGGCGATGGAGCAGTTTTCTTCAGCGAGTGTTCTGACCCAGTTGATAGGGCGTTTCACAAACTGCGTTGGTGTCATGATATACAGCGGGAAGTTGTTGCCAAAGCAAAATAGCACTGTGCCAACAAGGCCCATATCATGAAACAGTGGCAACCAAGTTGCCATGCGTTCGTTGTCATCCATTTTTGAGGCAAGCTTGATGCCATACACATTCGCCATGATATTTTCATGCGAGATAGACACGGCTTTGTGATCGCCAGTGGATGAACTGGTGGTTTGGAAAAAGGCAATATCTTTCTTGGCAGGCACATAGTTGCTAGCAGGCGTTTCGCGCTGTGGCCATTCACCGTTTGGATCTTCGCTCAGGCGCATGATTGTCATGTCCGTTGGAATATCTGCATGGAATTTTTCTTCCAAGCCTTCTTCTAACACCAAAAGGGCAGTTTGCTCAAAGGCATAGCCCCAATGATGAATGCGTTCTGTGAGTGCTTCGTGGCTGCCCAGTGATAGCGGCATTGGGAAGATCATCGGGATTGCGCCGATAGAAATTGCGCCATAGAAAGCCACTAAGGTTGCATAAGGCGAATGACAAGCAATCATCACCACGCGATCCTTGCCGTCACCGTCTGATTCAGCTTGAACTTGCTCACCAAAAGCAAAGGCGCGTTGGCTCAAGTTTCTATAGCTGACAGGAGTGTAGTCTTTGCTGTTTGGATTCCAGCAATGCAGGGCTGAATCACTTTGGGTGTTTTGCGAATGCTCGAGCATCACCTCAAGCAAAGTTGTTGCATTCATTGTTCTATATGAGACTAAGCAGCTGCTTGCTTCTCTGCAATTAGATTAACAATATCGTTGATTGTGCTGACTTCAGCCGACTCACTGTCAGAGAATTCAACGTCAAATGCTTGTTCGAAAGAAAGGATCAATTCGATTCGAGCAAATGAATCAAGGCCACTGTCTTCAAGGTTTAATTCGTTGGTGACGTCATCAAGTGACAGTTTCGCCTTTTCTGCAATTAGTTTTCTGACTTCAAGGCTAATCTCGTTAGTATCGCTCACGTGCGCTCCAAATAGTTTTGATTAGTTAGATAAATAATGGTCTATGTTGAACACATCATTTAGATGATTAATTTAGTTGCGCGATTATCGCAGAAACTTGAAAAAATAAGTAGGTTTATTGCTTCGAAGTTTTGCTTAAAGCACACCTAACATGTTCATTCCAAGCCAACTAATGCACGGCCTTCAGGTGTTTTGATGGAAAAGTCGGTGCCTGAAAATTCTTTGCCTTTTTCGGAGCATAAAAAAGCAATCGCTCTCGCTGGCCATTCAGGCGGGATATGCACCGACCAATCAAGCTGGCTCACAGGGTTGACGCCTGATTCTTTAATTTCAGCCATCATGTCGGTTGCCACAGTGCCAGGGCTTAAACCCACCGTGGTAATACCGTATTCAAAAGATTCTTTATGTCCTGCCATGGTTAGCATTTTCACAGCTGCTTTAGAAGTGCAGTAATGGCTCCAGCCCTCTAATGCATTTGAAGCTGCGCCCGAGCTGAGATTCACAATAGTGCCGCTGCTTTGCTTGCGCATTTGCGGCATCACAGCTCGCATGCCGTTGTAGACACCTTTTATATTAATATCAATCACAGTGGACCATGCTTGTGGGTCAGACTCATCTAAACGTTCAATTGGGTCGATAACTCCTGCATTGTTAATTAAACAATCAATGCTACCAAATGTTTGGAATGCTTGATTCGCTGCGCTGTCGACATTGTCAAAGTTTGATACATCACAGGAAATAGCGATTGCTTTGTTTTGATTTTTTTTGTTATTTTTGTTGATTTTGTCTGCAATTTCGTTGATTTTATCTGCAGATCGAGCAATTAAAACAACATTTGCACCTTGATCAGAAAATTCAAATGCAGTTGCAGCACCAATGCCACGGCTAGCGCCAGTGATAATAATGGTTTTGTTCTTAAATGAATTGTTCATGTTTTATGATAGGGTTGTTTAATTGAGGTTCAGATTAAGTGATCAAACAGCACTTTTCAATTGAATTTACTCAATGGGCTTTAGTTGTATTTTGAAGAAAAATTTTCCTTTTCAACGAATTGTCGATTTCTCTTGAAAGAAGTCTTATTTAGCCAATTAATATCTTATAAAATTTTTTTGTTAATTTTGCTCAAAGAATTTTATTCAAACTAAATATTACAAGGTACAATAAAAAGGTTAATATTCAATTTCTTTAAAATAAATATTAAACTGAGAGTTACAAGAATTAATTACAGCAAAGCAATGTAGCTTTGTTTGGTTTTATTTAATACAAAATTTGTAGAGGTAAATAATGAAAAAATTAATCATTTCTTTGGTTGCAGCCACTGGTTTAGCAAGTATTAATGTTGCTGTTGCAGGTGATGCGGCGGCAGGTAAAGCAAGAGCGCAAACATGTGCAGGTTGCCATGGCGCAGATGGGATTAGTACTCAACCTGTTTTTCCTAATTTGAAAGGTCAAAAAGAGGAATATCTTAAAATCGCTTTAAAAGCATATAAAGATGGCACGCGTACAAACAGTCTTATGCAAGGCATGGCATCAGGCTTGTCTGATGAAGACATCAATAATCTTGCTGCTTATTTCAGCAGTCTATAAGACATATCATTATTGTCTTGATCGAAAGATCAAGTAAAAGCATAGATTGAGCCAGTTTTGATCTGTGCTTTTTTATGCCATATGAAAACGAAGCTAGTGTTTTCTTATGCGTATTCTTGTATAAATAGGGTTTGATTTAACTCATGGATTTTATGCGAGCATATTTGAGCAAAAATATCGTTTTTAGTGTTATTAGCATCATCATTGCTGTCGTACTTGTGACTCCAACACATGCTGCAGGAAAAAAGCATGTTGCTATCACACAAATTGTTGAGCATCCCGCTTTAGATGCAGTAAATTCTGGGATACAAGATGAATTGATTGCACAAGGTTTTGTTAAAGGGAAAAATCTGAAACTAACGTTTGAAAGTGCTCAAGGTTCAACTGCAACGGCGGCGCAAATTGCCAAAAAGTTTGTAGGAGACTCTCCGGATGTCATGGTGGGCATTGCTACACCTTCAGCACAAGCACTAGCAGCATCGGCGCGTGGTATTCCTATAGTATTTGCAGCTGTCACGGACCCAGTTAGCGCGAAATTAGTGAAATCTATGCAGGACAATTCAGGTAGTTCTATTACTGGGGTGTCGGATTTATCGCCTATTGATCAACACATGGCGTTGATTAAGCAAGTTGTGCCTAAGACACAACGACTCGGAGTAATTTATAATTCGGGAGAAGCAAATTCAGCTAGTTTGGTCGATTTAGTTGCAAAATACGCACCTCAACAGGGATTTAGTTTAGTAAAAGCCAGTGTTGCTAAAACTTCGGATGTATTGTCCGCTGCTAGATCACTGATTGGCAAAGTCGATGCTATTTATATTCCAACGGATAATACCGTTGTTTCAGCTTTTGAAGCAGTGGTGAAAGTGTCTCAACAAGCTAACATTCCATTGTTTGCAGCGGATACTGATTCAGTTAAACGAGGTGCAATTGCAGCATTAGGCTTCAATTATTATGATCTTGGCCGGCAAACTGGCAAGATGGTTGCAGACATTCTAAAGGGTAAAAAGCCCAGTGAAATTCCTGCACAAGGTGTAACTGATACGGAACTTCATGTTAACCCAGCTGCCGCAAAATCGATGAATGTTGAATTGCCTGCAGAATTAATTTCAAGTGCTAAAAAAGTCGTTAAAACTGGCTTTTAAAATTACTTTGTAAACGAAACTTTAATCTATTCGTATGTCAACGATCGCATTTTTTGGAGCTATTGAAAGTGGTTTGATTTATAGCTTGGTCGCTTTTGCGGTCTATTTGTCATTTCGTATTTTAGATTTCCCTGATTTAACCGTAGATGGCAGCTTTCCCATGGGGGCTGCTGTGTGCGCTGTGTTGATTGTTTCTGGTATTAATCCTTGGTTTGCTACAGTTGCTGCTTTTTTTGCTAGTTGTTGTGCTGGCATGGTCACAGCATGGCTAAATGTTAAATTAGGAATTTTGAATTTATTAGCGTCAATTTTGACCATGATTGCTTTGTATTCGATCAATTTACGCATCATGGGCAAGCCTAATATTGCTTTGTTAGGTGAAAAAACAATTCTGAGTCCAACGGAAACATGGGAATTGCCGTTTTACCTTTCCATACCTTTTGTCTTTACGATGATTACGTTGCTAATTTTTATTGGGCTTTATTGGTTTTTACGTTCACAAAAAGGTCTAGCCATGCGAGCTACGGGTGCGAATTCAAAAATGGCAAAAGCTCAAGGAATTAATACAGATCGTATGATTATTCTTGGTATGGCTCTTTCCAATGGCATGGTCGGCTTAGCCGGCAGCTTGTTTGCTCAAAGCCAAGGCAGTGCTGATGTGGCAATGGGTGTTGGTGTGATAGTGATTGGTTTAGCATCTCTCATCGGTGGGGAAGCCTTGCTCACTCCTAAAAATATTTTTCGCGCACTGTGTGCTTGTGTAATTGGCGCAATTATTTATCGTCTTGCCATCGCTTTGGCACTCAATAGTGATTTTATTGGTTTGCAAGCACAAGACTTGAACTTGATAACGGCTATTTTGGTTACTTTTGCAATTGTTGCGCCCAAGTTTAAATCAAAATTTGCAAACAAAGTGAAACCTAACCGTGATTGATCTAAAAGATATTCAAGTTACTTTTGGTGAAAATACCCCGCTTGAAACCAAAGCGCTTAAAGGCATTGATTTGCACATTGAAGCAGGGGAATTTGTTACTGTTATTGGCGGGAATGGTTCAGGTAAATCAACATTGCTGAACATATTAAGCGGAGATGTAATTCCAAACCAAGGCAGTATTCATATTGATCAAGAAAATATTACTCATCACTCTGTTGCTGAACGTGCGGCTTTGATTGCTCGTGTTTTTCAAGATCCACTGGCAGGCAGTTGCGCGCAATTGAGTATTGCCGAGAATATGTCATTAGCATTGAGAAGGGGGCGAAAAAACACCTTAAAAAGTGCCTATCAAGCGGAAAATTTTGTTTTTTTTCAGCAACAATTAGCTCGATTAAGCCTAGGCTTAGAAAATCGTCTACATGATCAAATGGGTTTGCTTTCTGGCGGACAACGTCAAGCAATTAGTTTGTTAATGTCGGCACTACAACCTGCAAAATTACTGTTGTTAGACGAACATACTGCTGCGCTTGATCCAAAAACAGCAGCCTTTGTTATGAGATTGAGCAACGAAATCATACAACAAGGTGCTCTTACTACACTGATGGTGACTCATAGTATGCAACAAGCTCTCAGTGTAGGTAGTCGTACTATTATGTTGATGGAAGGTCAGATAATTTTAGATGTCTCTGGTCAAGAACGTCAGAAATTGAGCACCCATGATTTGCTCAATCTGTTTGAAGAAAGTTATGAACTGTAAATGCATTTAGATAAGATGTTTTTAGTGAAATTTTTGTTGTTCGACTATTTTTAATATCTAAAATTTGGTTGATCATCCACAATGATATAAAACCCAGAGCCCATTATGAGTCTCTAGGCTTAATATTCAGTGCAAATTGTAAAAAAAGTTTTTTGCAATAAATGTTATAATGTATCATATTTGTTATATGTAAATTTTTAGGTTATTTTCATGGAATCACAAGTTGTAAATAAGTTGCCAGTTACAGTTCTTTCAGGTTTTCTTGGGGCTGGTAAAACTACCGTATTAAGTCATATCTTAAACAATCGTGAAGGCAAAAAAGTTGCTGTGATCGTTAATGATATGAGTGAAATCAATATTGATTCAGCCATCGTTGAAAAAGAAGTTTCATTGAATCGCAGTGAAGAAAAGTTGGTTGAAATGAGCAATGGTTGTATTTGTTGCACATTAAGAGAAGACCTATTGGAAGAGGTTGCCAATTTGGCTAAAGATGGGCGGTTTGATTATCTTGTTGTCGAATCAACGGGCATTTCTGAGCCTTTGCCAGTGGCTGAGACCTTTACTTTTGCTGATGAAGATGGCGTGTCTTTATCGGATGTTGCTGATCTTGACACCATGGTGACAGTGGTGGATGCAGTGAACTTTGTTAAAGACTATGATGAAGCTAAATATCTTCAAGAAGTCGGAGAATCTTTAGGCGAAGAAGACAATCGTAGCGTGGCTGATTTGTTGGTAGATCAAGTAGAATTTGCTGATGTTATTTTAATTAGCAAAACAGATTTAGTTGAAGAAAAAGACATTCAGCGTTTAACGGGTATTCTTAAATCACTCAACACAAATGCCAAGATCATGCCTATCGAACATGGAAAAGTGAAGGTAGACGAAGTGCTTAGCACTGGTTTGTTTGATTTTGAACAGGCTCAACAAGCACCAGGATGGTTGCAAGAAATGCGCGGCGAACATATACCTGAAACTGAAGAATATGGTATTGCTAGCTTCAGCTATCAAGCGCGTCGACCGTTTTATCCTGAGAAATTCCACTTTTTCCTTCACAATACTGAGCATTATGGGAAGCTGATTCGTTCAAAAGGCTATTTTTGGTTAGCTTCTCGTCCGCAGTATGCCTGTCAATGGAGTCAAGCTGGAGGCGTTGCTCATTATGGCTTTGCAGGCTTTTTCTGGAAAGCTGTGCCTGAAGAAAACTGGCCAACAGACGAAGAATATTTAGCTTCTATTCATGAACAATGGGAAGAACCGTTTGGTGATATGCGTCAAGAATTGGTTTTTATTGGTCAAGATTTAGATAAAGATAAAATGATTGAAGATCTAAATGCTTGTTTACTTAGTAATGAAGACTTGAGGAAAGGACCAAAATATTGGGAAACATTACATGATCCCTTCGTAGATATGGACTAGTGATAATGCAAACTATTTCCGAAGCTCAATCTTTTGTTGTTGAACAAAATATTTCAAACAATTTATCTAGCGATAAACAAGCTTACATAAGTCATGAGCTTGAAGCTTTGACGGATATTTATCAAGAAGACAGTAATATTGTTGTCTGGCAGCGTAATTTTTCCCAAAAATTCAAAAATTGTATTACTGATTTTCTGGAATCCAACCCAACATTTCAGCTGTCGATTATTTTGTCACCAACAAACGCTATTGATGTGATTCATAAGTATCTAGGTGGAAATGATAAATATATAGAATTAAGTGAAAATATTGCTGAATTAGTCGATATGTTTGCTTATTTGTTTTCATTAAACAGTGTTGCTTTGCGTTTAGCTTCATTAGATCGAGCCATGTGTCCTAAATTCCATGTTGATAGAGTGCCATGCCGTCTAGTGACAACTTATGCAGGAATCGCGACAGAATGGCTGCCACATAATAGCGTTGATCGCTCAAAACTTGGCATGGGCAGTCAAGGTAAAGCTGATGATGTTTCAGGGCTTTATAAAAATGAATATGATATTCAACAGTTAAATCAAGGAGATGTTGCTCTTTTAAAAGGTGAGCTTTGGGAAGGGAATGAAAATGCAGGCTTAGTTCATCGATCACCTATAGTAAATGAGAATGAAAATCGTTTATTATTAACATTAGACTTTAGTGACTAATTTTCTCGAAGATCAATATTCAATCTTTTCTTCGAATTTAACCTCTTTTTATTTATATATTTACCAAATATATAGTTACCAAATAACCATGAAAAAAAACATTCTTCTTATTTTAACACTGTCATTTACATTGAGCGCATGTGGCGAAAATCAAAATCAAAATCAAAATCAACAGCAATCGGCTGTCAATAATGTAGAAGCTGGAGCCAAGTTTGCTTCACCTGAAGTGAACGAGGCCCCTAAAAAAATTATTACTAGTTTTTATCCGGTCGCTTTTATGGCGGAAAAAATTGTTGGTGAAAAAGGTCAAGTGACAAATTTAGCAGGAAGTGTTGATGTTCATGCTTATAAATTGTCGCCGCAAGATTTGGTTAAGCTTAATCAAGCAGACTTGGTTGTTCTCCAAGGAGCAGAGTTAGAGCCTTGGGCCGATAGTGTTATTCCTGAATTGAAAGATAAGGGAATAGCAATCCTCGAAGTATCTGGGAATCTAGAATTAGCTAAAATGGAAGAGCATCATGATGAGCATGCGGATCATCATGATGCCCATGAGAATCAACAGGACGAGCACGCTCATTCTGAACAGGAAGACAATCATCATGCTGGGCATCAAGATGCACATGAGCCGCATAATGACGAGAATGATCATGCTAAGCATGAGGAAAAACATGAATCTCATGAAGATGGAGCTCATGATGAGCATAATCACGGTGAATATGATCCTCACACTTGGCTTGACCCTGTTCTAGCTCAAACAATGGTGGATGAAATTTCAGAGGCTTTGATTAGCGTTGATGCTAACAATGAAGCGACATATCGCTCCAATGCAATTGCATTGAAAATACGTTTTGCTCAGCTTGATCATGCTTATCAACAAAATTTAGCTAATTGTGTTAACAAGAAAATGATTATTTCCCATGACGCTTATGGCTATTTGGCGAAAAGGTATGGATTTAAGTTCCATTCAATCACTGGCTTTTCACCGCAAGATGAACCTTCAGCTAAAATTTTAGCTGAACTGAAAGAAGAGGCTAGAGAAGGAGTAACGCATATTCTTATTGAAGAAAATAATATTAAGCGTTTTGCTGATACCTTGGCGCGAGAGACTGGTTTGAAAACTTTGCCTATTAATCCTCTAGGGCGTGGTACATTGAATCCACAAAAAGACTTTTTTGATGTAATGAATGATAATTTAAATAGTTTTAAAGAGGCGTTAAACTGCAAATCATGATTAAAGCACAAAATTTGGGTTTTCGAAGAGAAGGAAACGTTATCTTATATGACGTTTCTTTTTCTATTGATGCAGGTGAATATGTTGGTTTAATTGGACCTAATGGCGCTGGCAAAAGTAGCCTTATAAAGCTCATATTAGGCTTTCATAAGCCGACTTCTGGATCTCTTAGTCTTGAATCAGGAATCAAAATTGGCTATGTGCCACAAAATTATAATCTGTCTACAGTTGTGCCAATCTCTGTACGCGAAGTCTTGGTGATGTCCGGGATTAAAGACCTACAAATTCTGGAAGAAAACCTTGAAAAAGTCGGCTTGAATAGCGGTTTTTTATCTAAAAATTTTCATCAGCTTTCCGGTGGTCAGCAACAACGAGTGATTATCGCTAGAGCACTGTGTTCTCAACCAGACTTATTAGTTTTTGATGAACCATTAAATGGCGTTGATTATCAAACGAAACTATCAATCTATGATTTATTGCTTGATTTCAATAAAAAGAAAAACCTGACTATTCTGTTTGTTTCTCACGAAGTCGATCACATAGTAGGGCATTGCGATCATATATTGTGTTTGAATCGCACCATGCATATAGGTTGTCATCCATTAGATTTTGCTAAAGGTGTTATTACTGATTGTCCAGTATTAGAGTTAGATATCATTCCGCAAAC
>CAZWHW010000041.1:0-11514 GCA_964633815.1 uncultured Gammaproteobacteria bacterium
TAGCGCAATCGATTGTTTTCGACACCAAATATAGTATTGATAATTTAGAACCTGTCGGTAATTGGGGCGCAGATCCTGCGGTTTTAATTGTTGGAAAAGACAGTAAATTTAATTCAGCTAAAGAATTGGTTGCTTTTGCAAAAGCTAATCCAGGCAAGGTGACAGTTAGTGGTGCGGGTAAATTTGTTGGTCATCATATCGCGCATTTGCAATTATCAAAAGCGACAGGAGCAGACTTTAAATATGTACCTGCTAAAGGCGGTGTAGCTGCTTTGAAATTAGTCAAAGGTGGTCAAGTAAAAGCAGGGTTTAATAATTTATCTGACTCGGCACGAGTAAAGAGTGATATTAAAATTCTTGCTGTCGCTGATTTAGAGAGACATGCATTTTTACCTGACGTTCCAACGTTTAAAGAACTAGGTATTGATGTTGATAATTCAAGTGTAAATTTTCGTGGATTAATGGTGCCTAAGGGTACGGATCCGAAAATTATTGAATTTCTCGCAAGTAAAACACCAGCAATGTTTCAAGATAAGAAAACTTTGAAAAAAATGGATCAAACGAATTCACCAGTGAAAATCATGAATCGTCAAGAAGTGTTAGCAATGTGGAAAGAACGTCAATCTGCATTGACAGAATTGTTAGCAAAACTTAAATAGCTAACTTCTATCAATTAGGTTCTCACTTTCATTTTGTTTAATGGAAGTGAGAATTTTGTTACTTTTAAAAATATAAATACATTTTATTTCGACCTAGAAAATACTTATGACTTCTTCTGTTTCTCAGATTATTCAAAAAGCACGTATAGCTCAACAACAGTATGAATTCTATTCTCAAGAACAGGTTGATGAGGTGGTCACTGCAGCTGCTTGGGCAATTGTGCGCCCTGAGAACAACCAACTGTTGGCAGAAATGGCTGTGGCTGATACCGGGCTTGGGAAAGTGGAGGATAAAATTCTCAAGAATCGACGAAAAACAATCGGTTTATTGAGAGATCTTAAAGGAGTTAAATCAGTCGGCGTAATTGCCGAATTTCCAGAAAAAGGCTTAGTTGAAATTGCTCGTCCAATTGGCGTCGTAGGCGCAATTGTGCCATCAACAAACCCTGCTGCAACACCAGCAAATAAAACATTGAATGCGCTCAAAGGGCGTAATGCTGTCGTTTTAGCACCATCACCAAAAGGTGATAAAACATGTATCAAACTTATAGAACTAATGCATCGTGAACTTGAACGTATCGGTGCTCCTAAAGATTTAGTGCAAAAACTACCCACACCGATCAATAAAAAAGATACACAAGAGTTGATGAAATCAGTGGATTTAATTGTTGCTACTGGTTCGCAAAACAATGTGCGTAATGCGTATTCAAGCGGCACTCCTGCGGTAGGAGTTGGTGCAGGTAATGTAGTGTCTATTGTTGATGAATCAGCTGATTTATCTAGTGCGGCTGAAAAAATTATTATTTCAAAATCGTTTGATAATGCAACTAGTTGTTCTTCAGAAAATAATTTGATTATTGTTGATATGGTTTATGATGATATGTTGTCAGCATTAAAATCACATGGAGCAGTATTATTAAATACTGAGCAAAAAGAAGCTTTGCAGAAGGTTATGTGGCCTGAAGGTAAGCTCAGTCTAGCGATTATGGCTCGGCAATCTACTCAAATTATAGACATAGCCAAATTAGATGTTGATAAAGCTGAGAAAGAGAATTCACGTATTTTGCTCGTAGAAGAATCTGAATTTGGTGAAAGTGCTCCGTTTTCGGGCGAAAAACTTTCACCAGTATTGACAGTATATAGAGCAAAAGATTTTCAATCAGCACAAGCTATTGCAAATGGCATTATGGATTTTCAAGGCAAAGGGCATTCAATTTCCATACATACAACGATTGATGCGCGGCCATTAGAAATGGGTTTAACTATGCCAGTGTGCCGTGTGATAGTGAATCAAATACACTGTTATGCCACGGGTGGTAGCTTTAATAACGGTTTACCGTTTTCTTTGTCCATGGGTTGCGGTAGTTGGGGAGAGAATAGTATTTCAGAAAATTTGAATTACAAACATTATTTGAATACCACCCGAATTGTTAGAACTATTCCTGTCAACGAACCTGATGATGAAGAGGTTTTTGGCGAATATTGGCAAAAATATGATTGTCAGTCTTAGATGTTGTAGATAAATAATGTCGAAGAATACATATCAATCTATCAGGCAGCTTATTGATGCAAGAGCAGAGCAATGCCCTGATGAGATATTTCTATATGTTGCTGAATCTGATAAAGAATTAACTTTTCAAGAATTACAAAAAAATTGTCAAAAAGTTGAACGTTATCTGGATAAACAAAATATTAATGCAGCGCAGACAGTAGGTTTTTTGATGGATAATGGTTATTGGACCGTCTGTTTATTTCTAGGTGTGATGTATAGCGGGCGTGTTGTGCTGCCAATGAATGCGGTTGCAGGACCAGAACAGCTTATGTACACCGTTGAACATTCTGAGTTAAAGCTCATTTTTTATTCACTAGACTATCAAAGGCAATATCCTCAATTACTCAGCGAAACTCATCAAATAGAAAAAGGTTTTACGGCACTACAAGCTGATGAAGATATAGGTGCAGAACAGATTAATGCACTAAGTGATGAATATAAAATTAATGAGATTGATATAGAGTCAATTGCTTTGATGATTTATACCTCTGGCACAACGGGGCGACCTAAAGGTGTTTTATTGAGTCATGGCAATGTGATTGCTGGCGGTGAAAATACAGTTCAAGCACATCATTTAAGTAATGAGGATGTTGGTTTATGTGTGCTTCCTCTTTATCATATTAATGCCGAAATAGTGTCAGTTATCGCACCATTGCTCAGTGCGGGCAGTGTAGTAATGGCGAAAAAATTGAGCATTAGTCAGTTTTGGGTTTGGATAAGCAAATTTAGCTGTACATGGTTTAGTGCAGTACCGACTATTTTTTCGTACCTATTAGAAGCTAGGCAACGAGAACTACAGAAAAAAATAACTACAATTGTTAATTTTGAAAAAATTCAAAAGCATGTACGTTTTGGTCGTTCTGCCTCTGCAGCATTATCGCCTGCTGTTCATACTGAATTTGAAGCATTGTTTGGCATAAATATTGTAGAAACTATGGGAATTAGTGAGTGTACAGCGCAAATTTTATCTAATCCGGTTAATAAAGAAGTTGATTATTACGGTTCTCCAGGTCTTCCTGTTGGGAATGAAATGCGAATTGTTAATGCAGCACATGAATCACTAAAAGATGATGAAATTGGTGAACTTGCAGTACGCGGCAAAAATATTATGGCTGGATATTTTAAAAATTCTGATGCAACGGCTGAAGCATTAGATGATCAAGGCTGGTTTTATACTGGGGATTTAGGTTTCCGTAATAAGGATGGTTATTTTTTCGTCACAGGGCGATCTAAAGAATTAATTATTCGCGGCGGAGAGAATATCGCTCCACGTGAAATTGATGATGTTTTATATAAACGTTCAGAAGTGTTGGAAGCTGCCGCTTTTGGAGTGGATAATGATTATTATGGTCAAGAAGTTTTTGCTTGTGTTAGCTTGAAGCCTGGTTTGGATTGTTCCGAAGAAGAATTGTTGTTGCACTGCCAAAATTTATTAGGCCAGATAAAAAGTCCTAAACGAATCCTTATTATTGATGAATTACCTAAAGGGCCATCAGGGAAGATTCAACGTTTAAAGCTAGCGGAAAGAGAGTTTGAATGAGCTAGGTTGATGAAGGCAAAGTTAGATTATAAGAGAGATGCCTATGGCGAGGCTGCTTAAGGTTTAATGTTTCAGGAGTGTATTGAGTTCTGAACAAAGTGTCACAACTTTCTCGCCTAACTAAATTCGTAAATTATAATATTTTGTGTTTCCCTAGAAGTAATTTAAGTGATCAAGGTTCTTTAATTATCGTTTGATGAAAAAATCAACAGCCTTGAGCAGCAGCCCAGCCTTTGATGTATGCTCGTCGAGACTTACCCGAATATCGTGTTCAAACGATCTCTCTCATGTGTTTTTGCGCCTGAGATAGTCCTTACAACGTTGGATAAAGGTAAGTTTGGAGTTAAACCATCTAGTGATGGTCTGACTTAAATTAACAGAAAGAGGATCACCTTTAACTTCTTTATCAATTAAATCTTCAACCAAAACGTCGTTCAATAGAGTTAATTCTTCAAAATAAATATTACAATTTTCTGGTGGTTGATAGATTTTTTTTAATATTTTTAAGTTCCTCTGGAATATCTCGTCTAATTATATTGGTGTCATAGATAGGTTCTTTTAATGCACTAATCACATCGTTCCTATTGCCTTGTTCTACTTCAATATTTTAAAGACTGTGGAGTAGAACAAGCAGCAAATAATACGCAGCTTATAATTATAAAGGTTGCTGAATAAGATTTTATATTTTTCATGGCTTAATAACTTGTGTCAGAGTGGACTGTTTTGAGTTATCGAATATATAAATAATGGAGTAATTCTATATAGGGTGTCAAATGAGAAAAGGATTGGCGACATAGCTTAAGTCAACGCTTTAATGGAGGTATAAGATTGATTTAGTTTATAGGGCTGCTACTGAATCATTTAATGAAATAGTGCCATTTTGAATTACCTTGGCGGTAATGCCGCCATGACCGCGGACAGCGTTATAGCCGCCTTCATCAAAAATCTCCTCCATTCGAGAACAAGGATGGCAGAGTCCTGTATATTCTAAAATACTGCTACCAATTTGAAATTGTTTGCCTTTTAGGGCGAGTAGGTTAATGCATTTGACATCGATATTGCGGCGCGATAGTTCTGGTTGGCATTCGTCAAGATGTAATAGGCTGGCGATGGCATTCAAATGTTCTGCTTGGATTAAGGTGACTTGTCGTTTTACGCGTTGACTTAAATATCTATTACCGATGAGGCCTTCTTTAATGAATACTTCTACTTTTGAGACAACGGAAAGTGATTCACGTTTTTTTTGGTCTTAGAGCAACCCATTCGACAGAATCAGTTTGTGGCAGGGTGTTTAATAGGCTATCTAGTGTGTAGGCCATATAAAGCCAAGGTTGTTATTTTTTAAAAGATGATGCTATTTGAACAGATAACGATTAATACATTACATGACAAAATACAAAACCAATTACTGAAGCGATCAAACCAAATAAAAATACATTAAAAGACCTGCGTAATAATAGGAATTTACAGTTAATTGTTTTGCCTAAATAATAAGTATCTTTCGCGATAGTCTCATATACCTTGTCACCTTGATTCATAATATCAGTCATGGTGTTTATGTAATCATTCTCGGTCATTTGATGAAAGTTGCCATAAAACATGACATTGTTAATGCTGCGCGCGCCATGTGTGAGTTCTGGGCGAGTCGCTAGTACTGCAAAATAAATTGAGCTTAAGTTTGTCAGCAATAACAGTGCTGAAGGTACGATCAAATGTGGGTCTGTATTGAGTTGACTGAGGACAGTACCAATAACTAAGGAGAGAATTAGTGCATTGATCGAAATCAAGATATTTGATTTCGTATCAATCATTGTATTGAGGGTGTATTGATTTTGAGATAGTAGCCGAAATAAGGTTTCAATACCTTTTTCAGAGCGAGGCTCTATTTCGCTAAGTTTACTTTTAAGCTTGGTTAATTTATCTTTGTCGATAGCCAAATCAATCATCAAGCGTTTATCGATTTCTTGGTCAATATCTGCTTGAGTGATTGAAGTGCTTTTGTTCATTGTCTATGCATAATTAACTGTTGTAATTAGCATTTATTTTTGCAATTAGACTCGGCCAATTCTTTTCGCTATCAATTAGGTATGCTGTACGATTTTTGTCCCAACGACGTTGAATTCGAGGGCTATAATTCAAATACAGTTTACCATCTAAGACAGTAAATTGAGTTGGATCGATAGGCACTAATTGGTCAATAGCGATCGCATAAGCGCAATAACCACCATATTGGGGAGCGTATTTTTCAGGAGAAGCCTTGAAAAGTTCTAGATTTTCTTGGCTGCTAAAAAACCAAGTGCCGTGTTTCCATTCATATTGGAATTCAGGGTTGCCTTTCACAGGTTTATTTTCGGTGAAATAGGCTACCGTGTCATAACCACGAATAGCGCGGCCTTTTTTGTCGATATAAGTTGGACCTTTGCCTTTGCCAGCATGTGCATTTGACATTAAAAGAACTGGTGAAGCAGCGGCAACTAGAGAAAGTTTTAATGCAGTTCGTCTGTTCATAATTTAATTAAGTATATGTTAGTTAAAGGTTTTAAAAAAGTGTTTTTTTTCTACTATACTTTTATAGACCTGAAAATAGTTTGATGTATTACAAGTTGAGTGCGATTTTTTTGGGCGGAGTCATTGGTATGCTTAGCTCAACATAATATTTTTGGTCACTTTGCTTGGCTTTTATATTATATCGATCATCGTAAATAACAAATAATCGTTCACGCATATTATTAATGGCAATTCCATGTCCTTGTAATTCACGATGATGCTCTTCAGGCACAGATTCTTTGATTTCTACAGTATTGGTAATTGAGCAAGTTAGCTGTTTTTTATGACTGTTGATTGCAACTTCTATATTGCCACCTTTTTGGAATGGGGCAATACCATGTCTCACTGCATTTTCTATAAGTGGTTGGAAGAGAAGTTTGGGGATGATAGCGGCTTTAGCAGCAGGGTCAATTTTAAGAGTGATACTAAATTTTTGGCCAATTCTCCACTTTTCGAGTTGGATGTACTTCTCACATAAAATTAATTCATCTTCAACACTGTGAAAGGCGTCATCATCTTTTAAATTAGATCGTAAAATTGTGGCAAGCGAGTCGATAGCAGATTCAGCTTGTTTAGGATCTATGTGAGTTAATTCAGCAATTGTATTGAGGCTATTAAATAAGAAATGTGGTTCGATTTTGGATTGCAGTGCGGATAAACGAGTTTGCAAGTCCGCGCGGGAACGTTCAGAGTAAATGCTCGCAAGTTGGATGATTCTTAATGAAATTAATAAAAAGATTAACGCTATTATTCCGAATCTCAATAAACGTCCGCTATCAATGGAATCAGTTGTAATGTATTGAGCAATAATGTCATAAACAAAAAATAGTGCTAAACAGGATGCAACACAACAAGCGTAGCGCCAATGATCTTTAAGTTTTAATTTGCCAACAATGCAAATACATAAGCCCCAGAATAAAAATAACCAAACCATGTAGAGTCCAGCAAAATTGAAATAGCTAAGAGAAAGTTGCTCACCTTGTAAAAGTGTTGCAATCAATGCCACTAATAAAGCAAAAATAACAATAATTAAAATGGTTGAGTTTTTACAAAAATGAGGCATGGAAATTTGTTATAGTTTTTCATATTAAAGGGAAGAGAGAATTCGCTTTTGATTAATCTAAATGTAAAAGCCAAACCTATATCCTAAGTCAGTATAATAGCTTTATGCCAGCAATAAAAATCCAACGTTATCAGGAATACACCAACCATAACATTTCGGTCTTTGATCGTGTATTAAATGCCCGAGGCATTAAGCATGCTAATGAAATTGATTATCAGCTGAAGACTTTATTACCACCAGCAAGCCTTTCTGGAATTGGGGAGGCAGCAGAATTGCTTAGTGAGGCAGTGCAGGCAGAGGCAAAAATTATTATTGTTGGTGACTTCGATGCTGATGGTGCAACATCTTGTGCTTTGGCTGTGTCAGCATTGCGTGCGTTTGGATTGCAAAATGTTTCTTATTTAGTCCCAAATCGTTTTGAGTTTGGTTATGGCTTGTCTCCTGAAATTGTTGGTGTCGCTGCAATGGATCAACCTGATGTTATTATCACTGTCGATAATGGCATAAGCAGTGTTGATGGGGTTAATGCTGCACAAGCACTAGGTATTTCTGTATTAGTTACTGACCACCATTTGCCAGGTGATCAACTACCAACTGCTGATGTGATTGTGAATCCGAATTTGGCAAATGATCCTTTTCCAAGCAAAAATTTGGCTGGAGTAGGTGTCATTTTTTATGTCATGTTAGCGCTGAGGGCAAAATTACGCAGTCAATCATGGTTTCAACAAGCGCAAATTGCTGAACCAAATATGTCACAGTTTTTGGATTTAGTAGCGCTTGGTACTGTCGCAGACGTAGTGCCACTTGATCATAATAATCGCATTTTGGTTCAGCAAGGCCTGCAACGTATACGCGCAGGGCAAGCTAGGCCGGGAATAACCGCATTATTGCAAGTGGCAAAAAAGGATCATCGGCATATTGCAGCATCTGACTTAGGTTTTTCTGTCGGCCCACGACTTAATGCGGCTGGACGAATGGATGATATGTCTGTTGGCATTGAATGTTTATTGGCGGCAGATATCGCTTCAGCGAATAATTATGCGCAAGCTTTAGAGCAACTAAATAAAACACGCCGCGAAGTGGAAGATGGCATGCGCGAAGAAGCTTTGAAACTGATTAAAGATATATCGGTTAAAAATTCAAAAAATGCAGTTGGATACTGCTTGTATGACGAGACATGGCATCAGGGTATTGTTGGCTTGGTAGCAAGCCGCATTAAAGAACGCGTCAAACGTCCAGTCGCTGCTTTAGCTCCAGCGGATATTGAAAACCCTGCGGGAGAGTGGAAGGGTTCACTGCGTTCAGTGGAGGGGGTGCATATTCGCGATGTGCTTGCTAGAGTCGAGACTCTTAATCCAGGTTTGATCAATAAGTTCGGTGGCCATGCAATGGCGGCTGGTTTGTCGATTGATCAAGATAATATTGCCGTTTTTGCAACTGCATTTGAACAAGTTTTGCATGAAATGACCCAAGGCATGGACTGGCAACAAACAATCATGTCAGATGGTGAACTCAATGAGCTTGAGTTTAATTTGGAATTAGCCGAACAGTTGCGCTACAGCACGCCTTGGGGTAATACTTTTCCAGCACCACTGTTTGATGGTTATTTTGAAGTGCTCGATGCTCGGATTGTAGGTGACTCACATGCCAAAATGGTGCTAAGACCACAAGAAAGTGATGATAGTTATGATGCTATTTGCTTTGGCTATCTACGGGATCACGAGCATTTACCGAGAGGGATTGTACATGCTGCCTATCGCTTGGATGTAAATCACTATCAAGGCATGAAGAAATTGCAATTAATGGTTGAGCATATTGTGGTTTAATGTTCGTCTTATAAATTTTTAAATCAAATAGAAATGATTCAGTACAAAACAATTGAAACAACGGTTGGCAACACACCTTTAGTAAAAATTCAGCGTTTGTTTACATCAAAAAATCCTAACAGTAATGTCACAGTGTTGGGTAAGTTGGAAGGTAATAACCCAGCAGGTTCAGTTAAAGATCGTCCAGCTTTGAATATGATTATCGAAGCTGAGCAGCGCGGTGATATCAAAAAGGGCGATACGTTAATTGAAGCGACTAGTGGTAATACTGGCATAGCATTAGCAATGGCTGCAGCTATGCGCGGTTTTAAAATGATTTTGATTATGCCTGATAATCTTAGTGAAGAACGTCGCCTATCAATGAGTGCCTATGGCGCCGAAGTGATCTTAGCGTCAGCAGAAAAAGGCGGCATGTTGTTAGCCCGCGATATGGCAGATGAGATGGTTGCTGCCGGCAAGGGCGTGATGTTGGATCAATTTTCTAATGATGATAACTGGCGTGCGCATTATCAATCCACTGGCCCGGAACTGTGGAATCAAACGAGTGGTGAGATTACGCATTTTGTTAGTTCAATGGGCACAACGGGGACAATCATGGGCACGTCAACCTACCTCAAAGAACAAAACCAAGATATAAATATTGTCGGTGTGCAGCCTGAAGATGGTTCGCAAATCCCCGGGATTCGCCGTTGGCCTGAAGAATATTTGCCTAAAATTTTTGATGCATCGAAAGTTGATGTAACTCGCGATGTTGGACAAGCTAGAGCTGAGGAAACTATGCGTCAATTAGCAATTCAAGAAGGCATTTGTGCAGGGGTTTCTTCCGGTGGAGCGATGGCGATTGCATTAGATTTAGCCAATGAATTAGATCAAGCAGGCAAGACCGCAACAATAGTATCAATTGTTTGTGATCGAGGTGATCGATATCTATCGACTGGTGTTTATAAGTGAAATTTATAAAACAAAATCCCTTTGCATTATCAAATAAATTAAAAGAGGAAGTGAAACAATGAATGTATTAGCCTTTGACATAGAGACCATTCCTGATATTGAGGGTGGTCGGCGGCTCTATGACTTAGACGATAAATTAAGTGATGATGATGTCACTAAAGTGATGTTTAACAAACAGCGCGATAAATCGGGCAATGAATTTTTACCGTCGCATTTACAGCGTGTTTGCGCTGTTTCTGTGGCGTATCGTAATCGGCTAACGAACGAATTTAAAGTTTGGACTTTGGGTGAAGAAGATTCTTCCGAAAAAGAAATTATTGAACGTTTTTTTGCAGGTATTGACAAGTTAACTCCAACCATAGTTACCTGGAATGGTTCTGGTTTTGACTTGCCAGTCATGCAGCAACGTGGGTTGATTAACGGGGTGCAAGCACCGCGCTATTGGGATACGGGTGAAGACGATAAAGATTTCAAGTGGAATAACTATATCAGTCGTTACCACGCACGCCATGTTGATCTGATGGATGTGATGGCAAGTTATAATCCGCGTGCGAATGCTCCTTTGGATCAAATGGCAGTTTTGTTGGGCTTTCCTGGCAAGATGGGTATGGATGGCAGTAAAGTTTGTGATGCGTTTTTACAAGGTAAGATTAAAGAGATTCGTGATTATTGTGAAACCGATGCGCTGAATACATATTTGGTTTATTTGCAATGGCTGTTTATTAAAGGCCGGCTAACTGCAACAGAATTACAAAGTGAGCATGACTTAATCAAACAGGTTTTAGCTGCGGGTGATACGCACTTGCAGGAATTTTTAGCTGCATGGAATCATGCTTCATAGCAGTAAACAATTTTAATTATAGCGAGGCAAATAGATATGGTGAATACTGGCAATAATGATCTTATGTTATTAATTGGGCGAATTTTGCTCGGCGTTATTTTTGCAAAAGCTGTCTTCTCACTTATCAGTGGATCAGTGCCTGTTGAATTTGCAGCGAAAGGCGCGAAATTCATTCCGTTGCCAGAGGTGGTGGTTTGGGTTGGTTTTATTGTTAAGGCGGTGGCAGGAATTTGCTTGTTGTTAGGATTTAAAACACGGACCGCAGCTTTTGCGCTTATTGTGTTCACACTCTTAACGGCATTTAATTATCACGATATTGGTGGCAATATTTTTATGAAAGAAATTAGTATGGTTGGAGGTTTGTTGGTGCTGGCTGCTACTGGTGCTGGTCGGTGGAGTTTTGATAAGAGATAACGTATTAACTCCGCAGTTTCTATGCAAAGTAAAAGCCTCGCATTGCGAGGCTTTTTTGTTGTCAAGAAATTAAAATCAAAATAGTTGAAGATAGAGGTTGACGTTTGCATGTTGGTGGGTA
>CAZWHW010000042.1:0-1552 GCA_964633815.1 uncultured Gammaproteobacteria bacterium
TCTATCGTTAATCCAGCAAAACCTAAAGCTTTGGGTTTTGTTCAAACTCAAGGGGAACCAACAGGCTTGGTTGTGACCAAAAAAACGGTTTTGGTTGGTGTTAATAACAGTCAGAGTTTTGTTGAACCCAGTGGGCAATTAATGACGTTGTCACTAGAAACGCGCAAATCTCTTGGTCAGTGTGAGCTTGGTGGCCAGCCAGATTCTGTTGCTGTTTCAAAGGATGGCAAATTTCTTGCCGTGGCAGTTGAAAATGAGCGTGATAGTAATTTGAATGAAGGTGCTATTCCGCAGCAGCCGGCAGGTTTTGTGGCGATATTATCCTTGAGCAATGGAGTGCCAATTTGTCAAAGTTTGAAGAAAGTATCACTTTTGGGCTTGGCCGATGTTGCACCTTCAGATCCTGAGCCAGAATATGTGGATTTTAATAGCAATAATGAAGTTGTCGTGACTTTGCAGGAAAACAATCATCTGGTGTTGATTGATGCAAATAGTGCTCAAGTGATTGCAGACTTTTCTGCGGGCAGTGTCGATTTGGATAATGTTGATATGCAAGAAGAAGGAGCGTTGACTTTTTCTGGTCAACAAAAAAATCGTAAACGTGAGCCAGATGCGGTGAAATGGTTGGATGATAATCGATTTGTGACGGCTAATGAAGGTGATTACGAAGGGGGTTCGCGCAGCTTCACCATTTTTAATAAACAAGGCGAGATACTGTTCGATTCTGGTTTATCGTTTGAATATGCTATTGCCAGAGCAGGACATTATCCAGAAAAACGTTCTGCTAACAAAGGAGTTGAACCTGAAGGCTTAGAAGTTGGTGTTTATAAGGGGCAGCGCTACATCTTTGTGTTGTCTGAACGTGGTTCTGTGGTGGGTGTCTATAAAGACACGGGTGATAAGCCAGAATTAGTTCAGTTATTGCCCTCAGGAGTGGGTCCAGAGTCAGCAATTGCTATTCCTTCTCGAAATCTGTTGGTGACCGCCAATGAAAAGGATTTGCTCAAAAAGCAAGGAGCGCGTGCGCATGTGATGATTTATGAATTAACTAGTGGTGAAGCAAATTATCCGCACATTGAATCGCTTATGCAAGATGGTCGACCAATCGGTTGGGGTGCGCTCTCAGGCATGGTGGCTGACCCAAATAGCCCAGGCATTTTATATGCAGTGAATGATGGATTTTATCGTCAGCAGCCAACTATTTTTACAATTGACGCGAAGCAGAAACCTGCGAAAATCACCAAGGCAAGGCTTATAAGCCGTGATGGTCTGCCTGCGCAAAAGTTGAATTTACAAGGTATTACAACAGATGGAAAAGGCGGTTTTTGGTTGGCATCTGCAGGGCAATTTAAAAAGTCAATTCCTCATACCCTTTATCAAGTGAATAGCACAGGCCAGATCAAGAACGAAATTAATTTTCCACAAGAGCTGTTTGCTAGTAAAAAACCGTTTACTGCACAAGGCATCACGCAAATTGGTAAAACTCTTTGGGTAGTTATGCAAAGGCCTTGGCAAGATGATTCGGTCAATGCTGACAATGCTGACAATGCTG
>CAZWHW010000042.1:1652-11281 GCA_964633815.1 uncultured Gammaproteobacteria bacterium
CAATGCTGACAATGCTGACAATGCTGCGAAGTTGCTTGTATATAACACGCAAAAGAAGTCTTGGCGCGCCGCACGTTATCCTTTGGAAAATGGTGGGACAGGTCTTGCTGAAATCACGGCTTATGGTGATTATGTTTATATAATCGAGAGAGATGAATATGTTGGCGACAAAGCAAAAATTAAGCACTTATATAAAGTGGCTCAATCTGAGCTTGCAATAGGTAAGTTTGGTGAGGACTTACCTCTAGTGAAAAAGGAATTTGTCGCTGATTTGTTACCTGATTTAAGCAAAGGCAATGGTTATATTGTTGATAATATTGATGGTTTGGCTATTGATTCTAATGGGCGCTTTTATTTTGTGAGTAATAATCATGGGGTTGATGATAGTTCTGGGGAAACGTATTTTTTTGCCAAAGATGGTTTGCAGTGAATGAATAGATAAAATTCCTTTTCTTGTTTTTTTGAATATCGTACAATTATCAAATGAACGATATTCTTTCTAAAAAAACACTGCATCGATGGTTCAAAAAAGGTAAGTCAATATCTGTGCCGATGTTTCAAGCGCGTGTGCAAGCAGGGTTTCCTAGTCCAGCACAGGATTACGTTGAAAATACCTTAGATTTGAATGAATTATGCATTAAGCATCCCGCAGCGACGTATTTTGTACGTTGTGATGGTGATTCCATGTTGGATGCCGGCATTCACCAAGATGATGTTTTAGTTGTGGATCGCGCTTTGCAGGCGCGCCATGGTGATATTGTGATTGCATCAATTGGCGGGGCATTCACTGTAAAGCGCTTGGAAACTAAGCCGTTTGTGCAATTAGTGGCAATGAACCCAGCGTATAAAAATATCATTCCATCACCGGAGCAAGAGCTAGAAGTGTTTGGTGTGGTCACCTTTGTGATTCATGCTTTATCTAGATAGATGCTGCGTTAAATGCTGAGATAGCTAACATAAAGTCGCATGATGTATGTAATGGTGGATTGCAATAATTTCTATGCATCTTGTGAACGGGTGTTTAGGCCTGATTTACAGTGCAAGCCAATTGTGGTTCTTTCCAATAATGATGGCTGTGTGATTGCGCGTTCAGAAGAATCCAAACAATTGGGTTTATCAATGGGTATGCCGACCTTTAAGGCTCAAAAATTGATTGATCAACATGGTGTGCAGGTATTTAGCTCAAACTATGCTTTGTATGCTGATATTTCTTCACGGGTGATGGCAACATTAGAATCTTTATCGACTGAGATGGAGGTTTATTCTATTGATGAGGCTTTTTTGCAGCTAACAGAACATTTGCCGTCTAGCAGTTATGAACAGTTTGGTGAAACGATACAGCAGCGTGTTAATCAGCATTGCGGCATGCCCGTGTCTGTGGGTATAGCGCCAAGCAAAACTTTATCTAAATTAGCCAATTATGCGGCTAAAAAGTATAAAAAAACTCATGGTATTGTCGATTTGAGTGAGCAATCTAGGCAGCGAAAATTGATGGCGATCACGCCTGTACAAGCGGTATGGGGAGTTGGCTATAACCTTGGCAGGCAGCTAAATCTTCTCGATATTCATACGGCATTGGATTTATGTGATGCGCCAGCCAAACAATTGCGAAAAATGTCATCCGTATTGCTGGAGAAAACGATTTGTGAGTTGCGCGGTGTTGATTGTCTATCATTAGAAACACAAACACCGCCAAAAAAAGAAGTATTATGTTCACGTTCTTTTGGCAAGAAAGTCATTTGTCTTGAAGAAATGTCTATGGCTTTGTCTAGCCATGTTGAACGGGCAGTGAAAAAATTGCGTCAGCAGCAACGTTTAGCGAGTGCTGTTAGCGTGTTTATTCGTACAAATCAATATACTCAGCATGACAAGAAATATAGACGCTCTGCGACTACAACAATCTTTAGCCCTAGCAATGATACGGGACTGATTAATACGCTAGCACAGAGTTTGTTGCAGAAGATATGGAGAGAAGGATATGCTTATCAACGTATAGGCGTGATGTTGCATGGTTTGGTTGCTGTGTCAGATGTGCAAAATGATTTTTTCTATCCTGCTCAAAGTGGGCGTAGTCGAGCATTAATGCAGGTTTTGGATGCGGTTAACCAGCGTTATCAGCATGCATTGTGTTATGCCTCAACAGTAACACCAGAAAAGCATCGTGGCTGGCTGATGCGCCGGCATTATTTATCACCAGCATACACAACGCGTTGGGCAGATTTATTGCGTGTTAGCTAAATTATTCAGTTAGCTTTGAATTGTTTTATCTGCTCTTGGTGGTAATCTACTTGTCCTGTGAGTTCGACACGTTTAGTTGCTAGCGTACTCATACTGTGTGATTGCTTTATACCGTAACGATATAAGTTAAAGCGATATTTTTATCAGAAGTGCTGTGGAAGAATATTCTTGTTATTGTGGTCATTATATAGATTGCAATGACTGCCTTTAACTTTTGTCCTTTGTATCGATTTTAGATATTAAAACAAATAAGTGAATAAATAGTGATTATGTAAATCGTTGAGTATGGACAATAACATTATTAGATTGAGTATTTTTATTTCAGTATTGCTAGTGATGGCAATCGCAGAGTCTGTCTTTGCCAGAAAGGAGCGTGTCCAAGCTCGCTCGAAGCGTTGGACGGCAAATCTTGGTTTGATTGCTATTGATATTGTTGTTTTACGCTTGTTAGGGCCGGTTAGTGCAGTTGTAGTTGCAAACTATGCCTTGGATAATAGTTGGGGTTTGTTAGCGATGTCGCCTATCCCTTTACCATTTTATATTGAAGTATTATTGGGCATTGTGTTGTTGGATATGGCTATTTATTTCCAACATGTGATTTCGCATAAAGTGCCTATTTTTTGGCGTTTTCATCGAGTGCATCATGCCGATCGAGATATTGATGTGACCACGGGATTTCGTTTTCATCCAATCGAAATTGCATTGTCTGTGCTGTATAAATGCGTGGTGATTGTGTTACTTGGACCAGTGACATTAGCAGTGATTTTGTTTGAAATTCTGCTTAATGCCTCGGCTATGTTTAATCATGCCAATGTTCGTTTGCCACAAAAAGTTGACCAATTGATGCGTTTGCTGATTGTGACGCCAGACTTTCATCGAGTTCATCATTCAGAGATTCAAACAGAGACCGATAGTAATTATGGTTTTTTTCTATCGATTTGGGATAAATTGTTTAAAACGTATACTGTGCAACCACAAAAGGGTCATGCAGACATGACAATTGGCTTGAGTGAGTATCAACATGAAAAACCTGCATCATTGTTTTGGTGTTTGAAATTGCCGTTTTTGTCTGTAAAAAAGTAATGTTTCGCGCTAATTTTAGGTCATATTTAGAAATCGAAAAAAGGTTGACTCTATGAAGAAGGTTGATTCTATGAAAGTAGTCTTAAGAAATGTATTTATATTGCTGCTGATAGCGTTTGCAAGTCTGTCTTATGCAGCTGAATTCAAAGATGGTGTCACGCATATTAGTCAAGCTGAATTCATGGAGAAAATTAAAGAACCGAATGTGGTAGTCATTGATGTGCGCACAAAACGAGAATACAAAAAAGGGCATATTGAAGGAGCAATTAATCATCCACATAAATTGATTTTAAAAGATAGCTCAGTATTGGATCAATATGCTGGGAAAGATATTATTTTTCATTGTCATACTGGTATACGAGCTAAAATTGTTACTGATTATGTGCGCGGCTCAAAAATAGAAGAGGCACGATTGTTTCATTTGAAAGGTGATTATCGCGCTTGGCGAGCAAGAGACCTACCAATTAAAAAAGGCGAACAACCTTAAGTTGATTAACGTTTTTTTAGCGCTAAACTGCCTATAGAGTAGCCAGCACCAAACGAGCAAATAAGACCAAGATCACCACTTTTAAGGTCTTTATTGTGTAAATTGAATGCAACTATAGACCCAGCAGAGCCAGTATTTGCAAAGCGTTCTAAGACAATAGGTGCTTCTTCAAGACTAGATTTCCTGCCAAGAAGTTTCTTGGTGATTAATTGATTCATATTGATGTTTGCTTGGTGCAGCCACCAACGTTTGATCTGCGAATTTTCAATACCTAGCTCGGTTAAATGTTGAGTAATATGATCAGCTGCTAATGGGCAGATTTCTTTAAATACTTTGTGACCTTGCTGGCGGAATAGGTGTTCTTCAGCAAAAAGGTCGATGTCAGTGGCGCGTGCAACAAAGCTAGAGTCTGAGCGAATATTATTGGAAAATTGAGTGAATGCTTTTGTTCCTAAAATAGCGTATTGATGCTCTGAAATGGCGTTTTCAGCTGTTTCTACAATAGTTGCTGTGGCAACATCGCCAAAAATAAAATGACTATCACGATCTTTGTAGTTAATTTGTGGTGAGGCTAATTCGGGATTAATGACTAATATGCATTTGGCTGTTTGCGCAATCACCATTTCATAAGCTCGCTGCAAAGCAAAGGTGCCCGCGGAACAGGCGACCAACATGTCAAATCCAAAACCTTGAATGCCGAGTTCATTTTGTACTTCAATAGCGATTGCAGGATAGGGACGTTGTGTGTTTGCGCAAGAAACTATCACTGCATCAATGTCCATGGCAGATTTTTTGGCATCAAGCATGGCAGCCTTGGCTGCATTAGTTGCCATTTCAGCTTGTTGAGAAAGCTCATCTATTGCGCGATGAGCAAATTTAGGCCGCATGCGATTAATGTCCAAAATGCCATCCTTGCAAAGAACATAACGGCTTAGAATGCCAGATGCTTTAGCAATGAAATTGGTACTAGATAAGGGTTTTTCTTTTATTTCGCCGATGGCTATGGCATTTGCGTTGTCAGCATTGAATTGTTCAGCAAAGCGATTGTATGCATCGACTAATTCTTCATTACTAATACTGTGTTCTGGAATCCATAAGCCAGTGCCGCTGATGACCGCTGAATTTGATTGTATTGCAAAGCTCATAAACGCGCGTTTTTAGTTTTATTAGTATTTTATCAGCCATGAATAACGACTTTAATTTCGTCAAGTGTAGCAGGGTTTTCAATGGTTGATGGCATAACATAATCTTCGCCATTAAAAATCTGTCGTATGGTTTTCCGCAAGATTTTTCCAGAACGTGTTTTAGGTAAGCCTTGAACGATATAAATTTCCTTTAAAGCGGCAACTGCTCCAATATGATCTCGCACTATTTGCACTATTTCTTGTTGAATCGTTTCCTCAGCTTGGGCATCCGGTGTTTTTAAAACGACAAAACCTACTGGGATTTGTCCTTTTAACTCATCATCACGCGCAATCACTGCGCACTCAGCGATAGCGGGGTGTTTGCCAATCACTCCCTCCATTTCTCCTGTTGATAAACGGTGCCCAGCAATATTGATCACATCATCAACTCGCCCCATCACAAACAAATAGCCATCTTCATCAAAATAACCGCCATCACCGCTTAAATAATAACCAGGGTAGGTAGTTAAATAGCCCGACTGAAAACGTTCTAAATCGCCCCATATTGTTGTCAAGCAACTAGGAGGCAAGGGTAATTTAACCGCAATATTACCTTGTTGACCTTTAGTGACTTGTTTGCCTGCCTCATCCAAGATGTGCACTGCATAGCCGGCGCTAGGCACAGTGGCAGAGCCTGATTTAATTGTCATTGGTTCAATGCCGCATTGATTGGATGCTATTGGCCAGCCTGTTTCCGTTTGCCACCAATTATCTATTACAGGCACTTCAAATAAATTTTCTAACCATTCTTGAGTGGTTGGATCAAGGCGTTCTCCAGCTGAAAACAATGATTGTAAGGAACTTAAGTCATATTTTTTGGCAAGTTTGCCTTCGCCGTCTTCTTTTTTAATAGCTCGATATGCGGTTGGAGCAGTAAATAAACTTTTTACGCGATATTCTTCAATAACTCGCCAAAAAGCACCTGCATCAGGGGTTAATATAGGTTTACCTTCATACATCACCGTTGTTGCTCCATGTAATAACGGTGCATAGACAATATAGGAATGACCAACAACCCAGCCAACATCTGATGCCGCCCAAAAGACTTCGCCAGGCTCTATATCATAGATGGCGGTCATGCTGTATTTCATGGCTACAGCATGACCGCCATTTTCTCGAACAACCCCTTTGGGTTTGCCAGTTGTTCCAGAGGTGTAAAGAATATAAAGAGGATCTGTTCCGTGCACTGGTGTACAGTCAACTGGGTTTGCTGCATTCAAGGCTATTTCCCAATTAATATCTTGTTCATCATTTAATGGACAATTGCTCTCAGGTCTTTGAAATATAATGTTTTTTTCAGGTTTATGAGTAGCAATTTTAATTGCATTGTCTAATAAAGGTTTGTATTTAATGATTTTTGTAATTTCAATGCCGCAAGAAGCTGACATGATTATTTTGGGTTTGGCATCATCAATGCGAACAGCTAATTCTGGCGCAGCAAAACCACCGAAAACAACAGAATGAATTGCACCTAAACGTGCGCATGCCAACATGCCAATCATGGCTTCAGGAATCATTGGCATATAAATGATAACTCGATCGCCTTTGTTGACACCCAAGTTTTGCAACATGCCAGCTGTTTTAGCGACTTCATTGAGTAATTCGGAATAAGTATAGGTTTTTTTATTATTTGTTACTGGCGAGTCATAGATCAAAGCCGTTTGTTCGCCGCGACCCTCAGCAACGTGATAATCCAGAGCCATATGGCAAGTGTTCATCACACCATCTGCATACCAACGATAAATACCATGTTCGTCTTGATTGAGAATTTTTTTTGGAAAAGTAAACCAATCAAGTTGTTTGGCTTGATTTTTCCAAAACGTTTCAGGTTGCTCAATCGACTGTTGATATTCTTCTTGATAACTCATGAATAGCTCGGTTTTTATTAATTTTATAGTTAATGTTATATATTAAATAATATATTTAAATATTTGTTTTATTTATAGAATTTTGTGTAATTATCAATATTTTCACGAATTGTTCGATAACTGTTAACCAAGTCAGAGCTGTCTTCATAACCTATTGCCATGCCACACATTACTGTCATGTTTTCTCCATAACCCAGCTCTTTTCGTACAATATCAGGATACTCTCCCAATGCGGCTTGTGGACAAGTTGCAAGGCCTTCTTCCACTGCGCTTAACATGATAGATTGTAAAAACATACCAAAATCCATATATGAGCCTGCTTCCATGATGTTATCCATGAAAAACAACAACATGGTTGGCGCATCAAACGCTCGATAATTAGCAGCCCACTGATCTAATTGGCGTTCTTTGTCGTCACGGGTGATGCCAAGCGTGCTATACATTAATAAACCGCATTCTTTACGACGATCTTTATAGGGTGAAATCCATTCGTTAGGATAATATGAATAGTCCATTTTGCCTTTTTGCCCTGATCGAAAAGCTTCTTCCATCTTAGTTTGCAGCGCTACTTTTTTTTCTCCAGAGACTACAGCAACTTGCCAGGGCTGGGAATTTACACCAGAAGGCGCGTTACCAGCATGAGTTAAAATTTTTCTAATCAAGTCATCGTCAACAGTTTTGTCTAAAAATGCTCGTGTTGATTTTCGTAGTTCTAGTGCGTCGGATACTTTCATGATTTTCTCGTTGTTGTTTTGTTATTGATTATTGGTGTAGTTTAGCGTGATTCTATAGAGACAAAAGCTAAGTTTTCAGGGCCATTGTAATTTGCTGAAGGACGTATAATTTTTCCGTCTTCTCGTTGTTCTATAACATGCGCGCCCCAGCCGCTGATTCTTGCCATAACGAACAATGGAGTAAACATATCAGTTGGTATATTCATTTGGTTGTAGGAAACAGCAGAAAACCAGTCTAGATTTGGGAACATTTTCTTTTCTTCCCACATCACAGATTCCAAGCGCTCGGCTACCTCATACATTAAAGTGTTTTTATTTTGTTCAGAAAGTTGTTTTGCTACACGTTTGATCACTTCATTGCGAGGGTCACTGACTGTATAGACTGGATGACCAAAGCCAATGACAATTTCTTTGTTTGCAACTCTTTGCCTAATATCTTTTTCGGCCTCATCAGCCGATTGATAGCGTTGCTGAATTTCAAAAGCCACCTCATTAGCGCCGCCATGTTTTGGGCCACGTAATGCGCCAATCGCACCAGTGATGCAAGAGTGGATGTCTGAGTTGGTGCCAGCAATGACACGTCCAGTAAATGTGGAAGCATTGAATTCATGCTCTGCATACAAAATCAGAGAAATATGCATGGCTTTTATCCATAATTCTGGTGGTTCTTTACCGTGCAACAAGGTCAAAAAATGACCGCCAATTGTATTATCTTCGGCGCGTAAATCAATTTGCTTGCCGTCACGGCTATAGTGATACCAATAAGTTAGCATCGAGCCAAAACATGCCATTAATTTGTCAATATGTTCTCTAGCAGCGTCACTATTTTGAATATTTGTTTCAGTATCAACGCAGCCCAAAACGCTGCAACCAGTGCGCATCACATCCATTGGGTGAGTTGAGGCTGGTAATTGTTCTAATGCTTTTTTAACTGCGGTTGGAAGATCTCGCAATGCAACTAGTTTTCGCTTATAGGCATCTAGTTCGCTTTGCGTTGGCAATTTGCCATGGATAATTAAATAAGCTATTTCTTCAAATTCACAATGTTCAGCAATATCTAAGATGTTATAACCGCGATAATGCAGATCATTGCCAGTGCGTCCAACGGTGCAAATTGCCGTATTACCAGCCGCTGTGCCTGAAAGTGCGACTGATTTTTTGGGCTTGAAAGTTTTGGTTCTTTCAGTCATGGTGTTTTCTCTTTGTTAATTACATATCCTTTGCTGTGGTTTTTTGGCTTTCTTGAGTAAATAGTTCATCCAGCTTTTTTTCATATGCGTGATAGCCTAAGAAATCATATAAATCCATTCGAGTTTGCATGCTGTCGAGCACATTTTTCTGGTGCCCATCTTTTAAGATGGCATCATAAGTTGATAAGGCCGCTAAACTCATAGAGCGAAAAGCGCTTAATGGATAGAGTTGAATTTTCACATTCACTGAAGCAAGTTCTTCACTTGTGAATAGGGGGGTTGCTCCAAATTCCGTAATGTTCGCTAAAATAGGTACATTAACGGCGTTAGAAAATTTCTCATATTGTTCTAATGAAGTCATCGCTTCGGGGAAAATCATGTCCGCACCAGCTTCCACACAGGCTATTGCTCGATCGATAGCAGATTGCATGCCTTCTACTGCTAGGGCGTCAGTGCGCGCCATCACTACAAAATCAGAATTATTTTTAGCGTCCACGGCGGCTTTGACACGATCAGTCATATCATCCAAAGGCACAATCATTTTATTTGGACGGTGACCGCAGCGTTTTTGCATCACTTGATCTTCTATATGTACTGCCGCGACCCCAACAGTTTCTAGTTCTCGAATCGCTCGGGCAATATTGAATGCGCCACCCCAACCAGTATCAATATCAACTAATAAAGGCAGTTGGCTGGCATTGCAAATACGTTCGGCATCTATTTTGACATCGTTTAAAGTGCTGATGCCAAGATCAGGGATACCTAAAGAGCAAGCGGCAACACCACCACCGGACAAATATAAGGCTTTATGTCCAGTTTTTTCTGCCATGATGGCAGTATAAGCA
>CAZWHW010000043.1:0-11228 GCA_964633815.1 uncultured Gammaproteobacteria bacterium
GCAAATACAGGGCTTTTTACATTCTATCTTAAGTTTTTATAACTACAATCTAAGCATTAAAGTTGCGACAAAACTGTTTTCGCATCACTAACTTCCACATTTTTCCCTGGCTCAACATTTAGATGAGTCACTTTACCATCATCTACCACCATTGAATAACGTTGAGAGCGAGTCCCACCAAATGGACCCGTCTCAAGGGTTAACCCCAAAGCTTTCGTTAATTCGGCATTTCCATCAGCAATCATATCGATATGCTCAGCATTTTGCGCTTGCTGCCAAGCTGTCATCACAAATGAATCATTCACTGAAAGACAAGCAATCACATCAACCCCTTTAGCCTTAATCTCATCTGCAGCTACGACATAGCCAGGCAAATGCGTTTCTGAACAAGTTGGTGTAAAAGCCCCTGGAAGCGCCATTAATACTGCTTTTTTACCTGCAAAAAAATTTTCAGCAGATACGGTATTTTGCCCCGATTGATTGATGATAGTGATATCAACGGCTGGTATGGTTTCACCTACTTTAATCATGATTTAACTCCTAGTTATTTATTAAATTTAATGACTCATAATAGTATCAACAGTCTAAATGACAAGAAGTTCAAATAACTATTTTCTATTGAAGTATTAATACAATGATATTTGCAATAAAATAAATTTGCTGGCTATTAACTATCAAAAACTGAATTAAATATCCTTTCACAATTTTTTAAAAATACGTGCTCAGATTAATAAAAAGATTAATGCCGCTGATGTCATACCAATATTTTATATTTCTAAAGAAAAAATTAATTTATTGCGACAATGGACTAGATATCCTAAACATACAATTATTTAAATATGTCATTAAAACACGCCATCCTTAGCTTACTTGTCGAATCAGAATGTACTGGTTATGACTTAATGAAAAAATTTGAGAGCTCTGTCGCCTTTTATTGGAGCGCTAGTCATCAACAAATCTATAAAACTTTAACGGAAATGCACAAAGTTGATTGGGTCAAGTTATCCATTGCAGCTCAGAAAGGTAAGCCCGATAAAAAAATCTATTCTTTAACACCAACTGGAGAGCAAGAAATAATACGATGGGCTTTGATTCCACCAAAAAAGTCTCCAGAAAAAAACCAATTGCTTATAAAATTGATGTTAGCCAGGCTAGTAGGAATTGAGCCTATTCTCGAACAGTTCAACACTGAAATCAAAAATATTTATGAACAAATAGCAAATTATTCGAAAATTGAAAAACAATATTTTTCTTTGAAACCTGCCTCAGAATCCCATATTAAAAACACAACAAGTTACTTAACTTTACGGCATGGTATTCTCGCAGCACATGCTGAATTAGATTGGTTACATGAAGCCATCGACATGCTTGAAAACCAATTTAATTAGTATCTAACTACAATAAAAAAACCCTCTTTCGAGGGCTTTTATTTAAAAAAATTTAGCAAGTTGAGTTTTTATTTTCCAACTTTTAACTGACCACCTTTTCCAAGACCACCTTTTACTTCTTGGACTCTATAAGTTCTTAATGATCGAACCATTTGATTATAAGCATCTGCGAAAGCAGCAGAAATCAATTTACCTTCAGGCGTATTTGAAAACGCACCACCTGCTGCAGCCGCGCTCCCAAAAAAACCAAGGCCTAAACCAAAGTCATAGTTTTTTGCATGACCAGTTGAGGCTGACAATTGAACACTCGATCGATTATCAATAAGAAGCAATGTTGTTGAGGTTTCGTTTTTTTTCAAACCTCCAGCTATAACTGAACCTACTGTACCAAGCCTTCCGCCAACCAAACCACCAATTCCTCCAGTACCTTTTCGTGAGAACTGAATTTCAGGACTAATGGTATAATCCGCCGCAACTATTTGACCCTTTTGGAAAGAGCTGCCTTCGCGAGACTCACCTGAGCGAGACAATTGTCGCTCTGCATCTAACGCTTGAAAAGCTTCTCCACGTTCTACGATGACAAAACAGTTTGATTGTTGAACCATTAAACGAATAACAGGAATTGTACTGCCTAAATTTTGAAAACGGTTTCTATAGCTATGCCACCATGATGAACGTTGATCTTCAAAAACAGAGACCGTCCCTAAAGGTTCTGAACAAGACTCTAATTGACTGTTTTTATTTGCAGTTGAAGAGCCTGCAGCAGAACCGGTAACAGTGCCACCGCCTGAACTGCCATTGCCTAGTTGAGGAGTAGTTGCTAAGCAGCCGCTTAAAACAATACTTCCGCTCAAAACGAGAAATAAATTTGCACTTATTTTAAACATATTTTTACCCTTTAAATAATAGTTGCCATCCTAAAAAGCTTAGTTTCAATTAAACTAATTGAAGAGACTATCATATAAGTATTTTTAAGTGATTAAATTACTGACTTTTATTCTTGACTGTTTTACTGGGTTTCTTTAAAATCAGCCTCCCTAAATCAATATATTAGTAATTGCTAATATTTACTTGAGCTAAATTAATGAAACTAACATCAAAAGGTCGTTATGCCGTTACAGCGATGATGGATTTAGCATTGAAAACCCACGAATATGCTAGCTCCTCTATAAATTCAAAGGAGAAGCTTCGTGTGGCATTAACAGATATAGCTGATCGCCAAGATATTTCATTGTCATATTTGGAGCAATTGTTTGCCGCTTTACGTAAAGCGAAACTAGTTAGCGCTACCCGCGGACCTGGTGGTGGTTATGCATTAAGTAAACCAAGCGAGCAAATTTCAGTAGCTGAAATTTTAACGGCTGTAGATGAAAATATAGACCTCACTTGCGGTAACGGCTCGGCTTGTGGCGGTGATCATGACCCCTGTTTAACGCATGGTTTATGGTCAAATTTAAGCAACGAGCTATATCGTTTTTTAAGCGAAAAAACTTTAGCTGAGGTAATTAAAAAACCCACAGCGCGTACAAAAACAAATACTGCTGACTTCTCTGGTATCCCCATAGAATTATCTTAAAGCATTTGTTGAAAAGACTTTAATTGTTAACACTATGAATACAATGAAAGAACCAAGCCAAACCCCAGCGGATTCGCCGACCAAAGCAGAACTCAATCCTGAGTTAGATAATCTAGTCGGACGTGAATATAAAGAAGGCTTCATTACTGATATTGAGTCCGATACTTTTCCACCTGGTTTGGACGAAGACGTCGTTCGCGCTATTTCAGCAAAAAAAGGCGAACCAAAATTCATGCTAGATTATCGGCTCGCAGCTTTCCGCCAATGGAAAAAAATGGTTGAACCTGAATGGGCACAAGTTGATTATCCAAAAATTGACTTTCAAGCCATCAGTTATTATTCCGCACCTAAAGAAATACCTCAGCTGGATAGTTTGGACGAGGTTGATCCAAAATTATTAGAAACCTATGAAAAATTGGGCATTCCTCTGGATGAGCAAAAAATGATGCACAATGTTGCTGTTGATGCAGTTTTTGATTCAGTGTCAGTGCGCACTACTTTTCAAGAAACTTTGAAAGATGCTGGTGTCATTTTTATGCCAATTTCTGAAGCTGTGCATGAGCACCCAGAGCTCATCAAAGAATATTTAGGTTCAGTCGTACCAACTCAAGATAATTATTATGCTGCGCTAAATGCTGCAGTATTCAGTGACGGTTCATTTGTCTACATTCCTAAAGGGGTGCGCTGCCCTATGGAATTGTCGACTTATTTCCGTATCAATGAAATGAACACTGGACAATTTGAACGCACCTTGATTGTCGCTGAAGAAGGCTCTTATGTTTCCTATTTAGAAGGTTGTACTGCGCCACAGCGTGATGAAAATCAATTGCATGCCGCAGTAGTTGAGCTTTATACGCACAAAGATGCCGAGATTAAATATTCAACTGTTCAAAACTGGTACCCCGGCGATGAATTTGGTCGCGGCGGCATTTATAACTTTGTCACCAAACGAGGTCTATGTAAAGGTGATAACTCCAAAATTTCATGGACACAAGTAGAAACAGGTTCTGCGATTACTTGGAAATATCCAAGTTGTGTTTTAGAAGGTGATAATTCAGTGGGTGAATTTTATTCCGTTGCCTTGACCCACAATAAACAACAAGCTGATACAGGCACCAAAATGATTCATATGGGCAAAAACACCCGCAGCACAATTATTTCCAAAGGCATTTCCGCAGGTCAAGGTCAAAACTCTTATCGCGGTTTAGTTAAGGTGCTTAAAGGGGCTGAAAATGCGCGTAATTTTTCACAATGTGATTCATTATTAATGGGTGATCGTTGTGGAGCGCATACATTCCCCTATATCGAAGCCAAGAACCCAACCGCAAATATAGAGCATGAGGCGACCACGTCAAAAATATCAGATGATCAATTGTTTTATCTACGCCAGCGCGGCTTAGACGAAGAAAGTGCTGTTTCCACGATTGTGAATGGCTTTTGTAAAGATGTTTTTCGTGAGCTTCCAATGGAGTTCGCGGTTGAAGCGCAAAAATTACTAGAAGTGTCTTTAGAGGGTGCGGTTGGCTAAGACTAAATCACCAATTCGCAAAAACTAAAGAACACAGAGAAAATACAATGTTAGAAGTTAAAGATTTATATGCTGAAATAGATGGAAAGCCTATTTTAAAAGGCTTAAATATGACCGTTAATCCAGGTGAAGTCCATGCCATCATGGGTCCAAACGGCTCTGGCAAAAGTACATTAAGTAATGTACTTGCAGGTCGCCCAGGTTATGAAGTAACTAGCGGCTCAGTCATTTATCAAGGCAACGATTTATTAGAGCTAGAACCGGAAGAACGTGCTGGTGAAGGCATTTTCCTTGCTTTTCAATACCCTGTTGAAATTCCCGGGGTGAGCAATATGGCAATGCTGAAAGCGGCGATCAACTCGATTCGAAAATACCGCGAGGAAAAAGAAATGCCAGCTGGTGAATTCTTGAAAAAAATCAAAGAAAAAGCTGCATTTGTTGAAATGGATCCCGATTTTTTAAAACGTTCGGTGAATGATGGTTTTTCTGGTGGTGAGAAAAAGCGTAATGAAATTTTGCAAATGAGCATGCTTGAACCAACTCTCGCTCTTTTAGATGAAACTGACTCTGGGCTAGATATCGATGCATTAAAAGTCGTATCAAAAGGAGTCAATTCATTACGTTCGTCTGAACGATCAATAGTTTTGGTTACACATTATCAACGTTTGTTGGATTACATTGTGCCTGATTTTGTTCACGTCTTAGCTGATGGGAAGATCGCCAAAACAGGTGATAAGGATCTCGCGTTGAAACTCGAAGAAGAAGGATATGGTTGGATTGACGAATTAGAGTCAAACCAACAAGGAGCAGCATAATGACCGCAGCTGTTAATTCTAAAACAGTTGAGCCCTTATTGTTGCCCAGTGAAGCAGGTTTGACCCTGCCTGGCTCGGGACAAAATTGGCTTGACAAGCTTCGTGCCGATGCAGCTCAAAATTTTGCTAAAAAGGGTTTGCCTACTGTGCGCGATGAAGAGTGGCGCTACACCGACATTCGCCGCTTAAAGCGCCAAAATTTCTCTATGCAGTTTAACTGCGAAGACGTTAGCCAAGAACTAAATGGCTTGCCTGATTATGACGTAACACGTCTTTACATAGTGAATGGTTTGTTTTCTCCTGTGATTTCAAAAGATGCCATTCCAAGAGGAGTCTTGATGGAATCTTTATCCAATAAATTGGCTGATAATTCATTACAAGGCATTTTGAATTCAACATTGCCAGCCACTCGGCATGCCTTTATCGATTTAAATACTGCGCATTGTTTTGATGGTGTAGTTATCACATTAGCAGCCAACGCCGTGTTGGAAAAACCGATTGAAATTGTACACGTTACTACAGGAGCTGAGCATGCCACTGTTTCGCATGCACGCAATCTTATTATTGCCAATAAACACAGCCAAGCTCACATCATTGAGCGCTATGTTTCTTTAGCAGCTGAGAATGTATATCTGAATAATTCTGTTACTGAAATTATTGCTCATGACGGGGCGCAACTTGAACACTATAAAATTCAAGAAGAAGCTCCACAAGCATTTCATATGGGTGGTGTTTTTGTTAGCCAAGGTCGTGATTCTTCTGTGGTGAATCACAATATATCCTTAGGTGGAAATTTGGTTCGCAATGATATCCATTTTAACCTGCTAGGCAACGGCTCTCATGGCGGCATGAATGGTTTAGTGTTAGGCAAAGATTCCCAGCATGTTCACAACCATACGGAAGTTGATCACCGTGTGCCTCATTGCACCAGTGATGAATTCTATAAAAATGTGTTGGATGATAAATCTCGAGCAATTTTCAGAGGCCGTATTATCGTTGCCCAAGATGCACAAAAAACAGCCGCTGAACAGCAAAACGATAACCTTCTGTTATCTGCTGATGCCGAAGCCAATACCAAACCCCAATTAGAAATTTATGCGGATGATGTTACTTGTTCGCACGGAGCAACTATTGGCCAACTTGAACAAAAATCATTGTTTTATTTTCAGTCACGCGGCATTAATATTGCCGATGCACAACGTTTGCTAACCTTTGCTTTTATCAACGAAGTTGTTAATCGCATCAATTTTGAACCATTAAAAAATGAACTCACTCACCGCTTTTTGGGTGAGCTACTCCCTGATAGCTATCAAGAGGTGTTTGCATAAATGGTCGAATTAGCAAAAACGTTAGAATTTAATGTTGACGCCATCCGTAAAGATTTTCCCGCGTTGCATCAAAACATTAATGGCTCACCATTAGTTTATTTAGACAATGGCGCTTCTACACAAAAACCCCAAGCAGTAATTGATGCAATCACTAAATTCTATAGTCAAGATTATGCAAATGTGCACCGAGGTATTCATAGCCTAAGCCAACGTGCAACTGACCAATTTGAGGCTGCCCGCGAATCCGTCAGGGCATTTATCAATGCAAAGGCCATTGAGGAAGTAGTTTTCACTTCTGGCACCACCGATAGCATTAACCTAATTGCGACAAGCTTTGGTTCTAAATTCATTACTTCAGGTGATCGTATTCTTGTCTCTGAAATGGAACATCATTCGAATATTGTTCCTTGGCAAATTTTAGCTGAACGCCAAGGCGCTGAACTTCTAGTTATACCTGTATTGAAAAATGGTGAGCTGGATATTGCAAGTTTGCCTGACCTATTAAATGATAAAACTAAAATTGTTGCTATCACTCAAGTATCAAATGCCTTAGGCACAATTAACCCTATCAAAGAAATCACCGCCGCAGCGCATAAAGTCGGCGCGAAAGTTGTATTAGATGGAGCACAATCCATCGCTCATATGCCTGTTGATATACAAGCACTTGATTGTGACTTTTTTGTTTTTTCTGGACACAAAATTTTTGCGCCCACAGGCATCGGGGTTTTATATGGCAAACAAGAAATTTTAGAAGCTATGCCGCCGTACCGCTCAGGTGGAGACATGATCAAAACAGTCAGTTTTTCTGGTACAGAATACAATACACTCCCATATAAGTTTGAAGCAGGTACTCCTCATATTTCTGGCGCAATTGGTTTAGCTGCAGCATTAGACTATTTGAGTCAAATAGGCATGGAAAATATTGAGGCCTATGAAAATCAGTTATTAGCTTATGGCACTGAGCAAATGCAAACTATTGACGGTCTCGAACTTGTTGGCACAGCAATTAATAAAGCAGGGATATTATCTTTTTATATCGAAGGTGCGCATGCCTCAGACTTAGGCACACTATTAGATCATCAAGGTATTGCCATTCGAGTCGGCCATCACTGCGCTATGCCAGTTATGGAAAAATTTGGCCTTGCTGCTACTTCAAGAGCATCCTTGGCAATGTATAACAATTTTGAAGATATTGACCGCTTTGTCACCTCGTTAAAACGATCAATCTCGATGCTATAGATATTATGAGTGAAACCGCTCCACCTACTCCTGAAGATTTGTTGCCCGACATCATTGAGGCGCTAAAAACCGTCTTTGACCCAGAAATTCCTGTGAATATCTATGATTTGGGTTTAATTTATGATGTTAAATTGGATGACGATTTTTTCGCCGATGTATCAATGACCTTAACCGCTCCTGGTTGCCCGGTCGCAGAAACTTTTCCTGGCATTGTCGAAAATGCCGTTAAAAGTGTTGTCGGAGTTTCTGATGCTAGAGTCGAATTAACCTTTGACCCGCCATGGACAACTGATTGCATGAGCGAAGAAGCCAAACTGGAACTAGGCATGATCTAAACGACAGTGTACTATCATTGAATGAAAGTAACTTTAGCATTCGATGTTTACGGCACATTGATTGATACCGCAGGAATTGCAGTTGAACTCGAACACCTAGTTGGAAAACAATCGGCTGTCTTTGCTGAACGATGGCGCGATAAGCAATTAGAATACTCTTTTCGCAAAGGTTTGATGGAAGACTATCAAAACTTCGCAGTTTGTACCAAGCAAGCACTAGACTTTACTGATGCGCAACTTAAGACCGACCTTAGTTCTTCTGATAAGACTATATTGTTAGAAAAATATCAACACTTACCTACTTTTACTGAGGTCAATAACAGCTTGAAATCCTTACAAAGCCTCGACGTTCAAATGTATGCTTTTTCTAATGGTTCAGCAGATAAAGTAATTGATTTGTTAAAAAATGCACAGATTTTTGACTACTTTATTGATGTAGTAAGCACAGATGAAATTAAAACCTTCAAGCCTAATCCAGCGGTCTACACTCACTTTGTAAGACGAGCAAAAACTACACCACAAAATAGCTGGCTTATTTCTAGCAATCCGTTTGATGTGTTGGGTGGGCTAAATATCGGTATGCAATGCGCTTGGTTACAGCGTTCTCCTGCAGCAGTTTTTGACCCTTGGGAGCGAAAACCATCCACTATTATTCATAGCTTGAATGAAATCAAAACTATAATTTAAGTTTTTTTATCCTGCATGACTGGGCTTGTTTCTCCGCCAAACCCTTTGCCAATATTAAATGCTCTACCAAAACCTTCTACATAGCGCCCACTTTGTGGAACAAATTTATATACTCTAAAATCAGACAAAGAGCGTAAAACATCAATTATCTCCCCGAAACGTTGTTGCATAATTTCAATTGCACTTTGTCTTTCAACATCACTCTCAATCAGTTGGCTCAACACATGATATTGAACTCGAACCCGCGCAAATATTTGTTCAGTATTCGCTTCATCTGCAATGATTAAAATTGAGGCCTTTGGGTTTGCACGCAAAAAATGCGAAT
The DNA here is from genome assembly GCA_964633815.1 of uncultured Gammaproteobacteria bacterium. Lineage (GTDB taxonomy): Bacteria > Pseudomonadota > Gammaproteobacteria > Arenicellales > Arenicellaceae > CALKZN01. The sequence continues at coordinate 9,222 of CAZWHW010000043.1, forward strand.
GCTCTGATAGATCACTCAAAAAAACATAAAATGCTTGTTCTTCAGGGACTGCAACGAAGGGCGCATAGGAGCTGTACGGAACGATTTCTTCCATTGAAGTTTCTTTAGATAGTGTGCTTAAGAATAAACTTTGTTGTTGTTCAATCAATTGAACAATTTTGTCTTCAATTTCTTTTTGCATATTAATGGTTTTATTAGGTGGTAAATTAACTGTTATGTTAAATTTAGCGCATCTTAATGAACGATTAAATAAAATGGACAAACAATCGGGACCAATTAACGCTTCAATTCTTATTATTGCAATTATTTCGGTGTTTTATGTCTTAGTCGTAGGCAAAGCTTTTTTAGTGCCATTGGCGGTGGCAGTCATGGTGTGGTACATCATCAATGCATTAAGCAGAGTCTATGCAAAATGCTTACCTAAAATTCAACAACCAAACATTTTAACCACCTCCTTATCGTTATTTACGATCGGGCTATTCACCTGTTTCGCCGTAGATATGGTTCGCGATAATATTTCAGCAGTATCTGCAGCAGCACCAATTTATAAGACTAATTTTGATGTGCTTGTGCATAAAATGGTGGTTCAATTCAAACTTGAAGAAGTGCCTAATGTTCGTGAAATACTATCTAGTATCGAAATTGCCCCGCTGATTTCAACACTCGCTGGTACGTTTACCAGCGCCATTGGAAATGTCTTTTTAGTATTAATTTATGTGTTATTTTTGTTGTTCGAACAAGGAACTTTTAAACGAAAAATTGTTGCGCTTTTCCCAAATGAAGAACGCCGACATTCAATATTAAGCATACTGACGCACACCCAAGCAGATATTCAAACGTATATATGGATTAAAACCATCACCAGCACTGCAACTGGTATTATAAGCTTTATTGTTTTAAAGCTAGTAGGAGTTGATTTTGCTGGCTTTTGGGCATTTACTATCTTTTTATTGAACTTTATTCCAACTGTAGGCTCAATTATCGCAACTTTTTTTCCGGCCTTATTAGCCTTAATTCAATTCGGTGGTTTTTTCGAGTTTTTCATGGTGCTTGTTGGTGTTGGCTCTGTTCAAGTGGTAGTTGGTAATTTCATAGAACCTAAATTAATGGGCAACACACTGAACTTAAGTCCACTCGTTGTCATGCTTTCTTTAACCCTTTGGGGAAGCATTTGGGGGATTGCAGGAATGTTTTTAAGTGTGCCAATTACTGTAATTTTGTTAATTGTTTTTGCCCATTTTCAAAATACTCGTTCACTTGCCGTATTTTTATCCGGCGATGGCAATCTAAAATTTGTAGAAGATAATCATACGCCTATTCCTGTAGAGCCAACCGAGCAAGAAAACACCACTGATTCCGAATCAACTAACTCTAAATAAAACTTGACCTATCTCAACCACGGTTTGGGATTGATCGTTTTGCCTTTATGGCGCATTTCAAAGTAGAAATTAGGCTGATTTTTGGCCTGTCGATAGGTTGCTATTACTTCTCGTGGTGCCACAATATCACCTTCTTTTTTATTCAAAACTTGGTTATTGCCATACAAACTAATATAACCTCCACCATGTTCAATAATTATCAAATTACCAAAGCCTTTTAACCAATTTGAAAAAATCACCCGTCCTTCGTAAATCGCTCTTACATTATTATTGCCTGCTTGGCTTGCCGAAACCTGTAACCCATTTGAACTTAAACCGCTGGGCCATTGTTTTTGTCCAAAATCGACTTTAATTTTTCCTGCTACTGGCAAAATCAAACGTCCTTTTTGTTTAGTAAACCCTCCTTTTGCAGGAATAAACTGTTTATTAGATTGCGCTTTAGCTTTGCGTTGCTCTTCCAAACGTTGTATCAAAGCGGCTAATCTTTTTTTGTCTGCTTTAAGTTTTTTGATAGTCGATGTATTTTCAGCAATACCACTATCAAGCTTTTTTAATAATTGGTTCTTATTTCTATTTTCTTTCGCAATAGTTTGTTTAAGTTTTTTTTGTTCAATTAATTGTTTCGATA
>CAZWHW010000044.1:0-6001 GCA_964633815.1 uncultured Gammaproteobacteria bacterium
TCATTAGCTAGCTTATCTAGTGTGCCATTAATAAATTTATAACCGTGATCTGAGCCAAACGTTTTAGCTAATTCAACACCTTCGTTAATGATCACTTTGACAGGTACAGAACGATGAAACAGCATTTCGTAAACACTTAAGCGCAGTATGCTGCGTTCAATTGGATCAACTTTGTTGAATTCACGGTCTAAAAATGGTGTAACTGCTTTTTCAATAGTTTCAGAATTAGCTCCAACGCCAATCAACAAACTATTTAAATATTCGCTATCTAGTGACTTTCTGTCTTTATCTTCTATGAAATCGGTGTTAATTTCATCGAATGGGCAACCCATCATGTCCCATTGATATAAAGCTTGAACGGCTGCACTTCGTGCTCTATGGCGATTACTCACTCTACCTACTCAATTATTATAGTTTGTTCAAGACGTTAATCATTTCGACCACAGTCAATGCGGCTTCAGCGCCTTTGTTGCCAGCTTTCGTGCCCGAACGCTCAATTGCTTGTTCAATTGTGTCAACAGTCAACACCCCAAAACCAACTGGCTTGCCCGTTGCCAACGCAACTTGTGATAAACCTTTGGAACATTCGCCTGCAACGTAATCAAAATGAGGAGTAGCACCTCGAATAACAGCTCCCAAGGCCACTACACCATCTACTTTCGTTGATTGTGCTAGCTTTTGCACTGCAACTGGAATTTCATGTGCACCTGGCACACGCACAACTGTGATGTCTTTTTCAGCAACTCCATGACGTTGTAAAACATCAATTGCACCTGAAACTAAACTCTCGACCACAAAGCTATTAAAACGCCCTACTACTAAGGCAATTTTCTGCCCTTTACCCTGAACTTCACCGGAAATTTCTGTGTATGCCATATTGTTCTCTACAATTATTTAAATCAATAATGTTTCTTATTTTACATTAATTTAGCGAATCAATGTAATCTGTTATCTCAAGATCAAAACCAGACAAGCCATGCATCTTCTTAGGAGTGCCAATGACTCGCATTTTTTTCACGCCAAGATTGGCTAAAATTTGACTACCTGCGCCTAACAATCTGAGATGATCATCGCCTCTAGGCTTGCTTTCACCGCTAGATTTTTTAATATCGGTTAGCATTTCATTATCATCTTGTTCATAGCGTAAAATCACCAAAATGCCATTGCCTTCTTTTTGGATAAAGTCCATGACTTCAGAAGTGCTCCATGATTTTTTACCATATAAACCATTTAAGACAGCAACAACCTCAGATTCAACATGCACTCGAACTGGAATGGGAACTTCTGGGTTTATCTCACCTTTAATAAACGCTAAATGTGATTCATCACGCACGATATCATTAAAAACTACACTTCTTAATAAGCCTTGAGGTGTTTCTAGAACTGAATCATGTACTTTTTGGACAGTAGGCTCACGTTCTAAGCGATAGCGAATTAATTCTGCAATTGAACAAATTTTTAAATCATGTGTTTTAGCAAACTCAACCAAATCATTCATGCGTGCCATCGTGCCATCTTCATTCAATATTTCACAAATGACACCGGCAGGTTCTCGCCCTGCTAAACGTGAGAAGTCACAACCAGCTTCAGTATGGCCTGCACGACTTAAAACGCCACCAGGCTGCGCCATGATGGGGAAAATATGCCCTGGCATAACAATATCGCCTTCTTTAGCCTCAGCCGCAACAGCATCACGCACTGTTTTCGCTCGATCAGCGGCTGAAATTCCCGTCGTTACCCCTTCAGCGGCCTCAATGGAAACCGTAAAGTTAGTAGAAAAGCGTGCATTATTATTGCCCACCATTAGTGGTAAGCCTAAACGCTGGCAACGTTCTTCTGTAAGAGTTAAGCAAATCAAACCACGACCATATTTCGCCATAAAATTAATATGCTCAGCTTCAACAAGGTCAGCAGCCATCACTAAATCGCCTTCATTCTCACGATCTTCATCGTCAGTAATGATCACCATCTTGCCTGCAGCAAGGTCTTTTAGCACCTCTTCAACACAACTCAACATTTCATTTGTCTCGCTAAAATAAACAGCCCATTTTGGGCTGCGAATCATAACACAAAAAAAATTGTTACTTGTATCCTGTCAGCACAAGTTGGACAGATTAACATGATTGATTAAGAGAGACTTTTCATTCATCGTTAACCATTGAGAGACTATGATGACAAAGACAAAATCAAATAAACGAAATGCTGAACAAACAGTTCGATATATTCATCGAGCGACAAAAAGAAAATATTCTTCAGAAGAAAAAATTCAAATTATTTTGGAAGGTGTTCGAGGCGATGATGATATTGAGGTTCACTTTTTGCTTGATCATTTTATTGCTAACATCAAGCTTAATGCTTTGAAGGAGCATTAAATACAGTGAAGATATTTAATGAAAACGCAGAGATAATGCACCCCGATTAATATACATGTGTAAACTTATATACAGTTACCTAAATTATATATTCTCAAACGTTCTGCAAAAGCAACTCAATTAAGCAACATACCTTTATCTTCGATAAAGGCGATGATGTCTTCCAGGCCTTTCTTATCTTTTAAATTAGTGAACATAAACGGGCGCTCGTCACGCATTTTTTTCGCATCTCTATCCATTACTTCAAGTGATGCTCCGACATATTCTGCGATATCAATTTTATTAATAATCAATAAGTCTGACTTGGTAATGCCTGGCCCACCTTTGCGTGGTATTTTATCGCCCGCTGATACATCAATGACATAGAGCGTTAAATCAGAAAGCTCAGGACTAAACGTTGCGCTTAAGTTATCACCACCACTTTCAATAAACACGACATCTAGATCATCAAAGCGGGTTTGCAATTCTTCAACGGCGCTGAGGTTCATCGAGGCATCTTCACGTATAGCAGTATGCGGGCAACCGCCTGTCTCAACACCTAAAATTCGATCTTCAGTTAATGCTTCATGAGAAATCAAAAACTGGGCATCCTCGCGGGTATAAATATCATTTGTGACGACTGCAATGCTGTATTTTTCTCGCAATGACTCACATAAACAACGCAATAAAGCTGTTTTTCCAGAGCCTACTGGACCGCCGACACCAACACGTAATACTTGTTTAGTCATTTTTGTTTTCTCTCTATTAAGATCTAAATAAACGGGAATATTGAGTTTCGTGCTCACTACTTAAAATACTTAAGTTAAATGCCAATGAACTAACCTTAGACATATCATGCTCTAAAGCATCGTTAACCGCATCAACCACAACTGCACTTAGTTGATATAAAATTTTTTGTCCTTCAGTTTGTCCTAAAGGAACCAGTTTTATTGCCGCTGCCACTTGGTTTTCACACCAAGACCACGCGTTGGCTAACAAACAATCTTTGACGGTTAGTTCATTGCTCACCGCCATCAAGGCAAATGCGATCACCCAATCAATATCTGTACTTGGCATGCGTTCATCCCAAAGCTCCAAATCAACCAATAAACGTCGCAGTGCCTTGCCCATTTGGGTACATTCTTGGCGTATTTCATCCGTCTCACGAAAGGCGATAAGTTGCTGATTCAATTCAGTAACAGATGCAAAATCTGCCGCTAAAATTGACTCATAAGTACACTTTAAAAAAGGCAAATCAAGTCTAGTTAAATTATTTGCTAATACGCCTTTAATCCAGTCTTGAGTTTGTTCAGCATTATTTATATAGCCATGATGAACAGCGCTCTCCATGCCTTGAGAATAGGCAAATGCGCCAACAGGTAAGGTTGCTGATGCAAACTGTAATAATCTTAGCGTTTGTATTGTCTCAGTCATGATGATGCGAATGAGAATGACCGTGAGAGTGCGACTCGCCGCTGTATGCACCTGCTTCGGGTTCAAATTTATCCTGCAAGTGCACAACAGTGCCGCCCAAGCCTTTTATCATGTCGTCTAATACGTGATCATGTTGATAGCTACAACCTTGCTCATCAATTTGCAACGGTACATGACGGTTGCCTAAGTGATAACATAATCTAGCAAACAAAATAGGCTCATTTGCCGTCGCCCGTGACAAACTTTCTGGCGCAGCACAAACCTTTACTGTCTCAGACCCATTGGCTAACAAAGTGCCATCACGCAATATATTGCCACGTTCAATTTGCACACCAATTTCTTCACCCGAATCAGCCAGCGCTTTAAAGCGCGCCTTTTGCCGAATTTCAAACGATAAAGTGACAGTTTCCGCTATTGTTGTTTTATCGCAGTCTTGATCTGGCAAAATTTGTGTAAACACTTTCATAACTTGTTAGTTTTTAAGAATTTAGAATAAAAAGTAACGCTGAGCGAGTGGCAATTCAACAGCTGGCTCACACACTAGCAACTCACCATCAGCTCGTACTTGATACGTTTGGGCATCAACCTCAATGCTTGGCTGGTAGGAATTATGAATCATGTCGTTTTTGTTAATACTGCGCGTTCCTTTCACGCCATATAACCTTTTCTTTAGCTCAAGCTTTTCTAGTGCACCTGACTTAAGGCTTGATTGAGAAACAAAGGTCAGTGATGTCTTGTATTTAGCCCGACCAAATGCGCCAAACATTGGCCGATAATGAACAGGTTGTGGTGTTGGAATTGAGGCATTAGGATCACCCATCGGCGCGGCAGCAATAAAGCCACCTTTAATTATCAACGAAGGTTTCGCTGCAAAAAATGCAGGCTTCCATAAGACTAAATCGGCTAGTTTACCAACTTCAACCGAACCTACTTCGTCAGCAACACCATGTGAAATTGCAGGGTTAATCGTATATTTTGCAATATAGCGTTTGGCTCTGAAATTATCATTTCGAGAGCTATCTTCCGGCAAACTACCAAATTGTACTTTCATTTTATGCGCTGTTTGCCAGGTGCGAATAATCACCTCGCCAACGCGGCCCATTGCCTGCGAATCTGAGGCAATCATGCTGAACGCACCCTTGTCATGCAGAATGTCTTCTGCCGCAATTGTCTCTTTACGAATCCGAGAATCCGCAAACGCAACATCTTCTGGAATGCTTGGATCAAGGTGGTGGCAGACCATCAGCATGTCTAAATGTTCATCAACTGTATTAACTGTATAAGGGCGGGTTGGATTGGTGCTAGAAGGTAAGACATTCGCCAAACCAGCCGCCTTGATAATATCTGGCGCATGCCCACCGCCAGCACCTTCAGTATGAAAGGTATGAATCGTTCTGCCTTTGAATGCCTCAATCGTATCTTCGACAAAACCAGACTCATTTAACGTGTCAGTATGTATGGCTATTTGAATATCTTCTTTATCCGCTACAGACAAGCAAGTATCAATTGCTGCTGGCGTTGTGCCCCAGTCTTCATGAAGTTTTAAGCCCATTGCGCCCGCTTCAACTTGCTCATACAAAGGTTCCGGTTGGCTGGCATTGCCTTTGCCCATGAAACCAATGTTCATGGGCAAATCTTCCGCAGCTTCTAGCATACGGTAAATATTCCACGGCCCTGGCGTACACGTGGTTGCATTTGTGCCCGTGGCAGGCCCTGTGCCACCACCTAACATAGTGGTAACACCTGACATTAAAGCATCTTCAACTTGCTGTGGGCAGATAAAATGAATATGCGCATCAATGCCGCCCGCAGTCAGAATTTGCCCTTCACCAGCAATGGCTTCAGTGCCCGGACCAACAACAATATCGACATTTGCTTGCACATCAGAATTTCCCGCTTTGCCAATGCCAACAATACGGCCATTTTTGATACCCACATCGGCTTTAACAATGCCCCAGTGATCTAAAATCAAAGCATTGGTGATCACGGTATCAACAACATCCTTACTAGATCGCTGGCTTTGTCCCATGCCATCGCGAATAACCTTACCACCGCCAAATTTGACTTCGTCGCCATAAACAGTGTGGTCTTTCTCAACTTCGATAATAATCTCAGTATCACCTAGTCGAACTCTGTCCCCTGTGGTTGGGCCATACATTTCGGCATAATTTTGTCTGCTTATTTTCATTGTTAGCCCCTTAGAGTTTGCCCATCAC
>CAZWHW010000044.1:6101-10969 GCA_964633815.1 uncultured Gammaproteobacteria bacterium
ACATCGTCACTAGATAATAACGTTCTTCCATAGTTCATCAATTCGGCAACGCTTTTACCTTCGCGCGCGCCTTCTAAAATTGCGCAGGAAATATAGGCAACCGACTCAGGGTAGTTCAGCTTTAATCCTTTTTCTTTTCTTCGTTCTGCCAACAAACCCGCTGTGAACAACAATAATTTATCCTTTTCTCTTGGTGATAAATCCATAAGGACCTCGTTTTATTCTATTTATGTATTCCAAATTCTTGGCGTATTCATGGCAACGCCAAGCATCTCAAAACGCAATGCCGACCAAATCTGCACAAAGGCATCTTTCAAGTGGCGTGACTGCATAGTCAAACCACGGCAAATCAGTAAACCATCGACTAAACTCACGCCAAGTCGAGCTTGGCAAGCTGCATCTTTTAACTCATCAATCACTTTTAGGGCAATTTCTAAATGCTGCTTTGTCGCACCCGTGATATATAAACTACCAAAGACCGTATAATTAGCAAAGCCCCAATCGCTATTCAAGGCTTGATCTTTATCAAGGGTAGAATCAATTACCAGCCTTTCATTCAATATGGGCCGGTTATCAACTTTAATTTCTACACTTTGGCTTAAATAACCCCCTTCAAAATTATCATCAGAAATGGGTCTGCCCAGACAAATAAGCTCCCAACCAATAAAGCGTGCATCTTTTTCAAGCGAAATAGACATGTGTAAATTTGTCTTGCTATTAGCAAACAAAATCGTTTCTTGTGGGAACCATTCTAAGACTGATTGGTCTTTTACGTTGAATACTTGCTTTTGACCCGCTTCTACAGACTCACACTGATAGACTTTCCCTGCAGAGGGTGTCGTCATCACACAATGTGACTGTTTATCCAAACTGGCCGATAACTCTAAACAATCGCCTTCGACCAAACCACCGGGTGGGTGCAGCAATATTAGATGGCATATACCACCTTCGGGATAAAAGGGCCGCTGTAAGGTATACGGACCTGACTGATGCTTTTCAGCTAAAACTGTTTTACCTTTCTTTACAGTAAGACCCAATTGTAAGCCGCCCTGCCAATGTCCAATTTTTTTGAGACTGTTGGCAGTATTAGCATTGAACTGCGGTAAATTACGGTTTGAATCAAGCATTCTGGCTTGTCTTTCTCAGTTTCAGCAATTACTTTTTGCTGAAAAACACTTTAACTAAAGATAAACCAACTATGACTAATAATAGCCCTACTAAAAAGTGATGAGGTGAAACAATGGCATGCAATATATTAGCTACAATGCCATGTTCGGCATAATTATGTGCATAGCTCATTGATGGGATTAAGCTAAGTAATAAAATCATTATTTTCATCATCATACCTCTTATTATTTTATACAGCTAAATGCTTTTTGATTAAATTATCGCTCAATTTGGACATATCATCTTTGGCAACAATAGCGCCTTTTTCCATTAAGCAAAATTCTTGGCCTACTCGTCGAGCAAAATTCAATTTTTGCTCAACCAATAACACAGTCAGGCCATCGTCTTCATTCAGCTTGAGAATAACATCGCCAATTTGTTGGACAATATTTGGTTGAATTCCCTCATTTGGTTCATCTAGCAATAACACCTTCGGCTCAATCACTAACGCCCTACCAATAGCTAATTGCTGTTGCTGACCACCTGATAAATCTCCGCCGCGGCGATTTAACATATCGTATAAAACGGGGAAAAGTTCATAAATCTTTTCGGGAATCTTTTTTGAGCGATCTTTACGGCAACCCAAGCCAATCCGCAAATTTTCCTCAACCGTTAACTGCGGAAAAATATCTCGACCTTGTGGCACATACCCAACGCCTGCGTAAGGTCTGGATTCTGTACTTTTTTTACTGAAATCTTCACCATCAATAAGCACTTGCCCTGTTTTGACTGGCAATAAGCCCATCAACACTTTCAACGCGGTTGTTTTGCCAACCCCGTTTCTGCCCATCAGGCATGTAATGCTGTTCGGTTTGATATGCAAGTCCAAATCCCAAAGGATTTGTGAGCTGCCATACAGCTGATTAACCTTATTGAACTCAATCATGCAGCCTCCTCACCCAAATAAACTTGAATCACATCAGGGTTTGCCTGAATTTCATCCATCGTGCCTTCCGCAAGCACACTACCTTGATGCAACACAGTTACATCTCGAGCAATACTTCGAACAAATTCCATATCATGCTCAACGACAATAACGGTATGATCACCTGCCAATGAGGTTAACAGTTCTGCGGTGCGTTCTGTTTCTTGTGGCGTCATGCCAGCCACAGGCTCATCAACCAATAATACTTTAGGGTCGGCTGCTAATAACATGCCTATTTCGAGCCATTGCTTTTGACCATGGGACAAATAACCTGCTTCAATAAATTGCTGCTCAGTCAGGCCGACAATATTCAATATTTCTTCAATACGTTGTTCTTTTTGCTTATTCATACTAGCAAATAAGGTCGGCAAAACACTTTTATTATCTTTGAGTGCTAACTCAATATTCGAGATCACATCAAGCTGTTCAAATACAGACGGCTTTTGGAATTTACGACCTATTCCGAGTTGCGCTATTTCAGACTCACTTTTATCCAGCAAATTAATATTCTGGCCGAAATATGCTGAGCCTTCATCGCATGGAGTTTTGCCCGTGATGACATCCATTAATGTTGTTTTACCCGCGCCATTAGCGCCAATCAAACATCGTAATTCGCCTTCTTTGACATATAAATTTAGGTTGTTTAATGCCTTAAAGCCATCAAAGCTAACAGTTAAACCTTCCAAATATAGAACAATCTCTTTATCTATATTAATAATCTGCTCATTATCAGAATCAGGATTAATATTATAAAAATCTCTGATACACGTTAATGCTTTCATGATTTTTCCTCATTTAGTCCGACAACTGGTTTGGCTTTGCTGCCAAGTGAGAATTTTTTAAATAAACCAATAATTCCATTTGGCAAAAAGATTGTCACCAAAACAAAAATACCGCCCAATGCAAATAGCCATGCTTCTGGGAAAATACCCGTAAACTTAGTTTTAGCAAAACTGACCACAATGGCACCAATAATCGCGCCATACAATGTTCCGCGCCCACCAATTGCTACCCAAATAACAATTTCAATAGAGTTGATTGGTGAGAACTCACCCGGATTGATAATACCGATTTGTGGCACATATAAAGCACCCGCTAAAGCTGCTAGCACAGCTGAATAGACAAACAACCAAACTTTATAACTTTCGGTTTTATATCCTGAGAAACGTACTCGATCTTCAGCGTCTCTAATTGCAATAACTACTCGGCCAAATTTAGATTGGAGAATCAGTTTGCTAACCAAGTATGCCGCCAATAACACCAAGACCGTAATCACAAACAAGGTGACTCTTGTAGTATCTTGCTGTAAATCAAAGCCCAAAATATCTTTGAAGTCTGTCAAGCCGTTATTACCGCCAAAGCCCATTTCATTACGGAAGAAAGCGAGCATAGTTGCATAGGTCAAGGCTTGGGTCATGATTGACAAATAAACACCTGTCACCCGAGAACGGAACGCTAACCAACCAAACACAAAAGCTAATAACCCCGGGACAAACATCGCCATTATTATGGCAAACCAAAATTGATCAAAACCTTGCCAAAACCACGGCAACTCACTCCAATTCAAAAAGACCATAAAATCAGGCAAGAGAGGATCACCATATACTCCACGATCACCGATTTGGCGCATTAGATACATGCCCATGCCATAGCCGCCTAGCGCGAAAAACACGCCATGACCTAAGCTAAGAATTCCCGCGTAGCCCCAGACAACATCTACCGCCATTGCTAATAAGGCATAACAAAGATATTTGCCTAACAATGTGATTGTAAAAGTGCTGACATAAAAAAAGGAATCTTGTGGTAACACTAAGTTAGAAATACTGGCAAATACAACCAAACCTAACAAAACTGGAATGACTACCTTTTCGTTGGCAGACATCAATGTTTTTCGATTTATATTCATGATTGCGCAGCTCTCCCTTTTTGTGGAAACAAACCGCGTGGCTTCTTCTGAATAAACAAAATAATAAATACCAACACAATAATAGTTGCTAAGACAGTGCCAGTGACTGGTTCAAGAAATTTATTTAATGCGCCAATCGTAAATGCCCCAACTAATGTGCCCCACAAATTGCCAACACCACCAAATACCACCACCATGAACGAATCAATAATATAGCTTTGGCCTAAATTCGGTCCCACATTGGTAATTTGACTCAAGGCAACGCCTGCTAAACCTGCGACACCTGAGCCTAAACCAAAGGTCATGGCGTCTACCCATTCAGATTTAACACCCATTGATCTCGCCATATTGCGGTTTTGCGAAACAGCACGTACGTTCAAACCTAAAACAGTTTTTTTCATCAAAAGCTGTAATAGGATAAATACTATGATGGCGAAAAAGAAAATATAAATTCGGTTATAAGTAATAGATAAAACAGGGGTAATTTCTAGCGCACCACTCATGAATTCAGGAGTAATCACTTGTCGATTTAACGGTGAAAACACCGTTCGTACTAGTTGCTGTAAGATCAAACTAATACCAAAAGTAGCCAACAACGTTTCCAACGGCCGGCCTTTTAAAAACTGAATCACACCACGCTCAATCGCAATACCAAATAAACCAGATACAATAAATGCTGCTGGAATTGCGACAAACAATGAATATTCAATATGGTTTGGCATTAACAGTTGCACTACATAAGTTGTGTAAGCGCCGAGCATAATCAGCTCTCCATGCGCCATATTAATAACACCCATCACACCAAAGGTAATCGCAAGCCCTGCAGCTACTAACAATAAGATCGAGCCAAGGCTTAAACCAAAAAATATT
>CAZWHW010000045.1:0-10934 GCA_964633815.1 uncultured Gammaproteobacteria bacterium
ATAAAGATTGCTGTGTGATCTGGAAGCAATTAATATCAGTTTTTTAAACTATATACCATTCTCAAGAATCATGAAAAAAACTATGCGAGTTGCTTGTGACACTCACGTGCATTGTTATCAATTTGAATTGTTGCCCGAACTGTTAGATAGCGTGGCACATAATCTGGATAAGTATGTACCTGAAGCTGATGCTAAGGTGATATTTTTTACTGACGGTTTTATTGATAGAACATGGCTTAAGTTACAAGAATTGATTCAGGCTAGAGGTTCTGCTGAAGAGTGGGTATTAGTATTTAATCAGGAGTCAGGTTTGGTGGAAGCGAGCAAGCAGCAGCAAGTTGTTTATATTGCACCAGCTAGACAAGTGAATACTGCAGGACGGTTGGAAATGCTGTTGCTGGGTTGTGATCAAGATCTTGAGGATAAACAGGCAGCTAATGACTTGATTGAACAGTATGGTGACCAGTATGTTTTGATTTCACCATGGGGTGTTGGTAAGTGGTTGGGTAAGCGTGGCAGGGTGTTGGTTGATATAATAAATTTTGCTAAGAAGCCTTTTGCTTTGGGAGATAATGGCGGTCGACCATTTTTCTGGCCAGTTCCGCATTTTAATTTATTGGGAGAATTGCGCGCTGGTTCTGGTAAGACTGTAATTAAGCAAGATGTGGCAATTATTAATGGTAGTGATCCGTTGCCTGTATCCGGCGACTATGTTCGGGCTGGTTCTTATGGTGTGAGTTTTGATTTGGATCAATCACTGAGTTTGAAAACATTGTTGGAAAGCTTGAAATCTAGTTCATCAGGGAGGCAGAATTTTGGCAAACCAATGGGTTTGTTTCAATTTATTCAATGTAGGCTCAAAATGTTGTTAAGGTGATTTAAGTTATTCTTCAGTAGGTGTGCTAGAAGTTGTTAATAAATGAGTGTATTTATTTTAGAGCTATTATTTTTGAGTTAGTTTTATAGTAGTTTGTTCTGTTTTATTTGAGTGTGATTTTGATTTTAAATCATGATTCAATTAAGTTTTAATCATTACATGTAATTTAAATTGACTTATTACATGTGATAAGTTAGGATGGCATCATGGTTAAGAAAACATCCGCACATTACCAGCGAGAATTTCGTAAACGTCTACGAGAGCAGGGTTTGATAAAAAAAGAAGTTTGGATTAGGGCAAACAATGCAAAATTGCTAGTAGAGGTGGAAAAAACACTTCGCAAAGATGTGCCTCAACAAAAAATAGGAGATTTTATTGATATGAATGATAGCTTAAAAAATTGGACTACTATTGGATTGTATGGCGCTTTATTAGAAGATGATTTGGTTAAATCTGGGCAAGCAAGCGTTGAGCTTGTTGAGAATGCTGAAGATTCAATTGTTGCTACGATGCATGAATATGGTGATTTACCGATTTATATCGGGGTTAGTGGTCAACAAATAGTTGCCGAATCTGTATTGTGGGAAGTTAGTGATGTGAATGATGTTGCGAAGTTTAATGAATGTGTGTTGCTAACACATAAGTATTTTCCCTTGTCGACGATAAGTCTTGAGAAGAAAGATGAAGTTCCAGCTTATTATAATATGTTTGGTGCGCTGAGCTCATCATCAAGTGTGGACAATATTGTTTTAGAATTGGAAACTTTAGCCAGTAATGTTCTCAATGCTGTGGATGCTTTCCAAGATTTTTTGAATTAATTTCTATAATTTAACTATTTAAAATTATATTACTAGGAGTAGAGATATGAATATTTGGTCTAAAATGCTTACTGCTGTTCGTGGTGGAGTTAATGAAGCGGGTGAAAGCATTATTGATGCTCAAGCGCTACGAATTCTAGATCAGGAGATACGTGATGCTTCGCATGAATTGTCATTATCAAAAGATGGTTTAGCGTCGTTAATTGCTCAAGAGAAATTGGCAAGTGAAAAGGTTGCTAATTTCCAAGCGGATATTGCTGAAAATGAAAAGTATATTTTGAGTGCATTGGAAAAAGGTGAAGATGAACTAGCTCATGACCTGGCCGTAAAGGTTGCTGATCTTGAGGTTTCGTTGTCAACTGAACAAGGCATTGCTAGTGACTTTAAAGCACAAGCTACAGATCTGCGAGCGACCATTAAAGTGGCTGAAGAGCAAATCAAACGCTTGAAGCAGCAAACTGAGACAGTCAAGGCAACTGAAGCGGTACAACGTGCGCAAAAAGCGATTGCTGAGCGTCACAGTGGTAGTGATTCGAAATTAAGAACTGCTTTGGATTCACTGGAGAGGGTCAAGGAGAAGCAAAAACTTGCTTCTGCAAAAATGAAAGCAGCTTCTGATTTGGCTGTTGAAAGTTCAGGGACTTCTTTAGAGGAAAGGTTAAAAGATTCTGGGATTAAAAGAGAGTTGGGTGCTGCAGATGTGCTTGATCGTTTGAAGAAGCAAAAAAAGTCGTAATCTAATATTTATTATGACTATAAATGTAATCGAATACTAAGTTCAATTAGCGCTGTTTGGAGGTCAAATGTTTGCAGTATTGCTCCATAAAAATATGGATCCGTTTTATCAGATTATTGCTTCTTTTCCGACAATAATTTTTACGCTACTGTTCTTTTTTTGCTTGATTTATTGGGTAGTTGCAGCGCTAGGTATGATCGATCTAGACTTTTTGGATTTTGACTTTGATGGGGATATTGATGTTGTTGATTCAATGGAGGCGCAAAACTCAATTGCCGGTTTAGTGCTTAAGCTTGGTCTGCACGGTGTACCATTGATTGTTAGTCTTAGTATTCTTTCGATTACGGGTTGGTTGCTGAGTTTTTATATTAGTTTTTATGCTTTTAGTGTAATTCCGGGTAAGCTTTTAGAGTTTTTAGCGGGCATTCCAATTTTAATTGCCGCTTTTTTAGGAGCATTGTTTTTAACAAAAATATGTCTTAAGCCTATTCGGAAATTTTTATCGAAATTAGAAGTTGATGAGACAAAGTATATTATAGGCCAAACGTTGGTGGTTCGATCAGGGATGGTAACCAATACAACGGGTCAAGCTATTATGAATGATGGCGGAGCGGGTATTATTCTAAATGTTAGAACTAAGGGTGAATTGGAATTTAAGAAGGGTGATCAGGTAGTTGTTATCGAAGCATTAACTGGAGATAGCATTTATCGAGTGATTAGTAAGGCCGAGTTTGAAGGAGTTTGATTCTCAAGTTCGACTTCAGTTTTCATAAGTTTGTAAGTAGTTTATTTTAATAATCAAATAAGGAGAATATCATGGCTGATTTGTCAGTATTAATGCCAATTTTTATTACAGTTGGTGCACTATTTATTTTTATAATGGGCTTCGCGGCATTGGTGAAAAAGTTCTATATCAAAGTTGATCAAGGGACTGCATTAATCATCAATACATTGCGTTCAAAGCCGAAAGTGACTTTTACAGGTGGTATGGTACTGCCAATCATTCACCGCATGGAATTAATGAAAATTTCATTGATTACTATGGAGGTTGATCGCCGTGGCAAGGATGGTTTGATTTGTAAGGACAATATGCGTGCTGATATTACAGTTGCTTATTATTTACGAGTCAATGAAACTGAAGATGATGTTTTGCGAGTAGCTAAAGCTGTTGGGACGCAACGAGCTTCTGATACAGAAGCTGTTTACAACCTGTTTGCCGCTAAATTTAGTGAAGCGCTAAAAACGGTTGGTAAGAAGGTGGAATTTGAGGAACTGTTTGAAGATCGCCAAAAATTTCGTGATGCAATTATTGATGCGATTGGTAGTGATTTGAATGGTTATTCTTTGGAAGATGTTGCAATTGACTATTTAGAGCAAACACCAAAAACGGATTTAGACCCGAATAATATTCTCGATTCGCAGGGTATTAAGAAAATTACTGAGCTAACTGCATCGCAAAATGTTCAAACGAATATCTTTGAAAAGGATGAAGAATTAGCTATCAAGAAAAAGAATGTTGAAGCGCGTGAAGCTATGTTGGAATTAGAGCGTCAAGAGGCAGACGCGGAGGCAAAACAAGCGAGAGAAGTAGCAACTGTTGTCGCTCGTGAAGAGGCTGAAACTATCAAAGTTCAAGAAGAAGAGCGTCTTAAAGCTGAAACATCTAAAATTGAGGTTGAACAAGACCTGCAAGTCCGTACAGAAAATCAACAACGTGAAATTGAAATTGCGAATGAAAATAGGCAGCGAGCTGTGGCTATTGAGGCTGAAAAAGTTGATCGGACTAAGCGCATGGAACGAGTGCATAGTGATCGAGAAGTTGATTTGACGAGTATTGAAGCTGACAAAGATATTGAAAAGGAGAAGAAAAATATCGCTGATATTATTCGTGAACGCGTGGCTGTTGATAAAACAGTGGCAATTGAAGAAGAAAAAATCAATGAAGTGCGAATTGTGTCTGAAGCGGACCGCTTAAAGCAAGTGCAGATAAAAGAAGCTGAAGCAGTAGCTGAAGAGCAAAAGGTTAAAGAAGTTCGAGCTGCCGAAGCGCAAGAAATTGCAGCAAAACATAAAGCGGTTGAAATCACTACCTTGGCTGACGCAAACCTGGAAGCTTCGGATAAGGATGCTCAAGCTAAAATTAAGTTAGCTGAAGGTGTGCAAGCACAAGATGCTGCAACTGGTCTCGCTGAAGCTGATGTTATTCGTGCTCAAGGTGATGCAGAAGCGGAAGCGAAGTTACAAATTGGAACTGCTTCAGCCGATGTCACATTGAAGCAATTTAAGGCAGAAGCAGAGGGTTTGACAGATAAGTTTGATGCAATGAACTCTATGAGTGAAGATGCAAGATCACACGAAGAATTTCGTATGACACTTGAAACTGCATTGAAAGAAACAATAGCTGCAATTGATGCTGGTAAGGAAATTTCTCGTGAAAATGCAGATGTTTTAGCAACCGCATTAAAAGAGTCTTCAATTGATATTGTTGGCGGTGAAGGACACTTTTTTGATACCTTCTCAAAGTCATTATCTTATGGTAAGGCGATTGATGGCATTGTCAGTAAAAGTGAGACTATTCAAATGATGCTAGGCAAATTGAGTGGTTTGTTAGACAAGAAGGATGACGACGAAACTAAGCATTGAATTTAATGGTTCACCCTACAAGATGAAACCTTGTAGGGTGCTTAACTTAACGTTGAATTAGTGCTCTATTTAGTACAATCCATATGATGATTTAATTCGTCCTAACTTGTTGCCAGAGACACGGTAACGTCAAATGATTTGCGGAAACAGCTATGAGTGAAAAAGATAAAGTCAATTTGGAAGGTGACGTTGTCGATAATGCAGTCGCTGAGGGTGGCTCATATGAAATTATCAAAAAACGTCTTGAGAAACAGGGTCAGGAACTTAAAGGCTTAGCACAAGCTCTTAATGAGGAGCGAATCGAAGAGTTTGGTGGTTCTGAAAATGAAGTGATTGGACGTGCTCGTGTACGAACTGAAAATAATAGCATTGCTCGTGATATTGTTCAGGTTGGTAGTCAGCTTGTTTTTGGTTATAACGTTTTTATAGGGCTTAAGCGTGAAACTAAAATAGAAGATGTTCTCAGTGTTTTTGATTTGACTGAAACGCAAGAGGGTGTTGAGCTTAAAGAGGTTGATGTTTCAAGCACTTATTTGTCGGATCAGCGCTTCGTTGATGATTTTGGCGAACTCTATCGTTATTACAAAGAGTCTCAACTCGTTGGTTTGCAGGTTCGTGATAGTAAGTTATTAGTGACTTTTCAGATTGGTGAACGAGAGGATGATATTCGTGTTTTTCGTTGGAGTGTTTCCGCTGATCAATCTGAAATTAAGTATATTGATAATCGTGGTGAAAGGGATGTGCAACCACCGAGTAAGTATGACTTTGAGTGGATTGAAACAAATCGTAATGATTTTGTTCATGGTATGCACCCGCATGTCAATATTTTGGATACAGTGTTTGTTGAGACAATTAATGGTGATTTGACTGTAAAAATAGAGAACAATACTGAAGATGGTCTTGGTGTATATTCAGAGGCTGTGGAAGAGCAAGACCAGTCAATGGATGATGCTAGCATTGCGTATGTCAAGATAAATAATTTAATTTTGTTGGCGGTCACGCCATATAAAGAAGAGGTGGTTCGCTACCTTGTTTACAATACTCTAACTGAAACAACTGTGCGAATTGATGCAATTGGCCAGTCGTGTATTTTGTTACCAGAGGATCAGGGCATAATTTTTCCAGGTGGGTATTACTTAGAAACGGGTGAATATAAAACGTTTGATAATACGGACGATAAAGGTCTCGTCTTTAAACGTATGTATCGTTCACCAAATGGCGAAGATGTGTTGTATGTTTTTTATGAGCCAGTTTCTGGCAGATTTGGTCTTTTTAGCTATAACTTGATTTCAAAATCATTACAGAACCCAATTTATAGCAATGGTTATGCGCTATTCGAAGATGGTCGTATTATTGTTTTCTCGGCAGAAGATGAGCCAGTTCGGATTCACCCAATGCAAATTTGGCAAAGTCCTTTTTTTAGTACTGAATATGCAAGTCAGCGCCCAGAAAGCACTACCGAGTTAGGTAAGATTGGCAATTCGGAACTGGTTCGTGGTGTTTCAAATTTATTTGAGGTGGTTCGGTTGGTTGAGAATCAGCAGGCTTCGATGAAGATATATGAAAATTTATCACAATCGGCAAAGCGAATTTTTGACCTGCATTATTGGCTGGAAGAGGGCAGTCGATCCAATATTGCAGATACTCTAAAACAGGTTGCTACCACTTCTGAACTGGTGATTGATGAATTTGAAAAAGTCCAAAGCATTCAGCGACAGTCGGCTAAAGCAATGCAAGAGGTGCAGCAAACTCAAAGTAAATTATTATCTAAATTGACGACAAACAGTTGGGAAGATGCTGAGCAATTTGTGGCTGTGATTAATGAAATTCGCCAACAACGTGGCCATATTATTACTGTTAAGGATTATCGTTATATTGATATCGCAGGCCTTGAAAAGCTTTTAAAAGAGCTTGATGAAAATGAAGCAGTTATTGGTGATAAAACAATCAAGTTTCTCAGTAAGCAAAAATCACTAATGATTTATGAGGAAAGGCTTGAGCAATTTCAAAAGCAAAGCGTTGCGGTGACCACAAATGCGCAGTTAAAACCGTTAATCGAAAATGTTGATCAGACTATTCAAGATCTTGATTTGTTATCGGAGTTGGTTGCAACATTAGATATTGATGATGCTACTGTCAGAACAGCTATTGTTGATTCAGTATCTGAGATTTATGCCAAATTAAATCAAGTTAAAGCGAGAGCAGCGCAACGAGCTAAAAATTTAGGGTCTGAGGAAGCTCTTGCGCAATTTTCAGCACAATTTAAGTTATTTTCTCAAAGTATAGCCAATGCACTATCATCGTCGAGCACTCCTGAAAAGTGCGATGAGCAATTGGCACGTTTGTTAGTTCAGTTGGAAGACCTAGAAAGTCAGTTTAGTGAATTTGATCGCTTTTTGAGCGATATTATGGATAAGCGCGAAGAGTTGTATGAGTCTTTTGAAACGCATAGACAAAGCTTGGTCGAGCAACAGCAAAGACGTGCGCAAACATTATCTGATTCATCGGATCGAATTTTAAAAACTATTGAAAAGCGCTCATTGAAATTTCAAGAACGTGATCAATTAAACACCTATTTTGCATCAGATTCTTTAGTTTTAAAAATAAACGACATTGTTGAGGAGTTAGTTAAGCTAAATGCAGAAGTGGCAATGGATGATATTCAAGCGCGCTTAAAAGCTTTGCAAGAACAGGCTATTCGAGCACTTAGAGATAAAGTAGACATCTACGAAGAGGGCGGCAAGGTTATTAAACTGGGCGCAAAGCACCGCTTCAGTGTTAATACCCAAGAGTTGGACTTAACGATTGTGCCAAGAAATGAGCAGTTATTTTTTCATTTGTTAGGTACAGATTTTTATGAGTTAGTGGAGTCTGAAGGGCTTGCTGACACTCAAGACTATTGGAATTTATCGTTAGAGTCTGAAACGCAAGATTTGTATCGTTCAGAATATTTAGCGCACCTTTTTATGCAGGCTGCAAAAAGTGAGAAGCAAGATTTATCAATTAAAACTCTAAATGATTCGTGTAATAGCTTGGAAGGGCTAACTAAGTTGGTTCGTGACTTTTCTACTCCTTTATATAAACAAGGTTACCAAAAAGGAATTCATGACTATGATGCGGCTAGGCTTGTTCAAGGCTTATGGCCGGCACTGAATTCTGCAGGGCTATTAGTTTTTTCTCCACAAGCTCGCGCTTTAGCTCAATTGTTTTGGGTTAGTGTCGATAAGGCTGATGCAATGATTGAAACATGGCCGACTCGTGCGGCAGGTGCAGTGAAATTGCGTGAGTTATATGCTGACGAATCAGCAATGGAGTTGATGGTTCAAGAAATTTCAATGAAGCTTGAAGAGTTTTTTAGCAAAGCTGTGTTTGAATTGTCTAGTAGTGTGTTGTTATTGTCGGCTGAATACTTGGTTGAAGAGCTTGCAGCAAAGAAAGTGTCATTTGTACGTAGTAAATATGCAAAAGCGCTTGGCTCGCAATTTAATAAGTCGATTGGCACGGCTGGCATCAAGCAATTGAAAAGTATTCTCAAGGAATTAGAGGTTAGGCCTTTACAACAGTGGCAAGTGGCAAGTTCATGGGTGAAGGCATTTATTGATAAGAGTACAGTAGATAATGCTCATTATGGGGATGAGTTGGTTGGGGTTTTGTGCTGCGAACATGCCATTGATTTTGATGATAAAAGTATGGACTTAGATATTGCAGTCACTGATTTGTTGGGCGAGCATTCTCGAATTATTGAGCAAAAAATAGCAATTCAATTAGATGATTTTATTCAACGAGTAGCACATCATGAGAATGAAGTTTTACCTGGTTATCAGCAATATTTAGAGCTTCGCCAAGAGGTGCTTGAAGAAAAGCGCAAAGAATTGAAATTGCATGCGTTTAAGCCGCGACCACTGAGTTCATTTGTTCGTAACAGGTTGATTAATGAGTCTTATTTGCCGCTGATTGGTGATAATTTAGCTAAACAAATGGGAGCTTTGGGAGATGATAAGCGAACCGATTTGATGGGCTTGTTAATGATGATTTCTCCTCCGGGTTATGGTAAGACAACATTAATGGAATATGTTGCGAGCAAGCTGGGTTTGATTTTCATGAAGATTAATTGTCCATCACTTGGGCATGATGTGACCTCGCTAGATCCCGAGCAAGCGCCTAATTCAACAGCTCGCCAAGAGCTTGAAAAAATCAATTTAGCCTTCGAGATGGGGAATAATGTGATGCTATATTTAGATGATATTCAGCATACTCATCCTGAATTTTTACAAAAATATATTTCTCTTTGTGATGGCACTCGCCGAATTGAAGGAGTTTGGCAGCAGGAAACGAAAACCTATGATATGCGCGGCAAGAAATTCTGTGTGGTGATGGCAGGTAATCCGTATACTGAATCAGGAGAGCAGTTTAAAGTTCCTGATATGTTGGCGAATCGTGCTGACATCTATAATTTAGGTGATATTTTAGGTGGAATGGAGGAGCAATTTGCTTTGAGTTATATAGAAAATGCATTAACGTCGAATCAAGTGTTGGCACCATTGGCTGTGCGAGAAATGAGTGATGTATATCGACTGATTAAGATAGCTCAGGGTGAGAATATTCCAACTACTGATCTTAATCATCAATATAGTGGAGCTGAGGTCAAGGAAATTACCGATGTTTTGCAGAAAATGTTTATAGTTCAAGATGTTATTTTAAAAATCAATCAGCAATATATTGCCTCAGCCGCCCAAGATGATAAATATCGTGTGGAGCCACCATTTAAGCTTCAAGGTAGTTATCGTAATATGAATAAAATGACAGAAAAGATTTCAGCTGTCATGAACGAGGCCGAATTGATGCAATTGATTGAGGATCATTATTTGGGTGAATCTCAATTATTAACAACTGGTGCCGAAGAAAATTTACTCAAACTGGCTGAATTGCGCGGTAATATAACGCCAGAACAAATAACTCGATGGAAGCAAATTATTGATGATTTTCAAAGAAATAAGGTATTAGGTGGTGATGGTGCTGATGTTGGGAATAAGGTGGTTTCACAGCTCAATGAGTTAGTGAAATCAGTAGGCGAAATTGGGAATTTTTCGTCGGCAATAATCAATCACAATCAAGCTCAGTCAGTTCAGCAAGCGAAATTAGATAAAAATGATCAAAAATTACGTTTGCAAGAGCTTGCAATTGTAAAGGATGGTCATGCTGGCCTCATGGGAGTGCTACAGCAAATTAATCAGACAGTTTCAGAGCAGCAAGTAAAAGCGAACAGAAGTTTACAGCGATCTAGAACTAAAGAACTAGCTAATGAAAATACAAACCATGGTAATTTGTTGACGGCTCTTGAGAAAATTAATATTGCTCTAGAAGGAATGCAAAGTAAACCTACTCAAAAAATAGAAATTAATAATCAGCCATTGCCAGAGTTTGCCGGAATATTGGGAAATTTAGTAAATGTTGTTGAAACGGGTATTTTGCCGATTGTGCATTATATGGAAAAAAAGTTTGATATTGATAAGCGTACTTTAGATAAAATTCATCAGGTTTCAGCTGATGTTGATAATATGTATCAAAAATTTATTGAGAAGGGTGATTCTTGATGTATAGAATCTAAAAAACATGAATTGAGTGAGGTTTATTTCAAATAAATAGAAATAGGAATGAATTTATTTGATGATCATTGTGTAAGTTTATTATTCAAATTAAAATTCTTGTACGCAGATATAAAAATAATAATGTAAATCAAGCATTTATAGCTTTCATTGAAGCTTCTGATATTTCCTCTTAATTTTTATTTTTAAAGGCTTTTGTGCTATGATTTTGAAGTCAAAAATCATCTCAAAATACAGCATGACAGATACTCCAG
>CAZWHW010000046.1:0-10836 GCA_964633815.1 uncultured Gammaproteobacteria bacterium
ATGTAACAGGTTAGATAAATACAATTTTTAGGTCAAGACATCCGATAAAAAATTTATCTTTTTCGGTAAAATATATTTGTACGACAATGCTTGATTTTTACTAAATGATCATTATATCTTTGAGTTATGAATAATCTGAAATTGATTAAAAATACAACAGATCCTGATCAAGTTGATGGTGTGCTGGTTGAGTCTGCGCAACCGAAGTTAAAAAAGCCACCTTTGTATAAAGTGATTCTATTAAACGATGATTTTACTCCTATGGAGTTTGTTGTTGCTGTTTTAAAAGATATTTTTCAAAAAAGTGAAGAAGAGGCTGTTCAAGTGATGTTGCATGTTCATCAAAAAGGGGTGGGCATTTGTGGTGTTTATACTAGAGAAATTGCTGAGACTAAAGTAGAGCTTGTTATGCAAGCTGCTAATAATCATCAACATCCATTGCAGTGTACGATGGAGCCAGATACTGATGATGATAGTTAATTGATTGTGAATAGAGGTATCTAAAAATGTTGTCACAAGATTTAGAAAATTCCATTGAGAATGCTGTTCGTCATGCGCAAGAAGCAAGGCATGAGTTTGTTACCATTGAGCATTTATTATTAGCTTTGTTGGATAATCATCTTGCGAATCAGGTTCTGGTTGCAGCCGATGCAGATATAACTAGATTGGCGGCCGATTTGCTTGAGCATATTGATACTCAAACTCCTGTAATTCCAGAAGGAAGTGAAGTGCGTACTCAACCAAGCATTGGCTTTCAACGAGTTATTAAACGAGCAGTTTTACATTGTCAGAATTCTGGAGGTAAAGTTGTTGAAGGTTCTAATGTGTTGATTTCTATTTTCTCAGAGACGGACAGTCATTCAGTTTACTTTCTAAATGAACAAGATATTACTCGATTTGATGCAGTTAATTATGTAGCGCATGGTATTACCAAAACAGGTTCTAATACTGAGCCCGAACAGGTAGGTGAAGCCCAACCTCAAGAGCTTGAAAGTGATGCTCAACCATTGGAAAAATTCACCGTTAATCTCAATGAAAAAGCTGCGGAAGAAGGAATTGATCCATTGATTGGGCGTTCTGAAGAGTTGGAACGTACAACTCAAATTTTATGCCGTCGTCGAAAAAATAACCCTCTTTTTGTGGGTGAAGCAGGTGTTGGTAAAACGGCAATTGCTGAAGGCTTGGCTAGAAATATTTACAATGGTGAAGTCCCTGATGTCTTGAAAGATGCGGTGATTTACGCGCTTGATATAGGCGCGTTATTAGCAGGAACAAAATATCGTGGTGAATTTGAAAAACGCTTGAAAGAAGTGCTTTCCGCTTTGGAAAAAGAAGAGCATGCGATTTTGTTTATCGATGAAATTCACACTATTATTGGTGCGGGTGCTACCTCAGGAGGTGCATTAGATGCTTCGAACTTGTTGAAGCCAGCTCTGTCATCAGGTGTTTTGAAATGCATTGGTTCAACGACCTACCAAGAATATCGTGGTATTTTTGACCGAGACCGTGCCCTATCAAGGCGTTTCCAGAAGGTCGATGTTGAACCAGCTTCAATTGACGAAACGGTAGATATTCTTCGCGGCTTGCAATCACGTTACGAAGAACATCACAATGTGAAATATACTAAGGAATCATTGCGAACCGCCGCAGAACTTTCAGAACGTTATATTACGGATCGTTTTTTACCAGACAAAGCAGTTGATGTTGTTGATGAAGCAGGCGCAAGAGTCCGTGCCTTTAAGGCGGCTGACGATGAATCTCAACAGACAATAGATAGCGAAGCAATGGAATTGGTCATTGCTAAAATGGCTCGAATTCCCTCGCAGCGCGTGTCTAAATCAGACGTTGAGTCTTTACGTAACCTTGAGCGTGACCTCAAGATGGTGGTTTTTGGTCAAGATGAGTCGATACGGCACTTAACTGCGGCGATTAAGATGTCTCGATCTGGCTTGGGCAAACCTGAGAAGCCTATTGGTTCATTTTTATTTTCAGGGCCTACAGGTGTTGGTAAAACTGAAGTGACCAAGCAGTTAGCGCATACCTTAGGTGTAGAACTGATTCGTTTTGATATGTCTGAATATATGGAACGCCATACAGTTTCAAGATTAATAGGCGCTCCTCCCGGGTATGTTGGTTATGACCAAGGTGGGTTATTAACTGAGCAAGTGACCAAGCATCCGCATGCCGTATTATTGCTAGATGAAATTGAGAAAGCTCATCCTGATGTGTTTAATATTTTATTGCAAGTCATGGATCATGGCACATTAACTGATAATAATGGGCGTAAAGCAGATTTTCGTAACATCATTATTGTGATGACGACGAATGTTGGCGCTGAACAAACTTCTCGAGCCTCTGTTGGTTTTACTCTGCAAGATCATAGTTCGGATGATTTGAAAGCAATTGAAAAGTTATTTACTCCAGAATTCAGAAACCGATTGGATTCTATCGTTCGTTTTAGTGCGCTTGGGCCTGATGTAATCAGTAAAATTGTTGATAAAGAGCTATTGCAAATAGAATCACAATTATTGGATAAAAATGTCACTTTGCGAGTTGATGGCAAAGCCAGAGAATGGCTTGCAGAAAATGGTTATGATGTGGCAATGGGAGCAAGACCGTTAGCGCGTTTGATGCAAGAAGAAATTAAACGAGGCTTGGCTGATGAATTATTGTTTGGCGACTTGGTCAATGGCGGCGAGGTGGATATCTCGGTCAAAGATAATAAATTAAGTTTTTTGACTAAAGCTTATCGAGATAAATTGCCAAATAAAGAGGCTGAGGAAGTTTAAGCGAATCGAGCCAGATAAGGCGCTCTGGAATTTAAGATTTTGTCGAAATTGACTTGAGCGTCAATATTCGTTTTTTAGATTTGCGTGTTTCAACCATTTTTAGTGGAAAGTAAGGGTGTTCTTCGGTTGTCCAAAAAGTGACGCTTTTTTCAGGATTTAATTCCCGCTCAAAGGTGATTTTGTTGGCCTCAAATTCACCGACAGGTGTTTTGATTTTTTCTGTAGTAATTGATTTGAAGATATAGGTTTTTAGCCTGCTTTTTTTGCCATCTAAAACAAACATTTTATTGTTTTTTAAGAACTCAATGTCAGTATATGCAGCAGCAAAATGGAAGTTGCAAAAGTCAATTAAGTAGCCAGACGGTACGCTAATAGCCGATTCGCTATTGTAATTTATAAAGCGTGAATCCCAATCGATTTCAATATTGTTTTTGAATGCCTTGCGACCCAGTTTTTCAATGTTGGAAGTTGAGCTCACGATGTATTGGTCTTCAGTAGTGAATGAACATCCTTGAGTAACATCGCCACCTAAAAGGAGTGACGCGACACCTTGAGCTCTAGTGATTGAACTAACTTCGAAGTTGCGCTTGTTTTTCGTAATTGTGGTATGAATTTCACCAAGATTGCTACCTAGAATATTCACCTTATAGCTTAATTCAACAGTGCCATTGCTAATGTCTTTATTGAGCGCGTAGAGACTATTAGAAAATAGGCATGTAGCTAGTGAAATGGCGATAGCAAATAGTGGTTTATTATTCATTGCTTTTTTCAATTGAAAGGGCCTTTTTTGGGTTTGATGATGTTACAGAACTAGATGCTGATAAGTCTATCTAATGCTCGAGTTTCGATAACTTTACCTTGAGATAGTTTAATGTCGCCATTAGCTATCCATTGTATTGCTTGTGGATAAATTTTATGTTCAATTTGGTGAATTCTTTGTTGCAGGCTAGTTGCTGTATCTTTAGGGGAAACTTCTAAACGACCTTGAATGATGACTGGACCATCATCCAGTTCAGCGGTAACCACATGAACACTAGCGCCGTGATAGGCATCCTTAGCATCAATTGCTCGTTGGTGGGTGTTTAAACCTTTGTATTTAGGCAATAACGATGGATGAATATTTAAAATTTTATCCTGATAATGACTTACAAACTCAGAGCTTAAGATGCGCATAAATCCCGCCAAAACAATTAGCTTGGGTTTAATATTGTCTATCTCAGATTGTAGAACGCGATCAAAGGCTTCACGAGAGTCATAATTTTGATGCGGTAAAACAAGGGTTGCAATATTGGCTTGTTTAGCTCGTTCTATGCCATAGGCATCAGCTTTGTTGCTAATCACCGCTTTGATGTTGATATTGAGCTCATTGGTTTGGTCAATAAAGGCTTGCAGATTGCTGCCACTGCCAGAAATTAATACAACAATATCAAGCTTTTTTGCTTTCATGAGTGTTGAGCCGTCGTTTTGATAATTATTGAATGATGACGGCTTCAGCTGCATCGTCTTCAGCAATATGACCGATTTCAAACGCATCAATGTCATGCTTGCTCAGTGTTGCAATAGCAGTGTCTTTATCTTCCGGAGCAATGGCCACAATCATGCCAACACCACAGTTGAACGCGCGGTACATTTCTTGACGTTCAATATTGGCTGTTTCAGCTAATAAGGTGAACAACTCAGGCCATTGCCAGCTGTTTTCGTTGATAATAGCGTGACAGCCTTTAGGTAATACGCGAACTAGGTTGCCTGGGATGCCGCCACCAGTGATATGCGCTAAAGCGTGCACATCGACCGTTTTAATAAGGTCAAGACATGATTTCACATAGATTTTCGTTGGAGCTAGCGCCGCTTCTGAAAGCGGCTTGCCGTCAACCATGGTATCCAAAGGAACACCAAAATCGTCAATAACTTTGCGAATAAGTGAATAGCCATTCGAGTGAGCGCCAGATGATGCAAGGCCTATTAAAACATCGCCAGCGGCTACTTTGCTGCCATCGATAATGTCATCTTTCTCAACAGCGCCAACACAAAAACCTGCTAGGTCATATTCGCCAGCATCATACATGCCTGGCATTTCGGCAGTTTCACCACCTATGAGAGCGGCATTTGATTGACGACAACCTTCAGCAATACCTGCTACAACATCTGCTGCGGTTGCAGTGGTGAGTTTGCCTGAAGCAAAATAATCTAAGAAAAATAGTGGTTCGGCGCCTTGCACTAGAATGTCATTGACACACATAGCAACCAAGTCAATGCCGATGGTGTCATGTTTGTCTAGTTGAAAAGCCAGTTTAAGTTTGGTGCCAACACCGTCAGTTCCTGATACTAAGACGGGGTTTTTATAGCCTTCTGGAATTTGGAACATTGCTCCAAACCCACCCAAACCACTCATACAGCCTTCTCTTTGGGTCGATTTTGCGAGTGGTTTTATGACATCAATAAATGCATCGCCGGCTTCAATATCAACACCAGCATCTTTATAGCTTAAACCTTTTTTTTGACTCATTTTCTTGCTCGATCTTGCGCTTTCAATAGCGGCTTAATAAGGATTATTTCTGCAGCCGTATTGTATCCTTAAATGAATTGATAACCTAGAAAAACGCAAGGACATGTTTAATTTCTTTCCTATATTTTTGCTTCCTTTTTGGGTTAAATTGGTATGAAGATACTGGTATTTTTAGTTGTTTAGCGTATATTTTGCTTGGCTTGGAATTTGATGGCTTGACTTTTAGTTACAGTATTCCAAGGATTAATCGTTTCCAATTTAAAAAATTTATACAATGAGTTCTGGTCAACTACCGCTTTGGTCTCCAAAGGCAAACCCTTCTCGATTTGAAAATTTTGAGGTGTATGAGAAGTCATCTAACTTTGCGTTGTTACAAAGTTTACAAGGCTATATTCGCAATCCAGAAACCACACCCTTTTATATTCATGGTGAAACAGGTTCTGGTAAAACACATTTATTGCATTCTGCGGCTCATTTAATTAGAGAGATGGGTGATAAGTCAGTGATTTATTGTGATTGTAAATCGGCAAGTATGTCGCCTGAAATGTTATTAAGTGATTTCAATGCAACTAGCTTTTTATTAGATAATATTGATTATTGGGTCCAAAATAATCAGGGTGAACAAAGCCTGTTTAGAATTGTGGAACAGGCGAAGAGTAGTCATTTTAGATTGATATTGACGGCTCAACAGTCACCTAGAAATTGCCAATTTGATCTTGCTGATTTGATTAGTCGGCTGAATAGTGGAGTGGTTTTTCAGCTTGAAACACTGGACGAAGCAGGAAAAATTAAGGCTTTACAGCAAAATATTAAAGCAAGAAATTTGCCTATTGATGAAAAAGTACTGCACTATTTGTTGACGCATTTTGCCCGTGATAACCATAGCTTGTTTTCGGCACTGGATAAATTAGATAGAGCGTCTATGATAGAGAAGCGAAAATTGACTATTCCGTTTGTGCAGAAAGTATTGTCTTTATCTTAAAGTTGGGTGATGAGGAAAGTTATATTAAGCCGAGTAGGGAATTTTTCGGAATTTAAAACAATAACTTTCAAAGGGGAAGTCTATGTCATTTTTTAAAATTAAAGATAAAACAGGCGATATTTACTATATAAGTAAAAGTGAAAGGTTTGATTTAAATTTGATCTATCCTAGATGGATATAGCTTAAAGCGAAAATTGTCATTAATGCTTAAGTTTTTGTGCGATTTCTGCAACGCGTTGACCTAAAGCAATGCTCAGGATTTTTTCATCTTCAGTAATTGAATTTTGGTTGTTGCTACCTGAGACATGGGTAGCTCCATATGGAGTGCCGCCAGTAGTGGTTTGACTTAATGCGGGTTCACTATACGGAATGCCTACTAATAGCATGCCATGATGAAGTAGTGGGAGCATCATACTCAATAAAGTAGACTCTTGGCCGCCATGCATTGACGATGAAGAGCTAAATACAGCAGCAGGTTTGCCTTGTAATTCACCACCCATCCAGATTGAGCTGGTGCTGTCGAGAAAATGTTTCATTTCTGCACTCATATTGCCAAAGCGAGTTGGACTGCCAAGAATCAAGCCATCACAGTTTTTCAGGTCATCTAAGCTTGCATAAGGAGCGCCTGCATCAGGGACAGCTTTCTCATTAGTTGCAGTATTGGCAGAAATATTTGGCACAGTACGCACAATAGCCTCAACACCATCAACTGAATTAACTCCTCGGGCTATCAATGATGCGAGCTTTTCTACTGAGCCCAGACGAGAGTGATATAGAACGAGGATTTTAGCCATAATTCATAAAATTGCTAACACATTTTCTGGCGGTCTACCTACAGCTACCTTGCCATCTTTGAGTACAATCGGCCGTTCAATTAAGCGCGGATTGTTGTGCATTATTGTAATGAGTTCACTATCAGTCAGGCTTTCGTCGGCAATATTAAATTCTTTATATTCTGCTTCACCTTTGCGCATTAGTTCGCGAGGTGAAATATTCAAAGAAGTTAAGATATTAGTTAGTTCTTCTATGCTAGGCGGTGTCTTTAAGTATTCGATAATTTGAGGATTCTCACCTTTCTCTTCCAATATTGCCAATGTTTGGCGTGATTTAGAGCAGCGAGGGTTATGCAAAATACTTGTTTTTGAGTTCGTGATTTCCATCTGTCTTGATTATTTGTTTAATAGTGTTTTTAGAGTGCTCAAAAGATCATTTATATTTAGGTCTTGTGAATCTGAGGAACGTCTATTTTTATATTCAACAACACCTTTCTCTAAACCTCGTTCACCGATAACTAAACGATGAGGTATACCCATCAAATCCGAATCGGCAAACATCACGCCTGGACGTT
The DNA here is from genome assembly GCA_964633815.1 of uncultured Gammaproteobacteria bacterium. Classification (GTDB taxonomy): domain Bacteria; phylum Pseudomonadota; class Gammaproteobacteria; order Arenicellales; family Arenicellaceae; genus CALKZN01. The sequence goes on from CAZWHW010000046.1 coordinate 7,626, forward strand.
CTTTTCTGTCATCTAGCAATACATCTATGCCAAGTTCAGTTAGTTGACTATATAGTTCATCACACTGTGTTTTCACTAGTTCCGATTTTTGGTAACCAATTGGCACAATGCAGACATCAAAAGGCGCGATATCTTCTGGCCATATAATGCCGCGATCATCATGGTTTTGTTCAATAGCGGAAGCGACAATGCGGGTCACGCCAATACCATAACAGCCCATTGGCATGACAACGGATTTACCATTTTCATCTAGGCAGGTGGCATTCATAGCTTCACTGTATTTAGTGCCTAGTTGGAAAATATGGCCCACTTCAATGCCACGTTTGATATCAATGCGGGCAGTTTCAGAATCATCGTTTTCAGCACGCGAGCAAATATCACCAGCAACGACTGTGCGCAAATCGAACACTTGGGGTTCTGGACAGTCTCGACCCCAATTTACATTGATGTGATGGACGTCATCTTGATTAGCGCCACAGGCAAAGTCGCTTAAGTTGGCAGCAGATTTATCTGCGATGACTGGTAAATTTAAGTTAACTACGCCAATCGATCCTGCTGAACAACCAACCGCTGCTCGAATGTCTTCATCGCTATCAAGAAAAGTGAGAGGGCTTGCAACGAGTGGATGTTTGTCCGCTTTGAGTTCATTGAGTTCATGATCACCTCGTAAAATTAGAGCAACAGCATCATGCTCGACACCTTTTACTAGCAAGGTTTTAATGGTCTTTTCAATAGGGATGTCATTGGCTTTGACAATGTCCTCGATCGTGCGCTGATTTGGTGTGTTAATGGTTGCCAGCTCTGCACTTGGAGCCGAGCGTTCACCACCAGTAGGCAGTGCTTCAGCCAATTCGACATTGGCGGCGTAGTTGTATTTTTCACAGACAGCAATTGCATCCTCGCCAGAGTCAGCTAGCACATGAAATTCATGTGACGAATTGCCACCAATGCTGCCAGTGTCTGCTTCAACAGGTACAAAGTTTAGCCCTAACCTTGTGAAGATATTGGAATAAGTTGCAAACATGGTGTCATAGGTTTCTTGCATCGATTCTTGGTTCATATGAAAAGAATAAGCATCTTTCATAATAAATTCTCGGGCACGCATTACACCAAAGCGTGGACGGCGTTCATCACGAAATTTGGTTTGGATTTGATAAAAATTTACAGGTAATTGACGGTAACTACGAATTTCATTACTCACCAAGTCAGTAATGACTTCTTCATGTGTTGGCCCAAAACAAAAACCTCGACCATGACGATCATTCATACGCAGTAGTTCACCTCCATATAAATCCAAACGTCCCGAGCACTCCCATAATTCAGTAGGTTGGACAGCTGGCATCAGAACTTCCTGTGCACCAGCTTTATCCATTTCATCGCGGACAATATTTTCTACTTTACGCAACACGCGTAAACCTAAGGGTAACCAGTTATATAAACCTGCTGCAACTTTGCGAATCATGCCAGCACGCAACATCAGTTGATGGCTGATGACTTGAGCATCGGCTGGAGTTTCTTTTAAGGTAGCGATTAGGAATTTTGAAGTGCGCACAGTCTATCTCTTCGGTTTTTCAATAAGGAAAGGTTTTATCAGCGTTATGATACTCGATTTGTCGGTAATTTTTAGGGATTTCTGGCCTTAAATTGTCCTATAAAACGGCATTCTTGCTAGAATGAAGAGAATAAACCAAATAAAAACCAACCATTTTTGCTGAGAGATTATGAGTGTAATTAAACAACAAGATTTAATTGATAGTGTTGCTGATGCCCTGCAATTTATTTCCTATTATCATCCCAAAGACTTTGTTGATGGGATGTATGCTGCCTATCAACGAGAAGAGTCGCAATCGGCTAAAGATGCGATGGCGCAAATTTTGATTAATTCTCGTATGTGCGCTGAAGGACGTCGCCCAATTTGTCAGGATACAGGCATTGTCACGGTATTTGCTAAAATTGGTATGGACGTCACATGGGATGCCGAATTATCTGTGAGCGAGATGATTAATGAAGGAGTCCGACGAGCGTATTTGCACCCAGATAATGTCTTACGGGCGTCTATTTTAGATGACCCATTAGGTGCTCGGAAAAACACTAAGGACAATACGCCAGCAGTGATTCATTATGAAGTTGTTGAAGGTGACAAAGTTGAAATTGATGTCGCAGCCAAAGGTGGCGGTTCGGAAAATAAATCAAAAATGGTGATGTTGAATCCTAGTGATTCCTTAGTAGATTGGGTATTAAAAACTGTGCCGACTATGGGAGCTGGTTGGTGTCCTCCAGGCATGCTCGGTATTGGTGTGGGCGGTACAGCTGAAAAATCAGCGGTATTAGCAAAAGAAGTGCTAATGGAGTCCATTGATATCCATGAACTTATTAAACGTGGACCTAATTCTCGTTTGGAAGAATTGCGCATCGAGATTTTTGAAAAAGTGAATAATCTTGGCATAGGAGCTCAAGGCTTAGGTGGTCTAACAACAGTGTTAGATGTCAAAATCAAAGATTATCCAACGCATGCTGCATCCAAGCCTGTCACTATGATTCCAAATTGCGCAGCGACAAGGCATGCACATTTTGTGCTTGATGGTAAAGGTGCGGCATTGCAAACGCCGCCATCATTGAGTGATTGGCCTGAAATTACGTGGGAAGTCGGACCAACAGCATTAAAAGTTGATTTGAACACAGTCACTAAAGAAGACATGCTCAAGTGGCAACCAGGACAAACCTTGTTGTTGTCAGGTAACTTATTGACTGGCCGTGATGCGGCACATAAAAAAATTCAGAGTTTGTTAGAAAGTGGTGAAGGCCTTCCTGAAGGAGTTGATTTCACAAACCGCTTTATTTATTACGTGGGACCTGTTGATGCGGTACGCGAAGAAGCGGTTGGTCCTGCTGGGCCAACGACGGCAACGCGAATGGATAAATTCACGGACATGATGTTAGAGAAAACGGGTTTGATTGGCATGGTTGGAAAAGCCGAACGCGGGCCTGTGGCTATTGATTCAATCAAGAACCATAAAGCCACTTATCTCATGGCGGTTGGTGGTGCGGCTTACTTGGTGTCTAAAGCTATCACGGAATCAAAAATTGTTGCGTTCCCTGAGCTAGGCATGGAAGCAATTCATGAGTTTACGGTGAAAGATATGCCTGTGACGGTTGCAGTAGACACTACTGGTGAATCAGTTCACCAAACGGGCCCTGCTAAATGGCAAAA
>CAZWHW010000047.1:0-9683 GCA_964633815.1 uncultured Gammaproteobacteria bacterium
GGCAAGGTAACTGAAGCTAAAATGCATCGACATGAAATTTTCACAGGCAAAGATTTAAAGGCTAGAACTGAATTAGAGTTGACGCTATTATTTGGCAAATCGGGAAGGCATTATTTTAATATTGCTCGCGGTGTTGATGAACGTCCAGTGCGGCAATCTCGAATTCGCAAATCGATTGGCAAAGAAACCACATTTGGTGAGGATATTCTAGACTTAGAATATATTTGGTCAATTATTCACCAATTGACGGCTAGGGTAATTGAGATTTTGGAAAGTAAAGAGCTACAAGCAAAAACAGTCACTCTTAAGGTGAAATATAGTGATTTTCAACTTATTACTCGTAGTAAAACGCTTACAGAATGGTTAACTAAGGAGCAACAAGTTTTAGATTGCCTGCCCGAGCTTACTGCAAAAACTGAGCTAGGTAGCAGGCCGATTCGATTAGTCGGTATAAGTCTTTCTTCTCTTTCGTATGCTCAAGAGAGCCAAAACACGCTTGAATTTATCGATAAAGGTTCAAATTCAGATCAACTACCGTTGTTTTCATCATGATTTAGGAGATAAAAAACTCACTATTTGTTTTGTTGAGTCGATAAAAAGGCCAGAGTAATACTCCAGCCTTTTCATGAATAGTGTTGATGTGCACAAGTTATTTTTTCTTTTTTGGAATATATAAATCAGTAATCGTTCCTTCGTAAACTTCAGCAGCCATAGCGACCGTTTCAGAAAGTGTTGGATGTGGATGAATGGTTAAGCCAATATCAGTCGCATCAGCGCCCATTTCAATGGCAAATCCTACCTCAGCGATCAAATCACCAGCACTTTGTCCAACAATTCCACCACCTAAAACTCGGTGAGTTTTTGGATCGAATAATAGTTTGGTTTTGCCTTCAGTTCGGTCATTACCAATTGCGCGGCCAGAAGCAGCCCAAGGGAAAACACCTGTTTCGTATTCAATGCCATCAGCTTTGGCTTGTATTTCAGTCAAACCAACCCAAGCAATTTCTGGGTCTGTATAAGCAACAGAAGGGATGACATTCGCCTCAAATCCACTTTTCTCGCCAGCACATACTTCTGCAGCCACTTTGGCTTCATGGGTTGCTTTGTGAGCCAGCATTGGTTGTCCAACAATATCGCCAATCGCGAAGATATGATCAACATTGGTTTGCATTTGGTTGTTCACAGCAATGAAACCACGTTCATCAACTGCAACGCCAGCTTTGTCAGCGTCAATCAAATCTCCGTTTGGACGACGACCTGTAGCAACTAAGACATAATCATATTTGCGTGCTTTTGGGCCATCTTTGCCTTCAGTTGCTGAACCAAAGTTGACTTTGATGCCAGATTTTTGTGGCTCAATGCTTTCAACTTTAGTATTAGTCATGATTTCATTGACAAGGCCCTGCATACGTTTTTGCAAAGGTTGCACCAAGTCTTTGTCAGCGCCAGGTATGATTTGCGGCATGAATTCGACAATATCAACGCTAGTGCCTAGTTCACTGTAAACCGTTGCCATTTCAAGGCCAATGATACCTCCACCGACTATCAGCATGGATTTTGGTATTTCTTTTAGCTCTAAAGCGCCAGTTGAGTCAATGACCCGTTCATCATCAGTTTCAAACATTGGGAAAATTGTGACTCGTGAACCGGCAGCAATGATTGCTTTGTTGAATGAGAGTGTTGAACTGCCTTTTTCGCCTTCAATCGAAAGCGTATTCGGTGAAGTAAATTTTGCATAGCCTTGGATAATATTTACTTTACGTTGTGTCGCCATACCAGCTAAACCAGCGGTTAATTTGCCAATCACAGATTCTTTGAAATGGCGCAACTTATCAACATCAATTTTTGGTTTGCCAAAAGTGATGCCATGCTTTTCCATTTCTCGTGCTTCAGAAATAACTGCTGCAGAGTGAAGTAGGGCTTTTGAGGGGATACAACCGACATTCAAGCAAACACCGCCTAAAGTGTCATATTTTTCTATTAGTGTGACATTCAGGCCTAGGTCTGCCGCTCTAAATGCTGCGGTATAACCGCCAGGGCCTGAACCTATAACCACGACATCAGTCTGCGCATCGGTATCGCCGGTTGGTGCAGATGCAGGTGTTGGAGCAGCTTGCGCTTCATTTTGAGTAGGCTCAGTTGCTGATGCAGTCTCAGGAGCAGAAGTTTCTGCTTCACCTGAAGCCTCAATCGTTGCGACTAAGTCACCTTCGTTTGCTTTGTCGCCTACTTTAATTTTTACTGAAACGATTTTGCCAGCATGTGATGAAGGAACATCCATCGATGCTTTGTCACTTTCAACAGTGATCAAGGGTTGATCCGCTTCAATTGTGTCACCTTCGTTGATAAAAACGTCAATAACATCCACATCCGCTGCGCCACCTAAGTCAGGAATTATAATATCAATAGTTGCCATGATTTTGCTCCTGTTTAGTCAATTGCCAGACGGCGTAAATCTTCTAACACTGCAGCCACGTAACGTGTGAAGCGCGCAGCTTCAGCACCATCAATGGCACGATGATCGTAAGATAAGCTCAACGGCAGAATTGGCGAAGGCACAAATTCAGAGCCATTCCAAAAAGGTTGAATCTTTGTGCGGGAAACACCTAAAATAGCGACTTCAGGTGTATTTACCACTGGAGTGAAATGCGTGCCGCCAATACCACCTAGGCTTGAAATAGTAAATGTACCACCTGACATATCGTTGGCTGTGAGTTTGCCATCGCGTGCTTTTTTGGCCAAAGAACCCATTTCTTGAGCAATCTCAGCCACGCTGAGCTTGTCGGCATTTCGGATCACTGGCACCACGAGACCATTAGGCGTCTCAACGGCGATGCCAATATTATAATAATTCTTGAAAATCAGGTTTTCACCACTGCTTTCTAATGAGCTATTGAACTGTGGAAAAGTTTTTAATGCACTTACGACAGCTTTAACAATAAACGCTAGTGGTGATAGCTTAATGTCTTTTTTCTGCTTCGCATATTCCGCATTTAAGGTTTTACGAAACTCTTCTAAGCTAGCAACATTTGATTCATCGCTATGCGTGACATGCGGCACATTCAACCAAGAACGATGCATGTGTTGAGCAGTGACACGCTTGATTTTGTTGAGTGGTTTTAACTCAATGTCACCAAACTTACTAAAGTCTTGATCAGGCACTGCTGGAATGCCAGACCCTCCCGAAGCAGCTGCTGGAGCCGCATTAGATAGTGCATTTTTTACAAATGCTTTCACATCATCTTTTGAAATGCGATTTTTACGCGCAGTACCAACAATTTTACTTAAATCTACACCCAGATCACGAGCTAAACGGCGCACAGAAGGGCTTGCATGTGATGGGCTAGAATTCGCAGGAGCTGTAGCTTCTTTTACAGCCGGAGCAGCTGCTGGTGTGGGCTGTGAGGCTGCTTTAGGTGCAGTGCTTGGAGCTGGAGTGGCGCTTGGAGCAACTTGTTCAGCTGGTTGATCTGCAGAAGAAACAGTCAATGACAGGATTTGTTCGCCTTCATTGACTGTGTCGCCAACTTTGATTGAAATTGATTTGACAACACCAGCATGAGAGCTTGGCACGTCCATAGAAGCTTTATCTGATTCTACAGTGATTACAGGTTGATCAGCTTCAATACTATCGCCTTCAGCGACTAATAGATCAATCACTTCTACATCATTTGCTCCCCCAAGGTCTGGAACCGTGATTGTTATCTCGCTGGAAGCTTCTTTGCTTGGAGCAGCGCTTGGAGTCGTTGGTGCTGATTTTGGTTCAGCGGCTTCTGGAGAAGGAGTGTTCGCTTTAGGAGCTTCAGCATCTGTTGCATCGCCATCAGTTTTAAAAACGACATCCCCTTCAGAGACACTGTCACCAACCTTGACCATGATTTCGGTAATCGTGCCTTCATTAGCTGCAGGGATGTCCATAGAGGCTTTGTCAGACTCAACAGTCATTAACGGATCGTCAACGCTGACAATATCGCCAACATTAACCAGAATATCAATTACTTCGACTGCATCAGCGCCGCCTAAGTCAGGTACTTTAATTTCACTCATAGTCGTATTGTTTTCCTGTGTTTTGCTTGATTCTTGTGCAGAATCGTTAGACATTTTTTCAAAATCAATTGACGATTGCTTATCGCTGTCACCAGTAGATTTTTTTGTAGAAGTGGATTTCTTGCTAGGTTTCTTTTTAGTTTTATTTACTGAAATCTCTGCGTCATTGCTAGTGGTTTTAGCAGCTTTTTCAGTTGTTTCGTTAGATTCTGGTGTAGGTGGATCTGCAACCGTTGTTTCTAAAATCAACAAGCTACTGAGTTTATGAATGACATCATCTTTTGCGACGATAATTTCATTCACTTTGCCAGGTTTATTGGTGAGCAATTTAATTTCTTTGCCTTGTGCATCTACCACAAGTAAAGGGTCTCCCACAGCAATAGCATCACCTTCACTGACTAAAATACGAATGATTTTGCCACTTTGAAAGGCGATGCCTGCATCAGGTGTGAGTTCGATATAACGAATCATTGGTGCTTATTTCTCGACTGGGTCAACGCAGTCGGTATCAAGATTAAATTGTTTAATTGCTTTGCTAACTATATTTGTGTCGATCGCGCCATCTTCAGCTAATCCTTGAAGGGCAGCAACAACAATGTAATAACGGTCTACTTCAAAATGTTTACGCAAAGCTTCACGAGTATCACTACGTCCATAACCATCAGTACCTAGTGTAATAAAACGTGAAGGCACGAAATCTCGAATTTGGTTTGAATAGTTTTTGATGTAGTCCGTTGCTGCAATCACTGGGCCGTTGTGCTCTTGTAGGCACTTTTCGACATAACTGATACGCGGTTTTTTAGTTGGATGCAACATATTCCAGCGATTGCAAGCTTCGCCATCTCGAGCAAGCTCGTTCATGCTGGTTGCACTCCAGATATTAGCTGCAACTTTGTATTCGTTTTCAAGAATTTCTGCCGCAGCAATACATTCATTTTGAATAGTTCCTGAACCCATTAATTGGACTGTTGGCGTCTTGCCATCATCTTTTTGACTTCTTGAAAATAAATATAAACCTTTCAAAATGCCTTCTTCAACACCTTTTGGCATTTCTGGGTGTTGATAATTTTCATTCATAACGGTGAGGTAATAGAAAATATTTTCTTGCTCAACATACATGCGGCGCAAGCCATCTTGCATGATGACTGCTAGTTCAAAAGCAAAAGTAGGATCATAAGAAATGCAATTTGGAATAAGGCCCGCTTGAATATGTGAATGGCCATCTTGGTGTTGTAAACCTTCGCCATTGAGTGTTGTACGACCTGCAGTGCCACCCAACATAAAGCCACGGGCTTGCATGTCACCAGCTGCCCAAGCTAAATCACCAATGCGTTGGAAGCCAAACATTGAGTAATAAATATAAAATGGAATCATTGGTAAGTTGTTCGAAGAATAAGACGTCGCCGCAGCAATCCACGAGGACATGGCTCCTGCTTCATTGATGCCTTCTTCTAGTAACTGTCCAGTGGCTGATTCTTTATATTTTAATAAGGTGTCTGCATCTTCAGGTTTGTATTTTTGCCCCATAGGCGCATAAATACCGATTGAGTTGAACAGGCCTTCCATGCCAAAGGTTCTCGCCTCATCGGGCACAATTGGCACGATACGATCTTTAATGTTCTTATCGCGGATCAAAGTCATTAAAATTTGTACAAACGCCATTGTGGTTGAGATTTCTCGTTCACCACTTGAAGATAATTGTTTTTTGAATGTATCTAATGCAGGGATGGTTAATTTTTCAGATTTTGGACGGCGAGCAGGGAGGTATCCTTCCAAGTGCTTACGACGAGCATGCAGATATTTTATCTCGTCAGAGTCTTCGGCCGGTTTCAAGTATTTAAGATCTTTTACATCTTGGTCAGAAACAGGAATCTTGAAGCGATCACGAAAGCCAATTAGCGATTCATGGTCCATTTTCTTTTGCTGATGAGAAGTGTTTTTGCCTTCACCGGCTTCACCCATGCCATGTCCTTTTGTTGTTTTGGCTAGAATGACAGTTGGTTGGCCTTTGTGTGTCATCGCGGCTGCATAGGCAGCATAAATTTTGCGCGGATCTTGACCGCCACGTTCCATGCGGAAAATTTCATCATCGCTCAAATGAGCAATCATTTCTTTTAGTTCTGGCGTGTTCCAAAAGTGTTCTCGCGTATATGCGCCACCATTAGCTTTATATGATTGATATTCACCATCGACACAATCTTCCATGCGTTGTTGTAATGCACCAGAAATGTCTTTAGCAAGTAATGGGTCCCAATCTGAACCCCATGTCACCTTGATGACATTCCAGCCAGAACCACGGAAATCAGATTCTAATTCTTGGATGATTTTACTGTTCCCACGAACTGGGCCGTCTAAGCGTTGTAAGTTACAGTTGATAACAAAAATTAGGTTATCTAGTTTTTCACGTCCAGCTAAAGATAGGGCGCCACGTGATTCTGGTTCATCCATTTCGCCATCGCCTAAAAATGCCCATACTTTACGGTCATTTTCTGCTGATAAGCTGCGATTTGCTAAGTATTTTTGGAAACGTGCTTGGTAGATCGCCATAATAGGGCCTAAGCCCATTGAAACTGTTGGGAATTGCCAGAAATTTGGCATTAACCATGGATGAGGGTATGAAGATAAACCATCGCTATCGGCTTCTTGCCTGAAGTTATTTAATTGATCTTCAGTTAAACGCCCTTCTAAAAATGCGCGGGCATACATGCCTGGAGCTGAGTGACCTTGATAATAAATCAAGTCGCCATTGCCATTGGCATCGCCTTTCCAGAAATGATTGAAACCAATTTCATATAAAACAGCAGCAGATGCATAACTCGCAATATGACCACCTTTGCCTGAATCAACTTTATTGGCACGTAGCACCATCACGGCTGCATTCCAACGGTTAATTGATCGAATACGATATTCGATGTCTTGGTCACCCGGGATAGGTTCTTGTTTTTCAAGAGGAATGGTATTGATATAGCGTGTATTCAGACCGTAAGGCAATTGGGCACCTGATTCACGAGCCGCATTAGTCATTTGACGAAGTAAGAAGCGAGCACGATCTGGACCATCAGTTTTGATTACACTTTCCAGTGCATCAAGCCATTCTTCGGTTTCGATTTTGTCTATGTCTACGTGTCTTGCATTTATATTGTCAGTCATATGTATCAACCTATTTTTATGGTTTTATTTGTCTGTCTTAGCTTAGTTTAGCGGTTTATTTATTATGCTTTAGTTTTGCCATCGAAATGACCTGCACCATGCGCTTGTTCATCTGCATGATATGATGAGCGCACCATGGGTCCAGATGCAACGTGGTCAAAACCTAAATTTTCACCGAATTCTTTGAGCTCTAAAAACTCATCGGGATGAACATAACGATCTACTGGTAAATGATTTAAGCTGGGTTGTAAATATTGGCCCAATGTAATCATGTTGCAATTATGTTCATATAAGTCACGCAGCACATTTTTTACTTCTTCCAACGTCTCGCCAAGACCAAGCATAATGCCTGACTTGGTTGGTACGTTTGGTTGTGCAGCTTTGAATTTTTTAATTAGATCAAGTGACCATTGATAATCAGAGCCTGGTCTAATTTGTTTGTAGAGTCGTGGAATTGATTCCAAGTTATGATTGAAAACATCTGGAGGGCAACTAGACATGAGTTCAATCGCAATATCCATACGGCCTCTAAAGTCAGGAACCAATACTTCAATCGTAGTGTCAGGGTTTAATTTGCGTGTTTCTTTAATGCATTCAACAAAGTGGCCAGCTCCTCCATCGCGCAAGTCATCACGATCAACTGAAGTTATCACGACATATCGTAATTTCATATCTTCAATCGTGTGCGCTAGATTTTTTGGCTCTTCAGTGTCTAAAGCCAGCGGTCTGCCATGTGCTACATCGCAAAAAGGGCATCTGCGTGTACAAATATCCCCCATAATCATAAATGTTGCAGTACCTCGACTAAAGCAATCAGGTAAGTTAGGGCAAGCTGCTTCTTCACAAACTGTATGTAAAGAGTTGTCTCTGAGTTTTTGTTTGAGGTTAGCAATTTCGTTGCCTGCAGGAAGGCGAACTCGAATCCAATCAGGCTTGCGTAAAGGGGAGGTTGTAGGTTCAACCTTTATGGGGATGCGTGCCATCTTTTCAGCGCCGCGTAGCTTTTCTCCAACAATAACCTTTTTTATTTCAGATCTTTTTGGTTTTGTCGGTTCTGACTGGTTTTCTGTTAAATTAACAGATATTTCTTTTTCAATACTCATTAAAGACAACTCTTTTTATTTGCTAACAAGCTAATGGTAGAATAGGAAGTTCATTACTTGTACAAAATACAGCCTGTAGTATAGTTTTTTTTAAACTTTTTTTCTCTAGCATATTTATGAATTACATATATTTTATAAAATACTTTATTTATTTTATTTAAATTATTGTTTTTTATTAAGATTTTGTATTTAATTTTTTATATTTATTGTGTTTTTATATATGTTATAGTTTTTTAAGCGTCAAATTTGATTATATTTTAATCAAAAACTAAATATAATTAATATATTTGTATAATTTTTATTAGAATATGATTATAAATCATTGATTTACAATATTTTTTATGGATTTAAAAAAAGATATAAAAGGTAGGAATGATATAAAAAAGCTGGTTAAGCATTTTTATTCGATTGCGATGCCTGATCCAATTATAGGATTTTTTTTTACTCAAGTAAGTCCAATAGACTTGGATGTTCATGTTGAAAAAGTTACGGACTTTTGGTGCGCAATTATATTTGGTTATGATCCCTTAAGTGATTCTAAAAGTGGTAAAGCGATAAAGCAGCTATTGAATGTTCATCGGGAGGTGGATGGAAAGGCTCGAATTCAAACTGGTCACTTCACGCGTTGGTTGCATTTGTTTTTTGTAAGCATAGATGTATTTTATGAAGGGGAGCGCGCTAATGCTCTTAAGGATAGAGCGACAAAGATGGCTTCAAGCATGAGTGATGCATTAAGAAGTGGGCGTGGTGAAGATCGTGTTGGTGTTGAGAGCTTGCGATAAATGAGCATTTGTTTTGGGCTTTTTATCCTTTGTTACAAAATTTAACTTTTCTATCAGTGTTTTGACGTTGATTGTTTTATATTTTTGTATTATGTTCGATCCCGTAAAAATTTGTTTGCTTGTTTTTTCTATAGGGGTGGGGGCATAGTTAACAGAATTATGAGGATATTTCCATTGTAATATTGTGAGATTTACTATTGGAATGTCTAAATTGTCAAAATGTTGGGGTCTGTCTGGCGGAGGATTGGTTAGAACAACTAGTCTCGCAATTTGTTGGAGATTCTAAGAAAAGTTAACAGTAGTAATAGTTAGATAAAATAAGGCGTTAGGTGAGAAATTATCTAGCGCTAATATCAAATTGGTATTGGCTTTTATTTGTTGTAACGTTAGGTGGATGAAAGCAGAGTGTTAAATTGTTGGGGATCAGTTTAGCTTAGGATAATAATGGTGTTACTTATGTTTTCACCATGCTCTAAATTATTAGAGTTTTTGTATTAAAGTTGTGTGGTTATTATGGTTGATCATAAAAAGAGTATTAGTAATAAATCTAAAATTGTTGAGTCTAAAGTTTCTAAAGACTTGTCGACTGCTTATAAGAAGT
>CAZWHW010000048.1:0-8140 GCA_964633815.1 uncultured Gammaproteobacteria bacterium
GATGATAGTTATGCTTTTTATTCAATTGATCGAGTTTTGCCGAAAAAAGATGATGTTCTATCTAGGCTTTATGAATGCTTGTTATATGCTTCTGAAAAAGCTCATAACATGGTCATAGATGGAGCTTATCTATATCAGACGATAGGCCACATGGAAGCGCCATTGAACGAAAGCTCTAAAGTTTATAAAGAGTTCATTAAATGGAAGCCAGTAAATTTATTTAATGACGCTAAAGAAGTGGATGATTTGTTTAATTACAGTGATGAACCTATTTATTTATCACGATCGGAATTAAACCAATTATATTTATTTATTTCTCCGACTACTCACAATACTGAACATCAAAAAAATGTGCGTAAAAAAGCTTATCGGACATATTTAAAAAATGGCTTTATAGATAATGAAGCTCAACAGCTAAGACATAATCACGACAGAGAATTAATATTAATAGGTTGGATGGCTGCGAAAGGTTTTAATAAAGGAGACAAACTATCTGAATATTCGCATAAAACTTTATGGAGAGAGCTTGAAGCCATAAGCCCTGAACATTTTCACTCGCCAACAGGGGAGGAACTAGGGCATAACTCAATAAAGTTATTTTTTAAAGGATGTAGCTCTAAGGGTATATGTAGATTTAAATAACCTTACCCTATCATTACCCAACAAATTATCCATAAAGCTTAAAATATGTGAATAATAAGTAGTCATCTACCAAGAGCGCAATAAAGCGCAGGAGCAACATAGATGACTAAAAGAGTATTAAGACTTCCAGAAGTAATTGAACGAACAGGGATTAGCCGTTCATTAATTTACATACTTATCAAAGAAGGTAAATTTCCCAAACAAATTCACATATCAAAGCGCACATCAGGATGGATTGAATCAGAAATAAACGAATGGTTAGAAGATCGTATTGCTGAATCTCGATTAAACACGGAGGTAGCGTAACGATGGATGAAATAAGAAACGGCGTGACCACAGACCAATGTAACCCACGCCGATTATCAAGAAAGCTTAACTTATTTCTTAATGAAAATAATCTTACCGAACTCACCAAAAGAAAGCTAGTCATTGCTTGGTTAATTTGCTCCTCAGAGAATGACTGCAAGATAACTAGGTTTGACGCTGAGATGATAGGCGATCATTGCCTAAACACAAGTATAAGCGAGATTGGCAGACTAGACGGCATTAAGGTATCTCGCAATGATACCAAACGCCCCACCCGCTTCGGCAAGCCAACAGACTGCAAAGAATATTGGCTTGAACCTGACCAAATCATCAAAGCCAAAACTTTCTTAGGAGTGGAGTGATATGGAATGCCTACAAAGAAAAACTATCCGCAAGCTAAAGGTCGAGGTAATGGCTCTTTCTTCTCCTTGCCTCACGCAGTTATTAACTGCCCTAACTACTTTCAACTCAGCTACAAATCCAGAGCAATGCTTGTAGAGCTTGGAACACAATTTAATGGCTCTAATAATGGCGACTTATCTGCCACAAGGAGTTTCTTAAGTGATCGTGGCTGGAAGTCATCAGACACGATTTTCAGCGCTATTGAGGAACTCATCTATTACGGCTTTATTGCGAGAACACAAGAAGGAGGTTTGAACGTAGCAGGTAAACAACGCCCTCACTTATATGCGCTTACATGGCTAAGAATCGACAAGATAGGTTATTCAGATGGTTTTAGAGTTAAAAGCAAATACACAGTTGGTGATGTTCTGAGAACTTGGAGTGACGTAAAACCACCCATGAAAACTCGGAAGAAAAAGCAAATAAACCCACAGCAACGAAAAAAAATGAACACCAGAAACTGGTGCGGTACGACACCAGAAAATGGTGCGGAGGGGGTGAAAATGACTGAAAAATAGGCTTAACCGCACCAGTTTTCGGGTCGGATATGGCTAATTTTGGATGCCAACCGCACCAGTTTTCGGACACCTTTATACATTATAGCCATAGGCTAATGTTTATTTAACGCATTAGAGGAGTAAACAACAGTGAATATTATTACTGAACTAATTGAGGTTTTTATTGCTGATAAAACAGCAGAAGAACAAGAGAAATTTAAATTGTGGCTTCAAGAAGAGCTACCAACAATATTAAACAACTTTGAACAACACATAGAGAAAATTCAAAAATACAACGGAGAACAAAAATGAGAGAAATCAAGATTAACAAACAAGAGTATCGAATTGACTCAATTACAGCAAAAGAAGCTTATTCCTTGATTGCTGAGCTAGTCAAATTATCAGGAGTTGCTGCGGATTATTTACCAACGCTTATGAACTTATCTGAGAACAGTGATGAAACGGCCGATATGGTTGCTTTTAGCATGAGTTCATACATGATCAATCAAAACGGCGTTGATGCTTTTGTTGAACTAAAGGAAAAAGTAATCAGTATGGCTGAGATCAAATCAGAATCAGGCGTTTATAACCCTGTCAGCCTTGATCGTGACTTTATGGGCGATTTAGCGGGTGCTGAGCAATTATTTGACGCTGTATTGCAGGAGCATTTTGACCCTTTATTAAAAGGCGGTTCGGGAACATCCCCAGCCGCCTTAGCACTGCTTTTAAATCGCAACCTCTTTCGCACGATGAACTAGAGGAGATTGCGCCTAACGTAGATACATTCATTTATCGCCCAGCCATGAGTGAGCCGCCTTTATGCTCTTTTTTAGAGTGTGAGCAGTTATCACTTACGCAGCTTTTCGACTTGCACGAATTGTTGGATTTAAAAATGACTATAAGCGCAGATGAATATTTAAAGAACAAAACCAAAGGAGAAAAACATAATGTCTAGTTTTATAGTGAATGAACTTGTCTCAATATTGGAGTACAAGGTCAAGGGCGAGAAACAGCTTGATAGATTTGAAAAGAAGCTTGATAAATCAGAGCGTAGTGCGTCCAAACGCTCAAAAACCATTGCAAGAACAGGCAAGACGGCAGCAATAGCCAGTAAACGCAATGAGAAACAAATAGGCGATAGTTTAAAGCGCACAAACCAAAGTTATAAGACATCCACCAAAGAGATAGGCGCTAGTGCGTTAAAGCTCAAGGGCTTACTTGCTGGCGTTGGTGTTGCTGCTGGTGTTGGGTTTGGTAAGTCATCTCTAGCTGATTTTGCAGCGTTTGAGCGTAGAATGACGCGCATAGGCTTAACGGCAGATGCTACAGCTAAGGAAACAAGCGAAGCAAGCAAGAAAATTCAAAATTTTGCTACAAAGTTTGCACTTCCAGTAGAGAGTGCGGCTCAAGGATTAGACACATTAACGGCTAGTGGCTTTTCATTAAAAAAGTCGCTTGATTTTTTACCATCAGTATTAGCCACAGCGCAAGCTACAGGCTCATCAGTTGATGATATTGCTAATAGTGCGGTTAAGTCATCAGATGCTTTTAAAATAGCGGCCAAAGACGCTCAGAAGGCATTCGATATAATGGTTGCGGGTGGTAACGTTGGGCAGTTTGAGCTGAAAGATATGGCTCAATTCATACCAACACTATCAAACGAATTTGCATCATTAGGTAATGAGGGTTTGCCAGGTCTGCAAGAGCTTGTTGCAATGATGCAAGTTGTTAGAGCTAGAACTGGTGAATCAGGAGTAGCAGCCACACAGCTATCTAGTCTTTTTAGTGAAGTAAGAAGTGAGGCAACAGCCGCAAAGTTCAAAAAGTTTGGTGTTGATTTACCAAAAGAGTTAGAGATTGCAAAAGCGTCTGGTGATGATTTACTTCAAACATTAATCAGGCTAACAAAAGAGCTTCAAGAGGAAAAAGGCGCTAACTTAGAGCAGTTGTTCGGGCGTAAAGAAGCTATACGTGCGATGCGTAGCTTGGCTGGAAATACTCAAGAATATCACGACATCTTAAAACAGATTAGCCTTGAAAACTCTTTGGGCTCTACTGCTAAGCAATTAAACCGAGTGCTGGATGATACTCAGGCAAGTATAGATAGGCTGTCTACAAATTGGGACAGATTTAAAACAAACTTTGGCGCAGGATTGAGTGACATTGTCACCCCTACACTTGAAAATATAAATGACGGATTTGACAGAGAAAGATCACTTGAAAATCTTCAAGAAGAACAAAGAATACTAGATAAAAAGAATGGCGTTGAACAAGGTGCAATTGGTAAGTTTTTCGGCTCAGAGATTGGACTGGATCAGCGCATTGGTGACAGAGTATTAAAGACTGAGGGATTTGATTCGTTTAAGGATTTGCCAATATCTGATGCAAGAAAGATAGAGGTATTGCTTGATAATGACGTAAAAATAACTAGCTCAACATTTGATCAAAATGCTTTTGATTCAGAAGCGATAAATAAACAAGTAGGGTTCGACCAAGATAAAAAGCCATTTTTTAAGACTGATTTATCAAAAGCAAAAACACCACTAGATCAATTATTCAAAAATAGTATTGGCGGGTTTTCACTAGACAAATTAAAAGCTGATTCACTCAATGCGATACAAGCGGATCAAGCTAAAACTGTCATTAAAAACTCTAACAACGAGATTAATCAAGACATCAAGATTGAACAAACTTTTAATCAGTCAACAGATGCGCCTAAAGAACTATTGAAAGCCAGTGAGAGCGCTATTAAGGACTTAAATAATCGTTCTCAATTAGAGCAGTCGCCCTCTTTCTGAGGCATCTTATGAAGATTTATCTGACATCATAACGCGAGGTAAAAATGAGCAAAACAGATGACAAAGACGTAAACGCTGAAATCGTTGAGCGTAATGCTGCAAAAGGAGAACTGGTCGACCCTACCCCGTCTAAAAAGCGCATACACTTACATAATGCCGAATTGATAGGGAAAGAGCTTAGAGCGGTTTACAGAGAGGCTAGACGAGGACAAATTGATATTCAAGAAGCCAGCAAACTTGCTTACATGCTAGAGCTAATGAGAAAGGCTCAAGAAACAACAGTTTTAGAACAAAAAATTAACGACATTAAGTCAGTTTTAGACCACAGAGGTAATTGAAAATGAAGCAAAACGTAGTAACTAAAATATACGAGAAAATGACACCTAAGGAACGAGCAAAAATGGCATTCGAGGCTCTTTGCATAGGTGATACAGAAACCGCAGCAGAAATAACAAAAACTGTCCCAAGGTATACCTATAATTCAGTAGATACCGATTATCGGGGAGATCTCCAACACTATTTTGATGTTGCTTCTATGTGGTCTATTGAATATTGGAGAAGTTATTGCAAAATGCTTGCTGCGATTAGCATACAATCAACTACGAAAGACACAGAAAAAGATCAGCTGGATTCAGCCATAGATTTAGAGTTATTTTGGGAAGGTAGATTAATAGCTCTTGGCTTAGTGTTACAGGCCATAGAAAAATCTCATGGCTTGAAAATTAATACAGTAACTCATTATGCTGGGGCAAACAGTATTTTTGGACTGGATTATGATCCCAAAAAATTAAAGTCTGATGCTCTAGAATATTACGAGATGACAATACAGCTATACCAGTCAATATTGGATGGAGAAAAGCCATCAAATGAAGTGGACGAATACTTTAAAGCTTAAACAAGCCTTAAGGAGTTTTGCGACCAGTACGCGCGCGAGGCAAAAAAAGCCCACCGAAGTGGGCTGCGAGTCAGAGTGTTATCCTTTCTGTTTGTGGCTATCCTAGCCTGACTATTGAATTTCTGTTTAAAGGCTAAGTTAGAATCTTTTTATCTGTCAAAGTATGAATGTATCCTAGTATGAGCGCAGTAATAATTAGCCTAAAAATCACATAAGCAAAAACTGCCCCTGATTCAACATTTGCTAACTCATTAGATTTAGTAAATAAGTTAGTAACAATCGTCAAATATGAAAGTAATTCCATTATTGCAAAAAACCAGAAAGAAGACTTTTTAAATCTCAACAAAGCAACAATTAAGCAAATACCAAATCCATTAGTTAATATCCAAATCATAATTTGGAAATCACTAAAATCAGCTAACCTGTAAGCAAAAATAGCTTTACCAATACCAATAAGAACTCCTGCTCCAAGAAATATACACAGTAGCCAAGCTCCAAAGGGAAGCACTTTCTTAGATTCTTGCTTATCTTTAGCGTCTAAAGCTTTTTGTTTTGCTAATGCAATTTCGTCCATGACTATTCCTTAATTTCTATTTGCTCGCTTTATCCAAATTCTCTCTCACCCAAGCACTAAACGTCAAGCTTGATTTTTCTGCTGCGGTTTGCAAGCTAGTTTAGGATTTTCTCAACCTTTAAAAGAAATGCGTAGTATATAACTCCAATCCAAGCTACAACTTTCAAAAATCCTACGCCTGAATCAAATACTGATTTAGCAACGTTAACATCTGTTATCAATGTAAAAAATGCCAATGCAAAACCCCCTAAAAACCACCACAAACAATCTTCTTTAAGTTGGAACATTCTGATTGAAGCAACATAGTTAGTTATAGTAGCTACAAATGACGTAAAAAGGACTGGACTACTAAAAATCCCTTTTATTGTTCTCTCAAAAAAGTGTAATGAAAGAAGAGAATGACCAATTAGCTGGTAGAAAAGTATGCTGCCATAAATTATATAAGTTCCGCATATCAACCAAACTAGTAACGGTCGTTTTTTATTTGCTTTTTTCACTTGCCCTATCCATTAAGTCCTTAGCCCATGCGCTGAGAGTTTTCCCCGCACGTTTTGAAGCTTCTCGATAATTATTTAATTGATCCACTGTCACCCTAATCCTAGGCATTTGTTTGTTAGCTGGATTAGCTGATTTTGGTCTACCCATTTTAGGTTTTTGTTTCTTTTCCATGATGGAATTATATACAAACTTTCAGGATGCACAAAATATTTGACAGCCAAACTAAAAGGAGGCACAATAAATCATGCCTTGAAGATATTGGCGTATCAACAAGGCACTAACCAAACCATTTACTTTTGTGGAGTAAACAGCATGACTAACAGCAATTATACGGCTCTTATCGAGCAATTAAAAACTATTCATACAGGTAACAGTGATTCACAGTGTCGCAAGAACTATAACAACGCTTGTCACTTAATTCGTAATAGCGAATTAGAAGATTCAGAAATTAACAGCGCACTCAAAGTCCTGCGAGCTAACTGTGATTCAAACGGTGGCTATCACTATAATTCTGATGGCATTCCTGAGTTATTGGCGCACTTAGAAACGGCTCAAGAAGTCGAGACAAACAATAAGGCATTAAACGTGCCAGCGTTCAATCTACGCAATTTCACGGCGTTAGTTTCAGATGGCAAGATATTCAGTGTTGAGTTTATTAAACGCACTACAGGCGAGCTTAGACGAATGACTTGCCGCATTGGTGTTAAGAAACATCTTAAAGGTGGTGACAAGGCATACAGCGCCGCTCAGAAGCGATTACTAACAGTGTTTGACATGGATGCTAAAGGTTATCGTTCTATTCCGTTAGAAGGCATTCAAAGCGTTTCTGTTGGTGGTCAAACTTTTAGTTTTGGAGGTGCGTAATGAAGGAGTTGCAAAACGTTCAAGTCACACAAGAACAGTTAAATGATGGTGCTAATTGGTTATTAGATACGATTGTCCCTGTCGGAAAAGAACCAGACAAGCATTGGTCTGAAATTAGTGAGGGATACGCCATACCTGATGGCTTTCCATTGGTGTCTGAAATAGATCGTTCTGATTCTAGCGAAATAAATATTGCCAGAGCAAAAAAGGCGCTACAGTTTACTGGTATTAGACGTTATCTTGTTTGCTACTCTAATAATGGCAGACACAGAAAAAGCCCTTGGTTCAAATCTGAAAGACGCGCACATCAAGCACTAGCCATTCTAAAAGCAAAAGGCTATCGCGGTTACATTTTTGCTGATTAATGGAGGTGGAAAAATGAGTGATATTGATTTATTAACGGGTTTTGAAAAGCTTGATAAAAGCAAGCTAACCAAAGAACAGAAAGTACAAGTTATCAACAACGTTGGCATTTTAACCGATTTTGCGAGTGCTGCAGCAAACGCCGCTGCTGATGGAGCGTATAGTGAGCTACATGCTCAGAATTTATCTTTTACCGCTGCGTTTCTTAGTGATCTTGCGGGTGAGTTAAACGGATTGATACAAACCTAAATTTAGTTATGCAATGCCAAGGATGGCTAATTTAAAGCTCACACTTGAAAAG
>CAZWHW010000049.1:0-7797 GCA_964633815.1 uncultured Gammaproteobacteria bacterium
AATTGATCCGGTCAGTAAAACTATAGAGCTGCGCGCGGTATTAGTACAGAAATCTGCCGAGTTAAGGCCTGGCATGAGTGGTAGTGCGCAACTTAACTTTAGTGCTCAATAAATACTGCATATTAATTAAACATTTATAAACTTAATTATGAATGAAAAAATACCTAGCATAGAAGAACCACAGCTTAATAAGTTGATTGAAGTTCAAACGCAGGCCTACAAGCTGGATTCAGCTCAGGAGCTAGCAATTTTTGCATGCAACTCTCCGCATCAATTACATGGGTATTTTCAAGCGATTAGTTGGCAAAGAAATAAATTCAACAATATTGAAATTATAGCGGTTAGTGGTGTCTCAATCGTTGAAAAAAATGCTCCAATCGTGAGATTTTTAATAGGTTTGATTAATAAAACGCTTAAATCAGAAAAAAGCAATGAGCCGCTATTATTTAATATTGATGCATTAAAAAAGGATAGAACTTTAAAAGAACAATGGGAAAGTTTTTTACCACCGTTTTGCCAGTGGTTGCCTTATGCAAAAGATAATAAAGCTGAGGCAGGTTTGATTATTTTCCATGAAGAGGCTGTTACGGAGTCATGCCAAAACCTGTTTATTCCACTGTCACAAACCTTTGAATATGTGTGGTTCCAGTTTCCAGAGAATCGTAAAAAGCAATTTGGTTTAGTGGCAAGATTCACACGTTCTAGTTTACAAAAACTGGCAGCTTTTTTAATTATTGCACTGATTCTGGCCATTCCTGTAAGAGAGTCTGCTCTAGCGCCTGCTAGTGTAGTTCCGACAAAACCGACTATTGTTAGTTCTTCAATAAGTGGTGTTATTCAAGATATTCATGTTCAGCCCAATGAATTTGTAACAAAAGGGGATTTATTAGTTTCTTTGGATGCTGACCAAATGATTAGTGATTTGGATGTTGCCATTAAAGAATTAGCCTCAGCTAAAACTGAGTTCTTAATTGCCTCTCAACGTTCTTTTAATCAAGAAGATGCGCGGGCTGAAGTAAATTTGTTGCAATCCAAAGTTGATGGTGCGCAATTAAATGTTGATCGAGCGCAATCACTATTAGATCGCTCAAAAATTTATGCAGCTCAAGATGGTTTGGCGATTTATACAGACAAGTTTGAATTTCTAGGTCAATCTGTCATGATTGGTCAAAGGATTATGTTGCTTGCAGACGTCAATGAAGTAGAAATTGATATCTATATGCCTGTAGGCGATACGATAGATTTTAAAGTGGATGATGAAGTGCTGTTATTTTTAAATACAGATCCGACTAAGCCTATCAAAGCGAAATTGCGACAAACTAGTTATGAACCACGAAGCCGCGAAAATGGTGATTATGCTTTTCATATGAAAGCTCAATTTGATTCGAGTGAATACAAAGGCAGAATAGGTTGGGCGGGCACAGCGAAAGTTTATAGCAGTAGCAAACTGTCGTTATTCATGTACTTTTTTCGGCGACCAATTTCTTCAGTTAGACGGTTTTTAGGTATTTAAATTGAATTATTTATGGCCTATTTAGCATCAACACTCCGGCCTGATATCGACTTATATCAAGGCACTCGAAGTCATGAAGGTTTGCCAACCTATGTTTTGCATGATCGTTGGAAGAATCGCTTTTTTAATATCGGTTGGCTAGAGTACGAAATTCTAAAACGTTGGCATTTACGTGATAGTGAAAAAATTGCGCATAGTGTTTGTAAGGAAACAACATTATATGCTGAGCCAAATGATGTGGTTGCTTTGCAAGGGTTTTTGAGTCAACAAGAGGTATTAGTAGACAATGAGACCTCCACCGGAATTGAAGGATTGATACAAAAATCTAATAAGGTTGAAGAGCAAAAACGAAAATCAAAAATAAAGTTAAATCCTATGGGTTATCTCTCGTTTAGGATACCGCTAATTCGACCAGATCGGTTTTTAGAATCAACGTTGTGGATAGTTCGCCCATTGATGACAAAGCAGGCTTTTCATGTATACCTTGTGTTGCTAGTGTTTGCGATTATAGGTGTTTTGCAACAATGGCATTCGTTCAAAGGTTACGTCAATGCAGCCTTATCTTGGGAAGGCGCGTTATATTTATTTTTTGCATTGGCAGTTTCTAAATCTTTTCATGAGTTTGGTCACGCCTATACAGCTAAATATTTAGGCTTGAAAGTGCCTACTATGGGCTTAATGTGGATGTTTATTTTTGGTTTTTTATATACTGATACCACTGAATCATGGAAGTTAGAATCTCGAAAGCAACGGATTGCCATTGGCTCAGCTGGGGTTCTGGCAGAACTACAGTTAGCTATTATCGCGACTATATTATGGTCTGTATTACCCGATGGAGGTTTCAGAAATGGTTGTTTTTATTTAGGAACGGCGGCTTGGATTGCGACCTTAGCCATTAACTTAAGTCCTTTTTTGCGTTGGGATGGTTACTGGGTGCTATCTGATTTAGTGGGTATTCAAAATTTACGTGAACGTTCAAATAAATTAGCTCAATGGTTTTTTGGAAATACAGTCATGGGTTTTGCCGATGACAAGCCCGTTAAGTTACCAGAAAAACAAGTTAATTTTTCAATTGTTTTTGCTATTCTTTCATGGTTTTACCGTATGCTGATTTTTATAGGGATCGGCTTGTTAATTTTTTCTAGAGTATTCAAGCTTCTTGGGATTTTCTTACTGGGCACTATGGTCATGAGAATGGTTTTATGGCCTATCATAGAAACATGTATTGAATGGTTTAAACGTAGGCAAGAAATGAATTGGAATAAGTATAGTATTACTTCATTTAGTATTATTTTCACAGTGATTTTATTGCTTGTTATTCCTTGGCGGTCGA
This sequence comes from uncultured Gammaproteobacteria bacterium, assembly GCA_964633815.1. Taxonomy (GTDB): domain Bacteria; phylum Pseudomonadota; class Gammaproteobacteria; order Arenicellales; family Arenicellaceae; genus CALKZN01. Next base: position 2,847 of record CAZWHW010000049.1, read on the forward strand.
CAATTCAAACTCCCGCGGTCATCGCCCCGAAACAACATATTGAACTCTTCCCTGGAGTGGAAGGCAAAGTGCTGTATGTGCCTGAAGAGGGGTCACAACTCCGTCTTGGAGAAACTTTGTTTAAAATGGAAAACCCTGAGTTGTCGGCTTCATTGCAGTCTGAGCAGAACAATATTGATTATTACCAGTTAGCACTGCAGCGAACAGGATCACAAGTTCTTCTAGAAAATCGTGCGCTTGAACAAGAATTTTTGCAAGAAGCCAATGGTCGATATCTTAGAGTCTTACGTGAGATGCAAAAACTTCATGTGCAAGCACCCTATGATGGCAAATTAATTTGGGTGAGTGATATTGCAAAACAAGGCGGCTGGATTGATAGCAATAGCCCAATAATGGCATTTGCTGATACTTCTGAATTACAAATGTATGCTTATATTGGTGAATATGATTTACAACGCTTATTTCCTGAAGGTGACATTAAATTTTATCCTGAAAATTCATATTTCAAACCAGTTGATGGCAAAATTATTGGTGTCGATTCTGCTAATTTGAATACTTTGGACTATGAAATTTTATCTAGTACAACGGGTGGGCCTATTGCAGCGACTACCAATAGTGAAACGGGCAAATTACAACCAGAAAACCCGCTTTACCTAGTGAGAATAGCTATTGATCAAGCTGTTGATCCGAAGGATTTACCAATTCTTATAAGAGGAAGAGTGATTTTACCTGGAGAACGTAAAAGCTTTATTAGTCGTTTTTTTAATAGTTTATTAGGTACAATGATTCGAGAAAGTGGTTTTTAAAGGATTTATATAATGTTAAGCAAAGATTTTATGCTACATATGGTGAGTTTTTATGGAGTGATTGATCAAAATGAATCATTCCATTCTGAAACGCAGTTAAAAAATCGTCAAGCTATGCTGAATAAAACAGCTATGATGCATGGTGAAGTTGATAAAGTTCATTCTTGGGATTTGCAGCGTTTACGCGAGACCAATTTTTATAAAAAGAATACTGAATTATTGGACCGTTCAAAAGGTTGTGGTTATTGGGCATGGAAGCCATATATTATTTTAGAAACAATGAAAGAAGCCAAACATGGTGATTTCGTTTTTTATTGTGATATAGGTAGACCTACGGATGGAGTTGATTTTGATCATGGTAACCAAATTACAGAATCCTTATTACCAATTGTTGATTGGGCAAAAAAGCATAACGGTATGATGCCAGGTGTTTATTTGCCTCATCATGGGCATTCATCTATATGGATTAAAAGTGATTGTTATAGAATTTTAGAATGTGTAGACGAGAAATATAAAAAAATTCCTACTGTTCAAGCGGGCTACACTATGTGGCGTAAATCAGATGAGGTGGTCGAATTTTTGAAAGAATGGTTAAGTAGAAGTTTAGATCCACGATTAATCACCGATGACCCCAACGTTTTAGGTGGAAATAACGAGCCTGGTTTTATCAGACATTGTCATGATCAAGCGATTCTGACATTACTAAGTGCTAAGAAAAATATTAAAGTGTTTGGTGATCCAAAGCATCAATTTTGGGGGTTTCGCAATATTAATTTTATTGCCAAGCAAGCTGCTTATGAAAATCGTAAAAGAAAATCAAAGTTATATTTTGAGCAATTTAATCGTGACTATAATGCTGTCCCAGAATTCTTAACGAATTGGATTGAACTATTGTATTGTGAACGTCGCCAAGATGTTTCTAGAATGTTAGTGATGGGTGATGATGATTGGCAGGTTGATATGTGGACGCGATATTTTCCTAAGGCTTCCATAATGTCTGAAAAATATCTTGAACCACAATTTCGTCTTTCGGAAGGAAAGACTAAGCAAGAGAAAATTTATGATTTCGTTATTACAAACTCAATGTTGCAAGAGTTTTATACGATCGAAGTATTTTTGCGTATTTACGAGTCTTTAAAAGAAGGTGGTGCTGCTTTAATTGGACCATTACCGCAGGATAGTCAAGAATTAGATAGCTATGCACGATCTATTGCTAATTCAAATATATTTCCACCAATAGACTTGGAATTAACCCTGCCAGAGGATAGTCCAAAGATTCATAATTCAAAAAACCCTGTCTTCCTTCAATCTGGAATGAATCGATTTATTTTGATGTATAAACCAATTCGATTATTAAAAGCTTAAATTTTCTTTGAACAGTATGACATTTGAACCTGTCCGTCCGAATGGTTTGCCGCCATTACCTAAAATCAACCAAATGGCGATGTTAGTTGACGATGCAAATATGTCTCAATTAGACATGTATGCTCAGATTGTTTTACGAGAACTGCCTAAAGACCCACATGCGAATTTAGCAGCGGCTTACGTGGCTCGACATTTTAACTTACACGAAAGGTTCCAACACTTTCATCAATTTGCGATTCAAGCAGACCGAAACATTGCTGATTTAGCCGCGGATTTACACATAGACCTTGCAGGAATTAATCAATTTAAAGTTGAATGCCAACAAGTTAATCATGCGAGTGAAAATGCGCAACCAGAGAAATTTCATATCATTAAAGCTTGGGGATTTGGTTTTGGCGCTGAAATGTTTTCATTAATGGGTCAAGCTTATTTGGCTGAAATATTAAACCGGACGCCAATTGTTCACTGGGGAGAGAATTTTTTATACAGACAAATGGGTTCAACTTGCGTTTTTTCGCATTTTTTTGAACCATTTAATCAGCATTCGATAAGTTCGCTTAGTAAAGACTCTTTACAGTCAATATTTCCTCCTAAATGGAATGCAAACAACATCCTGCAAGAGAATGTACAAAAAAAAACTGGTGATTTTGCAAAGCTATCAGCATTGTATTTTCTAAACACTTCTGCTGAAGTGACTGTTGCAGATTATTATGCAGGTATTATCAATATTCGACCATGGTTACCAGCTGGTCATCATTTTGAATCGCTTGATCATGATGAGACATATCGTTTTTTAATGAAAAAATATCTACGTCCTCAGCCTAAAATACAAGCGTTAGCTGATAGTTTCATTGCAGAAAATCTTTCTGAACCATTTTTAGCTGTACATGCACGAGGTTCTGATAAAGATGAGGGTTATCGAGCAATGACCTCTATCCCAGGTCAAACTTTAGAGTTGGCAAAAAAGCGTTTGAGTGAAATGCCAGAGTATTCAAAGTTATTTTTAATGACTGATGACGACAGTTTATTGACAGTATATCGCCAGACCTTTGGCAAGCGTTTGGTCACTACTGACTCACAACGTTCAAGCTCTGATGTGGGTATTCATTATGATCCGAAAAGTAATAAGCGTTCAGCAGGGCAAGAAATGCTTGTAGATATGTTGATTGCAGCACGTTCAGCATGTTTTATTGGTTTAGGTTTGTCTAATCCTTCGCAATTGATTTGTTATATGGCTGACTTCGAACCTGAAAATTATGTGTTATTTGGTGAGAGTAGACTCAAACAATTTAATACACATTTATATAAAACTATCTCTATTAGGTGATATTGATGTCGCAATCTTTATTAAAATATATTCCTTTGAAATTGGCATTTTTATGTTTGTGGTTTGTGCTCTCATTGTTGTTGCAATCGACCAGTTTTGCCCAAGAAAAAAGAATTTCAGAAACTTCTGAGAAACAAAGTGTCGATAGTCCACAGGATTCTCAGGCAGTAAATTCTACCGAGGCTTTAAAAGAGCCAGTTGATTTATCAATGTTTATTAAATCAGTGTTGCGGCTGAACACTGAATTACGCAAAAACAATAGTCAAAAGTTGTTTGAGAGGCTGGTTAATAAAAAAGAAACTGGTTTATTACCAATAGAGGTTTTTAAAAGTCTTGGCTTTAGATTGAGGGACCCATTTTTAGTGCAAACTCCAGAGGTCTCGACGAGATTTTATACAATAGCAGATGATTCGAATTTATATTTCCAAGAGCTATTTGATCTGGAAAAAACTTGGGCATTATTAAGTACCACTTTTTCCCGAGTATCTCAAAATGATAGTTTTTTTTCATTGATTGAGCAGAATGTAGCATTAGATTCAGTTGATCTTTGGTATCGAATGACAAATAACCAGCAATACAATCAATGGATAAATGAATTAAAGGATCAAATCAAAATTGCAGGTAGAAACATTGAGTTAAATAAGGATGAATTTTCTGAATCAAGTTTCGGCAAAATGAAAATAAAAAATCTTGAATTATTTGCTGATAATACGCAATTAATACAATTTTTTGATACAGAAGCTGCTTATTTATTTACTCGTTCTGGCGCAAGAAGTTTGCCAGAAAATAGAAAAAATCCAATATATAATTTTTCTCAACAAGTGCTTTGTTCACCAAACATTGAGTTGTTAGAGGTGGGTAATTCCTATCTAAAAACAAACAATCCAGATGTTTTGAAGGAGCTGAAAAATAAATCGCTAAAGCAAAAAATTTGGCAATTGTTGCAAAGTGCTAGAGAGTTTTCGAAAAGGTTATTGCTTGAACCACAGAATCAACAATTAAAAGCAGTAAATTATGTATTGAGTGATTTCACATTAAGTTTGATTTTGCAACTCAATCATGAGCGTTTGAATGCTTACGCGGAGAATCAAAGCAAGTTTTTTGCAGAACAAAGTAATAATTCTTTTCCTTATGAGTCTTCATCTCGACTAACTGAATTTATTAATTTTCAGAATGAAATTTATGGTTTGAAAGTGTTGGATGCATTTGTTGCAGCTGAAAGGGTTGCTTCTTTGAATTTACAACTTTTCCGTGGTTGTATTCAATTATATGATGATCAAAAAAGCACTAAACTTTTTGCTCAGACTGCTGAAACACAACGATTTGTTAGTTTGAATTTCCCTGCGGCGACTAATGTGACAGGTGCGATAAATCAGTTGGTAAAAAGATGGGATGGTTCAAACTATTCAATTATCGGCGCCAGTGCAGAACAAGAACCAATTGTTGACGCCAG
>CAZWHW010000050.1:0-7446 GCA_964633815.1 uncultured Gammaproteobacteria bacterium
TTTCTTCGTTGAAATTGATCATGATTTATGAGACTGTGTGCTGAAAATAACATCTTCATAAATAACAAAAGACTCAAATAATGGCATCAGAACAAAAACATTCATTGATAGCATTGTTTATGATTGCATTAGGCGTTTATTTTGTACTTGTGGGTTTTCAATTAGTTGTTGCCAATGGCGTGCACGTGCCACTGTGGGTGATGGCATTTTTAGGTTTATTGTTCGTGTTATGTGGCGTTTTCCTAATAAAAAGAGAAAGCGTATCAAAAAATAATTGGTTGGTATCGTTGACACTGTTATGTTTTTCGATGATCGGTTTTGGCATCGGTTTTTTTCAAGAGTCTTCGACATTGTCTAAATGGATCTTTGGAATAAGTTCGACAATCTGCTTCTTGTTGTCTCTTGTGGTAATAACACAGTCTGAAAAAAAGGAAAAAAGTCATGAATAGCTTTGCTAAAGCTTGAGAAATACTATGCAAAAAATTCGTTTAATTGGTTCCGTATTAATAGTTGCTTTTTTGGCTGCTTGTCAAAGTGTGCCCAAACCGGAAGGCGAAATAAAAGAAGGTGGACAGTTTTTAGAGCAGAATAATCGTGAACAATACTCATCTGCAGTATTCACGTCTATTGGGGAAGTCAGAGGCAAGGTTTCAGAATGGCAACTGGCAGGTTCATTTAGTTATGTTGATCCAAAAGAATCGGGTGCTGGGCGTATTCGATGGAGTTTTCAGGGTGACTTGCTAGATAATTTGAGATTGAATGATGTAATTGATCAAGAAAGGGTTCGTCTTATTGGGCCGATTGGCACTGGTTCGGTTGAATTAGTGTCTAAAGATAATCGTGCTAGCTTGATTTCAGGCAATCAGACATCTAACGGAGTAGATGCGGAAAGTTTATTGTTCAATCTCACAGGATGGCGTTTACCTGTGTCTGAGATGCGTTATTGGTTGTTTGGCATGCCTTCACCAAATGCCAGCGGGAAATTCTGGTTGAATGAACAAGGACAATTGCAAACTTTGCAGCAAAGCGAATGGGAAATTCAATTTGATCGGTATGTTGTTGATCCAATTTTGCAGCAAGCTGTGCCAAAAAAAATTACTGCCGTGCACCGAGGTAATCAGGCCAAAGTGAAGTTGGTGATCAAGAGTTTTGCCCCCGCCACAGAATAATTACAGATTCTTCCAGTGAAACATCAACAAACAGTAAAACGCTGGATGGCGCCAGCTAAGCTAAATCTAATGTTGAGAGTATTGAGACGTCGCTCGGATGGATATCATGACTTGCAAACGGTTTTTCAGTTGTTAGATTTTGGCGATGATATGTGGTTTTTGCGAAGTGATTCAGGTCAGATTGAACGCGATTGCGGAAGTTTTTCTGAGATAGTTGAATTTGATGATGATATTTGTGTCAAAGCGGTTCAATCCTTGGAAAGAGCGTCAGGCAAAAAACTTGATGTTTGTATTGGTCTGGAGAAACGTTTGCCTTTGGGTGGCGGGATTGGTGGCGGTAGCTCCAATGCTGCAACCACATTAATGGTGGTTAACCATCTATGGAAACTTGGATTTTCTCGCCAAGAACTGCAAGACATTGGTTTGAAATTAGGTGCTGATGTGCCAGTGTTTATTTATGGGCAAAGTGTTTGGGCAGAAGGTGTGGGTGAACGATTTACACCCATTGATTTGCCTGAAATTTGCTATGTAGTAGCGACACCTAAGGTGAATGTATCAACTGCATCAATTTTTCAGCATAAAGATGTGCTGAAACGATTGACAAACTCGCAAGACGGCATCAAAATACGCGCCTTCCTTGATGGTAGCCGAGAAAATGATCTCGAAGAGATTGTCAGGAAAGATTATCCGCTTGTAGAACAAACGTTTCAGTGGTTTGAGCAGTTTCGCGAAAGTAGTAGCGAAGCTGAATTTTCACCACAAATGAGCGGAACTGGAGCTTCAGTTTTTTTGCCAGTTATCAATGATAAATTTGGCCAAAAAATTGTTTCTGAGGCACCAGAGTTTTTGAATTGTTTCGTCGCTCGCGGCGTGCAAAAACATCCGATTAATGATGGGGTGTGGCCAAGCGGTTAAGGCACCGGCTTTTGATGCCGGCATTCGAAGGTTCGAATCCTTCCACCCCAGCCATTTTCACGAATTTTTTGATACCTTTTTTTGATACATATAACTATATGAGTTAAGGTTGCGTTTTGAAATACTCAGGGGAAACTCTGACGCAAATTAAGCACAAGGTCTTTTAAATCATGTCTCTTGAAAATCTGGCAATATTCACTGGCAATGCCAACCCCGAACTTGCACAAAAAGTCGCGCAATATATTGGTCGTGATTTAGGTCGTGCTCGTGTAGAGCAATTCAGCGATGGTGAGATTGCCGTTGAAGTGAAAGAAAATATTCGTGGACGCGATATTTTTATCATTCAACCAACGTGCGCACCTAGTCATAAAAATCTAATGGAATTGTTGATTTTGATCGATGCAAGTCGTCGCTCATCAGCTTCGCGAATTACTGCAGTGATGCCATATTATGGTTATGCTAGGCAAGATCGTCGCCCGCGTAACACGCGTGTTGCTATCACGGCGAAGCTAGTCGCTGATATGGTGGCAACGGCAGGCGCTGATCGGGTGTTAACGATGGATTTGCATGCTGATCAAATTCAAGGTTTTTTCTCGATACCGACTGACAATATTTATGGTTCGCCAGTGCTGTTGGAAGATATGCGCAATCTGCCAGAACAGAACATGATGGTAGTTTCCCCGGATGTTGGTGGTGTGGTTCGAGCTCGTGCGCTTGCTAAACGTCTTAGCGTAGATTTAGCTATTATTGATAAACGCCGCCCAAAAGCTAATGTTGCTGAGGTGATGAATATCATTGGTGATGTTAAAGGGCGTAGTTGTGTGTTAATTGACGATATGGTTGATACTGCAAATACACTTTGTCATGCGGCTAAGGCGTTAAAAGATGCAGGCGCGACAGCAGTGCGAGCCTATTGTACTCATGCGGTGCTTTCAGGTGCGGCGATTGAGCGTATCACTCCATCCGAGTTGGATGAAGTGGTGGTAACTGACACGATTCCATTGTCAGATGATGCGAAGCAGTGCAAAAAAGTTCGTCAATTGACGATTTCGAAGATTTTAGGTGAATCGATCAAACGTATCACAGTAGGTGATTCGATTAGTTCACTTTTTGAAGAAGGCGATTAAGCCTATTTATATTTAACTTTTATTTTAAACATATAGACAGATACGGCTAGCCTAGCTTTTCAATTAACAGTTAGGAAATATGGTCGGAAGGGTCGGGAGCAGAAAATGAGTAGCAATAATTTTATCGTAGAAGCACAAGCAAGAACGGGCAGTGGCACAGCAGCTAGTCGCCGCGCGCGCAAAGAAGGCATGGTGCCATGTGTTGTTTATGGTGGTGGTGAGCCGGACCAATATATCTTGGTTGATCACAATAAAATCATGCATCAACTAGAAGTTGAAGCGTTTCATTCATCATTGGTTAAAATTGATTTAGATGGTGATCAACAGCGTGCTGTGTTGCGTGATGTGCAAGTGCATCCTTGGAAATCACAAATTCTACATTTAGATTTCCAGCGTGTAAGCCGTAAAGACAAGATTACAATGACTGTTCCTATTTCTTTGCTTGGTGGCGAAGAAGCACCAGGTGTTGCGGTTGAAAAAGGTATTTTGACACAAGGTATCACGCAAATTGATGTTGCTTGTTTGGCAGTTGATCTTCCTGAATTCTTAGAAGTAAATGTTATTGAACTTGGCATGGGTGACGCAGTACATATTTCAGATATTGTATTGCCAGAAGGCGTTGAACTAGCTTCGGCAGTTGAAAAAGGCGAAGCAGAAGATCACGCAGTTGCGAGTATCTTGGCACCGAAGAAGCCACAAACAGTGGAAGCTGAAGAAGGCGATGAAGGCGTTGAAGGCGAAGCAGCTGAAGGTGAAGCAGCTGAAGGTGGCGACGCGGAATAACTTTCGCGCGCTTCATGCTCTAGCATCATAATGCAAGCATCGCCAATTAAACTGGTTGTCGGTTTAGGCAATCCGGGCGAAAAATATAACGAAACCCGGCACAACGCCGGGTTTTTGTTTTTAGATGAGCTGTGCCGTGAATTTAACGCAGAGCTCAAGACAGATAAAAACTGCTTTGGAAAAACGGTTAAGCTTGAGTTCGATGGTGGCACTGTCAGATTGCTGGCGCCTGACACATTTATGAATTTGTCTGGCAAAGCGGTGGTCGCAGCTATGAATTTTTACAAAATCAACATCGCAGAAGTGTTGGTGGTGCATGATGAGCTCGACTTGCCTCCAGGAATTGCCAAATTGAAATTTTCAGGCGGACATGGAGGGCATAATGGCTTGCGTGACATTATTGCCAAAACTGGCAGCAAAGATTTTGCTCGACTGCGGATAGGCATTGGTCATCCTGGACATGCTAGTGCGGTGACAGGCTTTGTGTTAAAAAAAGCACCAAAACAAGATCATCAATTAATGCTAGATTCATTCATTGAGGCAAGTCGCGTCATGCCAAAAATGTTTGCTGGCGAAATACAATTGGCAATGAATGAATTGCACACACGATAAACTATTCGAAAGATAGGCGAAAACTATGGGTTTTAAATGCGGAATTGTCGGCTTACCAAATGTAGGCAAATCAACATTGTTTAATGCACTGACGAATTCGGGCATTCAGGCGGAAAATTATCCTTTCTGTACCATAGAGCCAAATGTCGGCATGGTTGAAGTGCCTGATATTCGCCTTGCACGTTTGGTAGAAATTACGCCACCGGAGAAAACTATACCCGCGACGATGGAGTTTGTTGATATTGCTGGTTTGGTTGAAGGGGCATCTAAAGGTGAGGGTCTAGGAAATCAATTCTTGGCGAACATTCGTGAAGTCGATGCAATTGCACATGTAGTGCGCTGCTTTGAAGATGAAAATGTTGTGCATGTGGCTGGCAAGGTTGATCCATTGGCTGACATTGAGATTATCAACACGGAATTAGGTCTTGCTGATATGGAAGTGGTTGAGCGCGCTATTGAGCGTGCGGCAAAGCGTTCTAAATCGGGTGATAAAGAACAGGTCAAACTTAAAGAATTGTTTGAACAAGTATTGGCACATTTGAATGAAGGTGAACCAGTACGCTCTATGGATTTGGATGAAGATCAGCAAATAGCGATGAAACACTTGTGTTTGATGACCGCTAAACCAACCATGTATGTCGCGAATGTTTCAGAAGATGGTTTTGAAAATAATCCACTTTTGGATGTGGTCACCAAACTTGCTGAATCTGAAAATTCGGGTGTTGTAGTGATCTGCGCATCGATTGAATCTGAAATTGCTGAACTTGACGACGAAGAAAAAATCGAATTTTTACAAGAAATTGGTCAAGATGAGCCTGGTCTGAATCGGGTGATTCGCGCGGGTTATGATTTGCTCGGTTTGCAAACTTACTTTACTGCTGGTCAAAAAGAAGTTCGTGCATGGACAGTGAGAATCGGCGCAACCGCACCCCAAGCAGCAGGTGTGATTCACACTGATTTCGAGCGAGGCTTTATTCGCGCCGAAGTCACTGCCTATGACGACTATGACAAACTCAACGGCGAACAAGGCGCAAAAGAAGCAGGCAAGTTTCGCTTAGAAGGCAAAGAATACATCATGCAAGATGGCGATGTAGTGCATTTTCGCTTTAATGTATAATGTATAAGAGGCTATATACATACTATTGAAAACGATTGTTCTAATTTGTTGTTTATTGTTTTTGCTAATATCAGCAAACTTGAGCTATGCGCAAGTTTCTATTTTAAATGCCGAGAATTTAGAATGGCATTTTCCTGAAAAATTTGAAGAGATGGAACGCGGCAATTTAACTCGCCGAAAAACTGGATCTGGACACATAATAATTAGTACAGGCTATTTGATTGTTACGCCAGAAAACCAAATAACAAGTACTGTAATAGTCTCTCCAGCCATTGGATCTGTTAATGCTGGATTCGATTCACTTGAAGCAAGATTAAAAGAAGAATTTCCTAATTTAATTAAGTTGGGCAACAAAACACAAAGCAAGATAATTCATGGAAAAGTTTTTGAAACTGTTGAAGCAGCTTTTCAGGTTATCGATCATATTTTTGGGAGTGAACAAAAAACTTTTTTGTTTATTATTTTGCACAAACAAGACGATGAAATAATCCAAATAAAGGCGAGTTCACCAATTGATGAATGGAACACGACGCCTATGAAAATGCGTGCACTGCTGAATAGGATTGTGAGCCGACAACAATCAAAGCAATGAATCAAGTTCAACAATCCTAGGGGAATTATGCCGTTGCGGGTAATTCATTTAACCTGAATCATCACCTAATTATCTAAAGTCATTGCCGTTTCCAAAGGACAAATGCGTTCACTGAATGTAACAAGGCTGTTGCATAGAAATCAATGATTATATTATGCTGGCTTAAGAACAAACTTGTCAGCATCCTGACCATGTTCCTGAAGTGATTTTAGTGAGAGGTTGTTAAAATATGAGTTCAATCAAAGAAATAGTTATCGTAGCTGCGCAGCGGACTCCTATGGGTGGTTTGCAGGGCGGATTATCATCTGTTCCAGCAACAGAGTTGGGTTCTGTAGCAATCGCTGCCGCTTTAGAAAAAGGGGGTGTTTCTCCGGAAGACGTAGATGAAGTATATATGGGCAATGTCCTAAGTGCTGCTCTAGGGCAGGCGCCTGCCAGACAAGCATCTTTAGGGGCAGGTTTGAGCAATGCTGTGCCGTGCACTACGGTTAACAAAGTGTGCGGCTCAGGCATGAAGGCCGCTATGTTGGGCGCTGATCAAATCAAAACAGGTGCTGCCGATGTTGTCATTGCCGGTGGCATGGAGTCCATGTCACTAGCACCATATATGTTAAGCAAGGCGCGTGCGGGTTACCGTTTTGGTAACAGTGAAATATACGACCATATGTTTATGGACGGCTTGCAAGATGCCTACAGCGGCAGTGCCATGGGCGTGCATGCGCAGAACACAGCTGATAATTATAATTTAACGCGTGAAGCAATGGATGAATATGCACTTAGTTCTTTGGAAAGAGCGCAAACTGCAATCAAAGAAGGTTGGTTTGTTGATGAGATCGCGCCAGTAACTATTAAGGGTCGCAAAGGTGACACTGTTGTTGAGACTGATGAGCAGCCGATGCAGGCAAGACCTGAGAAAATCCCTTCATTGCGTCCAGCCTTTAAAAAAGATGGAACTATCACCGCTGCAAATGCGAGCTCTATCTCTGATGGTGCTTCGGCTTTGGTTCTGATGAGCAAAGAAAAAGCCGAACAATTAGGTATTAAACCGCTGGCTCGCATAGTCGATTATGCAACTAATGCGCATGAGCCTAGTGAATTCACTTGTGCGCCGATTGGGGCAATGCAAACTAT
>CAZWHW010000051.1:0-6826 GCA_964633815.1 uncultured Gammaproteobacteria bacterium
GCATCAAAGAATTAGCCATGAAAAAATATTGGGAGCAATTCCATCAAGCTCCTGACTTTGTGGTGTTATTCATCCCTGGAGATCAATTCTTAAGTGCCGCACTTGATCAAGATAAAACGCTCTTGGAATATGCCATGCAACAACGTGTGATTTTAGCTACCCCAACCAGCCTAGTCGGGTTATTGCGCGCAGTTGCTTATGGTTGGAATCAAGAAAATCTCAATCAAAATGCTGAAACCATTCGCAAAATTGGTCATGATTTGCATCAGCGCATTGGTACGCTATCAGAGCACATGGCAAAATTGGGTAAAAACCTAGACTCTAGCGTGGCAACATTCAACAAACTACTGGGCTCTTATGAAGGAAATGTTTTGCCTGGCGCAAAAAAATTCATCGAGCTTGGCATCGATTCGCATAAAGATATTGAGCAAAGCAAAGCCATTCAAACCCCCACAAGGAAATTAACTAAAAATATTCCCGAATCTAGTGAAAATGACACACCAGAAGTGCCATTACAGCAAAAACCCAAAAAACCAAACAAACTAAATTAACATAATAATACATCCATTCGTTGCTATGAGCCTACCTACTACTGCTTTGCAATGGCAAGCATTCACGCCTGAACCACAATGCCTTGCCAATAAAACCATCCTCATCACAGGTGCCGCTGATGGCATTGGCAAAGCGGTTAGTATTGCAGCCGCAAAACATGGCGCCACCGTGATTTTGCTTGACAAAAAAACCCGCCACCTAGAAAAAGTCTACGATAACATCAATCAACAAGGCTTCGCAGAACCAGTGATGCTACCTTTCGACTTATTAGAAACCAATCCGCAAACAATTGATATCATCCTCGATGGGATCATGACAGACTTTGGTCATTTAGATGGTTTGCTGCACAATGCCGCAGAACTGGGCTCGCCTTCACCTATGGATCAATACGACCTTGAATATTGGCAAAAAGTTATGCTGATCAATCTGCAAGCACCTTATTTCTTAACTCGTGGCTTGCTTCCTGCCTTAAAAGAATCAAAACAAGCACAATTAATATTCACCAGCGCTCAATGCGGTCGCCAGCCTGGAGCTTATTGGGGGGCTTATGGAGTTGCTTATGGTGGGCTAGAAGCACAAATGAAAATTTGGGCAGAGGAATTAGAAAATCCTACTAATATCATTGTCAATTCTATCGACCCTGGCGCTGTCAGAACTTCATTTCGTCGCCGCTCACACCCCGGTGAGAGTCAAGATAGCATTGTGCCCCCACAGAGCATTACCAATGCCTATATCATGCTACTCTCAGGAAACCATAACCACTTCGGAGAGTACTTAACGATTCAAAAGTGACGCGGACAAACAAAAAATACCAAAATCTACAATCTACAGATGCATTAAAATTAAATTAACATTAAGGTAATTGTTAATCTTTTTTCGCATTATTGACTATATTAAAGGTCATATTAAAATTTCAAAAACATATTTTTGTTATTTTTTAATCATTAAAAATGATAGACAAAGGTGATTCATGAAGCAATTAAGTCGTCGAAATTTCATTCAATTGTTGAGCATTAGTACCGCAATCCCCTTAGTTAATCCTATTTTTGCTAAAAGTGTAAAAAGCCAACCAGAACATCATCTCTTACAAAAAATCATTCCATCGAGCCAACAGCCTCTAACGGTTATCGGCATGGGTTCATGGCAAACATTCAATGTTGGTAGTGATCCAGATTTACAAGATAATCGCAAAGAAATCTTAGACTTATTTTTCCAACTCGGTGGACATATGGTGGACAGCTCACCGATGTACGGCTCGTCGCAACAAGTCATCGGTCACGGCTTAGAGCAACTCAACTACCCGCAAAACTTATTCTCAGCAGAGAAAGTCTGGACGCGGGATAAATCAGCTACACGCAAACAAATTCAAAAAACATCCAATGCGTGGCGAGTTAACAATTTTGACCTATTACAAGTTCACAACCTCGTGCGCTGGCAAGAACATCTAGAAGTGCTCAAACAAATGCGTCAAAATGGCGAGCTAGGCTATATCGGCATCACCACATCACATGGCAGACGGCATAGCGATTTAGAAAAAATAATGGCAACGCAACCCATTGATTTTGTTCAATTAACATACAATATGGTAGATCGCGAAGTTGAACAACGACTGCTGCCTCTAGCCAAAGAAAAAGGCATTGCAGTCATTGCAAACCGACCTTTTCAAGGCGGTTACTTAGTCAGTCAACTGCAACGAAGCCAAGCACCGTTGCCCTCATTTGCCAGTGATATTCAATGCGAAAATTGGCCACAGTTCTTACTTAAATTTATCGTTTCTCACTCAGCGGTGACATGCGCGATTCCTGCTACGACGAAACTGGAACACATGCAAGAAAACATGGGCGCAGCAACAGGATCTTTGCCCAATGCCGCTATGCGCAAAAAAATGTTGGACTACTTAAAAACAATCTAACACTCTATTTTTTGAATATACTAATTTTATGTTTAGTGATTGGCTAAGCTATTCTTTGGCTGACTTTGTGCCGATCACAATGGATGTTTATATTCATCTATTTTCCCGAGCCAATACTAATTTATGGCCCTTCACACCTGTTTTCGCCTTGCTCGGTGTTGTGCTTCTTGCTTTCGTGAGCCGTCAACAACTGAAATATACTTGTTGGTTGCTCATAATAGCTTGGTGTTTTTGTGGATATCAATTTCACATCAAATTACTCAATGAGTTGAACTGGGTTGGTCTTTATTTTGCTGGATTATTTTTTCTTCAAGCTGCACTACTGCTATTGTTTAACTTAACTGCTTCACAGCCTAAAAAAGTTAGCAAAAATCAACAAAAATTTGGCCTATTATTTATGCTGACAAGCATGATTCTTTTTCTAATCATCCCTGCGTTTAATGATCGTTCTTGGCAATCTGTTGAGATTTTTTCCATTGCCCCAAATCCTACAAGTTTATTGACCATAGGAGCATTGATCGCCCTAAATATCCGCCGTTGGTGGCTGTTTTTTATTCCAAGCGCTTGGTGTTTACTCAGTCTCGCGATAGATTATTCTGTCAGGGTTTAGCCGTCGAACTTAAATACTAATAGATTTTTTGTGAATTTAAACTATTATAAAAAACATATGACGCCAATATAAAAGATCAAACGATTTTTCCTTTAGTTTTTTTAAAATCAAACTGCTACGAATTAAAATAAAATGTACATCGGATTAGACATCGGCACTTCTAGCATCAAGGCAATTCTCGTCGATGCTTCTCAAAACATTATTGCTCAATCAACTGTTGCACTGAGCATCTCTAGACCACAGCAAGGTTGGTCGGAACAAAACCCAGAAGATTGGTGGCAAGCTTGCCAAAAAGCCTTTAACGAACTCAATGAGAATGCACCAAAACACTATGCTCAAACCCAAGCCATTGGCCTATCTGGGCAAATGCATGGCGCCGTATTGCTAGGCAAGAACAATGAAGTGCTCAGACCTGCAATCCTTTGGAATGATGGACGTTCAAACCACCAATGTCGTTCTCTTGAACAACGATTGCCTAAATTAAGCCAAATCACTGGCAATCTAGCCATGCCAGGCTTCACCGCGCCAAAACTGCTTTGGGTTGCTGAACATGAGCCTGAGATATTTTCTCAAGTCCACAAAGTGTTGCTGCCAAAAGACTATATTCGCTTTCGGCTTAGCCATCATTTTGCATCAGACATGTCTGATTCATCTGGAACATTGTGGCTGGACGTAGAAAAGAGAAATTGGTCAACCGAATGCCTTGGTGCCTGCGGCTTATCTGAAGCACATATGCCAGAACTATTTGAAGGCTCTGAAGCAACCTCCAACCTCGCACCTGTCATCGCCAATGAATTAAAACTTTCCGACAAAATTATCATCGCTGGTGGTGGTGGTGATAACGCCTGTGCGGCAATCGGAATCGGCGCAGTCAAAAACTCCCAAGCATTCATTTCATTAGGCACATCAGGTGTGTATTTCGTTGCCAATGATCAATTCCGTCCAAACCCCAATCGCGGGGTGCATGCATTTTGTCACGCCCTACCAAACACATGGCATCAAATGGGAGTCACTCTTAGTGCAGCCAGCAGCTTAGAATGGTTTTCTCAAATTTCAGGCTCGAAAAATGTCTCTAGCTTGATGACCGAGATTGAAAGCACTCAAAGCGAGCCAAGCAATTCACTCTTTTTGCCCTATTTGTCTGGCGAGCGCACCCCGCACAATGATCCAGATGCTCGAGGTGTGTTTTTTGGTATGACCTTGGACAGCAGTCGTACTGAGCTAGGGCGTGCTGTGCTTGAGGGTGTGGCTTTTTCACTTGCAGATGCTCAACAAGCTCTGCTGCAAGGCGACAGTGAGATTGGCGCAGTCTCAGTCGTCGGCGGTGGTTCAAGAAGCAAACTCTGGGGCGAAATCATTGCTAGTGTCCTACAACGCCCACTCAATTATTTAAGCGATGGCGAACTAGGTCCTGCATTTGGCGCCAGCAGACTAGCTCGCTTAGCGCACACTGGCGAAGATATTGAAAAAGTCTGCACACCAGCCAAAACAAACTACACCCAAGCAGAAAATCAACATTGGCAAAACAGCTATCAAGCACAATTTAAGCGATATCAATCCTTATATCAGAAACTATTCAACAATGCATAAAAACTGAATTAGGCATATCTGGAATATTACGGACAAGACCTTTAAATCGATTCTTAACGCATAACGCCCGCATTTGGGGCAACCGAAACACAGTGTGGCTGTCTCAGTCCGAAAGGAGACAACATGCGCTTGTTAGAAGATTGTACTTTCAGATACCGCATTTGCTACAGCTTTACCCAATACTTCATGTTGATTTTCGTCCAGATGGATGCCGTCTACAACACTGGCTCCCGTGACACTACCTGCGTTGAAGAAATATACCGAGTACTCTTTAGCCATTTTTTCTAGTTCGGAAGCTAAACCGATGCAACGTTTTTCAGAACCTGAGAATTTATTTGCGATATATCCCTTTGGTTCACTAATTGGTGGTGGGGCGACCACCATAATTTCTGGCGTAGGCATGCCTGGCTCTATTGGAGCTTGCCGAATGATTTGAATTAATTTGGCGGTTCCTTGCGCTGAGAGCCATGCGTTATTGTCATGTGTGCATTGAAAATCATTTGAACCAAGCATAAGGATTACCAGCTTCAAAGGAGTGTGCATTTCGATGACCTGAGCTAAACCTTTCGAACCGTCTCGACCTTCTTTAAATGGATCTCTCCACGTAGTTCTACGACCATTAAGGCAGTTTTCAATAATTCTGAAGTTTTTACCTGCCTTAATGAGAGTATTTTCAAATACACCAGGCCAGCGTTTTTCAAATGGCAGGCGTTCTCTGGTATTTGGAATAATTCCCCAAGTGATGCTGTCTGAATATATTAAAATTTGATCCATAGCTTTGGTGCTGGTTGCCTTCTGACGCCCTGTTAAGGAGCTGATAATGTTTGGCGAAGAGAAACCGAGCCAAACTTTAGCAGTCTTTCTTCAACAGCTTATTAGCTGCTTGCTGGCTTATGAAACTCTATAATATTACTATCAGGATCTCTGATAAAGAAAAATTTAGTTCCTTTGAACTCAACTTCCTCTGTAATAGATATCCCCAATTCTTCTACTTCTTTTTTAGCAGAAGAGTAACTAGATATCTCAAGTGCGACATGTGTGTAACCCGGATATTTATTACCGCCTTCCATCAATATATTTGTTTCAGGTGCATCTTTAGAGCCATTTAAGATCAGATTGATATTAACACCAGATGGATGTTCTAAAATAGCAACAGGTTCGGGCCCAACAGGACCTATAATAAATTTAAACCCAAGCTTTCCATAAAATTCTCGGGATATATCTAAATCACGAACCCTCAATCCAAAGTGGTTAATTCTAGTTATTTGTTTCATCATACTCCTTGATTGCTGATAGAAGCGAACGCAGTGAGCAAAAGTGTTTTGCCTTGTTAACTGTTTTTACCATAAACAAAATCTCGTAAACTTATTTACGAGTTATTAAAGCTTTTTAGATCAATTATTCTACCTTGTTTTGCTTTAGCATTTTTTAAGGGGCCTTTCTTCAAATCAAAAGTTAATACTATTGATTCAAATGATTTACTTTCGATTCGAATATTGTTCAATCTATTCTTGGAAATTCCCAAAAAGGGTTTTGATCCCTTAAATCTCTCATCGCAACAATTCTTATGCTTTTTGGCTCACAATCCAAGCTCAGACAAGCTTGGATGATTGTCAGGACGGCGCCCAAGCGGCCAATGATACTTTCGTTCAGATTCCTTAATTTGCAGATCATTAATACTCGCTATGCGGCGTTGCATCAAACCAAATTCGGAAAACTCCCAATTCTCATTGCCGTATGATCGGAACCATTGCCCAGCAGCATTGTGCCACTCATACGCAAACCGAACTGCTATTCTATTGCCCGATGCAGCCCATAATTCTTTGATTAATCGATAGTCCAATTCCTTGTCCCACTTGCGTTGTAAAAAGGCGATAATTTCCTGCCTACCGTGAAAAAATTCGCTTCTGTTACGCCATTGACTATCACTTGTATATGCAAGAGCAATCTTTTCAGCATCTTTAGAATTCCATGCATCTTCAGCCAAGCGAACTTTCTTAATCGCAGATTCTTGGTCGAAAGGAGGAAAAGGAGGTTTAGATTCATTATTCATTTTTTGATCCTAATTAAAGTTATATTACCCACATTAAAGGTGCAGCTTACCGCATCCGAGCTATAGACGAATAGTGGTTCTTGTTATGTTTTCACCCGATTAATTGCAC
>CAZWHW010000052.1:0-6311 GCA_964633815.1 uncultured Gammaproteobacteria bacterium
GATTTGAACCTACGACCTTCGGGTTATGAGCCCGACGAGCTGCCAGACTGCTCCACCCCGCAACGAGTGCGCGTATTCTAGCTATTCACCTAAGTGAATGCAAACGAAAAAAACAAACACGTGATAAAAAATAAATACTTTACTTGACTGGCCAATCTCACAGAATTGGTAGCGGGAGTAGGATTTGAACCTACGACCTTCGGGTTATGAGCCCGACGAGCTGCCAGACTGCTCCATCCCGCATCAAGAGCGCGAATTCTATACACCTAACAATAGCAATACAACTACTTTCTTTATTGAATCGTGATTAATTTAATATGACTAAAGTTTCGCCAATTAATATGTTGTTGTATGAAGATGAAGATGACATTTTTTAGCGATGAGAGCCAACAAACAGTCACTATTCTCTAATCGCCTACTAAACCTTTCATTTCCTAGCAAAACGTTTGCAAGCGACCAATTACATCTTCACTTAAAGTTAGAGAGACATATCCTTTTATTAACTTGCTTATGCTGAATTAATGAACTTCCTTGCTACCCTATAAAACCATTAAATGGTGCCCAGAGCCGGACTTGAACCGGCACGGCTTGCGCCACTACCCCCTCAAGATAGCGTGTCTACCAATTCCACCACCTGGGCATTTAATTGATTATCTTTCTCATTAAAGAATGATTTAGCGTGAACTACTCTCGATTCATGTCATCGCAGTATTCGTGTTCCCTGTATTTCGTCTGCCAATTCCACTATCTGTTCACAAGCATTACAGCAATCTATTGTAAAGAAACTAATTAGATTCTGGCACAGCAGGAACTGTGTTATTGTTTGAATCTAATGCTTCAATTTCTGGAACATCAGTTTGCGTCGATTCACTAGGAATAGCTGCTCCCGGTACTGCTGGCACCTCTGAATCTAAACTCTCTAATGAATCCAATACTGAACCTTCTTGCTGAACAGGGTCATCTGAATATCCAACATCATTCAGCTGAGTATAATTATATGCCAGACCAATACTGGAAACAAAAAACACTGTGACTAATATTGAAGTCAAACGACTTAAAAAATTAGCTGAACCACGACTACCAAAAAGTGATTGAGAACCACCGCCGCCGCCAAATGCAGAACCCGTATCGCCCTTGCTTTGCTGAACAAGAACTAAGGCAACTATGCCAATAGCTGCGAATGTAATAATGACAAATAAAACTTTAGCGATCATATTTCACCTTTAAATTATATAGTTTGGACGCTAGCTAACCGCTTTTAATATTGCAACAAAACTTTTGGGGTCTAATGAGGCACCTCCAACAAGGCCACCATCAATGTCATTTTGCGCTAACAAATCCGCTGCATTTGCAGGTTTCATGCTGCCACCATATAAAATCTGAATTGAGTCTGCAAACTGCTCAGTTACTGCATTAGAGCGTATATATTGGCGAATAAATTCATGTGTCTCTTGCGCCATTTCAGGGGTTGCAGTTTTTCCTGTACCGATTGCCCAGACTGGCTCATATGCGATCACGGCATTTTGCCATTGTTCCACAGAAGAAACATTGAGCACAGCATCTAACTGCTGAGCCAAAACACTTTCTGTTTGCTTTGATTCTCGCTCAGCAAGAGATTCGCCTAAACAGAGCACAGGCTTCATATCAGCCTGCGCTATTTGCTGGAATTTTTCAGCAATAACTTCATTACTTTCTTGAAACAACTCACGACGTTCTGAATGCCCTACTAAAACGTACTCACAATTGCATACCTTTAGCATCTCAATAGAAATTTCACCAGTATAGGCACCGCTATCAAATTGACTGACATTTTGCGCACCTTTTAATACAGAAGATGAATCTTCAGAGAAGTTTCCAAGCAAAGTAAATGCTGGACAAATAAGTGCATCTACAGTGTCAGATAAATCACTCGCGTCAATTTCAGACAACATAGATTCTAGTAACGCAAGGTCACCATTCATTTTCCAATTAGCGGCAATAAGTGTTCTTCTATTAGGCATAACAGTTTATAACAAATTAAAATTGTGAGCGATGTTACCGACGCCCAAAACATAAAGCAAGACCTATGCATAGGAATCAGGACATATTAAAGCTAATCGACAATAATTTTAGCTGACAATAATCTCCTGAACCTTAGTAGCAAGCTTTTCACAACAATCATACACTTGCTGCTTATCTTGGCCTTCAACCATGACACGAATTAATGGTTCTGTACCTGAAGGTCTAAGTAAAACTCGGCCTTTATCAGCCATGAGAGCTTCGGTCTCTTGCACAGCATCAATCACAGCTTGGTTTACGCAAATTTCTTTAGCGGATTGGCTCGAACCTTCAATTGAAACATTGATCATTTTTTGTGGAAACACTTCATATTCCTGAACGATTTCCTGCAACGTTTTCTGACGTCCCGCCAATGCCTCAACAACTAATAATGCGGCGACTAGACCATCCCCCGTAGTAGACTTATCCAAATAAATCAGATGACCCGACGACTCACCACCAAAATACCAATTATTTTCCTGCATCATTTGCAGCACATAGCGATCACCCACTGCGGCACGTGCAAAAGGAATATCTAAATAATTAAACCGTTTTTCTAATCCAAGGTTTGTCATTAATGTTCCAACAACACCTCCAATTAGCTCTCCCTTGACTTGTTTGCTTGATGTCAACACATATAACAACTGATCGCCATCAACGATGGCGCCAGTGTGATCCACCATCATCACTCGATCCGCATCACCATCAAACGCTATACCTAGATCACATTGCTCTTCCAAAACGAAAGCTTGTAAATCAGACATGTGAGTAGAACCGCACAGATCATTGATATTAAAACCATTCGGCAAGTTATGCATAATAGACACAGTAGCACCAAGTTCAGTGAACACTTTTGGAGCCACTTGATAGGCTGCACCATTAGCGCAATCAATTGCAACTTTTAAACCTTTTAAGTTCGTTTCAGGTGCCAACGCACCTTTGCAAAATTCGATATAACGTTCAGCCGCAGAAACCATTCGACTAGCTTTACCTAAATCCTTTGGTTCAACTGTTTCCATTGATTCTAATAATGTTTGTTCAATTTCTATTTCAAGTTCGTCAGAGATTTTGAATCCATCTGCTGAGAAAAACTTAATACCATTATCATAAAAAGGATTATGCGACGCGCTGATTACAACACCTGCCGTCGCTCTAGCCGAGCGAGTTAAATAGGCAATTGCCGGTGTAGGAACAGGCCCTAGCATAACCACATCCATACCTGCCGATGAAATACCTGCTTCGAGAGCCGACTCTAAGATATAACCAGATACCCTAGTATCTTTTCCGATCAAAATTTGGCCTTTACCAAAATTTTTGCGCATAACAGTACCTACAGCCCAACCGAGCTTTAGCACTGTTAAAGGTGTAATTGGGTCAATTCCAAAACGGCCACGAATTCCATCGGTACCAAAAAAGTTTCTTTTTACCATTCTTTTTTTGCTTTATTTTATAGCGTTAATAACTTCAGGTAGATAGTGTAAACAATAATGCCTTAGAAAACTTCTGACTCAGAGAATTATTCCACAGATTAAGACATTATTGATATTGCGCAACCGCTTCAACCAAACGCACAGCATCATATGACGCTTGTACATCATGAACACGAACAATTTTCGCACCATTCAATGCAGCTTGCGCAGCTAGAGCAATGCTCGCCGGCATCCGCTCATCAACAGCTCTATTTAACAACTGACCCAGCATTGATTTTCGTGAGCCTCCAATTAATACTGGATAACCCAATCTGCACAAATCAGGAACAGCGGCTAACAAGCGTAGATTATGCTCAATCTCTTTACCAAAACCTAAACCTGGATCAAGAATAATATTTTCAGACTTGATGCCTGCAATCTCACATCTGTGAGCGATATCCACTAAAAACTCACTCACTTCTAAAACAACATTTTGATACTCAGGATTTGCTTGCATAGTACGAGGTTCACCCTGCATATGCATTACACAAATGGGTAATTGAGAGTTTGCAACCACACTAATGCTATCAGGATCAGATAAAGCTGTGACATCATTGAGCATATCAACTCCAGCCGCAACTGCCTCTTGCATAACCTTTGCCTTACTAGTGTCAATTGAGACCTTAATATCAAATTCAGCTTTCAAAGCTTGAATCACTGGAATGACTCGGTCTAATTCTTCAACCAAACCGACTGGTTGTGCTCTGGGCCGGGTTGATTCGCCGCCAACATCCAAAATATCCGCACCTTCAGTAATAAGTTGCTCAGCATGAGCTAGCGCCTTATCCAATGAATTCAGCTTGCCCCCATCAGAAAAAGAATCGGGGGTGACATTCATCACCCCCATAATCAAACACTTCTTTGTTTTAAGCCATTGAGTCATGGCAAAACCCTTGGTTAATTCTCCAGATTGTCAGAGTTTATTCTGGCAATGGAGAGCCCAGGTCTGGATTAATATCACGCTCATCTGACGCCTTATCTTCAGAGTCAGAAGATGGACCAGAAGAAGGCTTATCATCAATGTCATCTGGGCCTTTTGGCGTTATGCCCTTCATAATGTCATCAATCTGTTGGCTATCTAACGTTTCCCATTCCAACAAATATTTAGTCATACTTTCGACAATATCGCGCTTCTCTTCAAGAATTTTACGCGCACGATCATATTGAATATCAATAATGTTATTGATTTCTTCATCAATAATTTTTGCGGTATCTTCACTGACTGTTTTGTTTTCAGTAATACCCTGATCATAACTATAGACACGAGTACCTAGCTTGTCGCTCATACCCCAATGCACAACCATATTTCTGGCGGTTTCAGTCGCACTTTGGAAATCACTTGAAGCACCTGTAGACATTTGATCCATGAATATTTCTTCTGCAATTCGCCCGCCAAGAGCAATCGCCACTCTAGCTAATAAATATTCACGCGTTGTCGATACTTTATCTTTCTCAGGTGAACTCATCATAAAACCAAGCGCACGACCACGAGGAATAATCGTAACTTTATGCACAGGGTCAGCTTCTTTTTCTAGAGTTTTGGCAACAACTGTGTGGCCAGACTCATGATATGCCGTGTTCTTCAAATCTTCTTCGCTCATAACTGCTGAACGACGCTCAGGCCCCATCACTACTTTTTCTCGGGCTTTTTCAAAGTCATCTTTTGTAACCAACTTCTTACCTGCTCTCGCAGCAAAAAGCGCTGCCTCATTGACAAGGTTTTCAAGCTGAGCGCCAGAGAACATTGGCGTAGTGCGTGCGATAGATTTCAAATCAACATCATCACCTAAAGGTACTTTGCGCGAATGAATTTTCAAAATGAATTCACGGCCACGAATATCTGGTAATGGCACATTCACTTGACGGTCAAACCTGCCAGGACGAAGTAATGCAGGATCTAATACATCTGGACGGTTAGTTGCCGCAATAACAATAATACCTTCGCTACCTTCAAAACCATCCATCTCAACCAATAATTGGTTGAGTGTTTGCTCACGTTCATCATTACCGCCACCAACACCTGAACCACGCTTACGGCCAACGGCATCGATCTCGTCAATGAAAATAATACAAGGAGCGTTTTTCTTGGCTTGATCAAACATATCACGAACACGTGAAGCACCAACACCAACAAACATCTCAACAAAATCAGAACCCGAAATTGAAAAGAAAGGTACTTCTGCCTCACCGGCAATTGCCTTTGCCAACAAAGTTTTACCTGTACCAGGACTGCCTGTCATTAATACGCCTTGTGGGATACGGCCACCCAAAGCTTGGAATTTAGACGGGTCACGCAAGAAATCGACAATTTCTTGCACCTCTTCTTTTGCTTCTTCAACTCCAGCCACATCTTTGAATGTAATGCTGTTATTTTCTTTATTAAGCATGCGCGCTTTGCTTTTACCAAAACTCATTGCGCCACCTTTGCCACCACCTTGCATTTGGCGCATGAGATATACCCACACACCAATAAATAATACTAAAGGCAATAAGTTCAATAATAAGCTGGCTAGAAAACTACGGCCTTCTACTTGCTTAGCTTCTATCTCAACACCTTTATTAATCAAGGTGTCAATCAACTCAGGATCTTCCGGCATGACGACTTCAAAACCGCTGCCATCACTTAATTGGCCACGAATAATGTCACCTTGTATCAACACTCTATTCACTTCACCAGCATCAACACTCTCCAGAAACTTAGAATAATTGAAATTGTTCGATAGACGCCCAGAATCTGACTGCCCGCCAAAATTATCCATAACTGCACTAAATATGAATGTCATAATGAGTGCGAAAATAATGTAC
>CAZWHW010000053.1:0-6023 GCA_964633815.1 uncultured Gammaproteobacteria bacterium
TTGGCGAGACTGTGAATATAGGTTCGAATACAGAAATTAGTATTGCAAATACGGTGGCGATTATTGCCGAGCTTATGGGCAAGGAAGCAAATGTTATCACTGAAGAAGAGCGTTTGCGCCCACCGAAATCGGAAGTGTTTCGATTGCATTGTGACAACACTAAAATCAAACAACTGGTGTCTTATGAGCCACAGATTGATTTGCGTGAAGGTTTGCAACGCACAATTGATTGGTTCTCAATAGAAGGCAATCAAAAACGCTATAAAGCGGATATTTATAACGTCTAAATAAGTGAAACTGACGACGCTATGATCACGCAATTTATTGAACTGGTTCGAGAAATATACCAAACGGATGAATTTATTCCGTTACATGCGCCCGTGTTCTCTGATCTAGATAAGTCCTATGTTGTCGATGCTATTGATAGTACTTTTGTTTCTAGTGTGAGCGATTATGTCGGCAAGTTTGAACAATCATTGTCACACTTTACTGGTGCTAAACATGTAATTCCTGTGGTGAATGGCACTTCGGGTATTCATTTAGCTTTGCATGCACTTGGCGTAAATTCGGGTAGTGAAGTGCTGACACAATCATTGACCTTTGCCGCGACGTGCAATGCAATCGCCTACACAGGCGCTAAACCTATTTTGGTCGATGTTGACGCTCAAACTATGGGCTTATGTCCGCTGATGGTAGCGAGTTTTTTAGAAGAAAATGCTGAACTGCGTGAAATTGATGGTGAAATAAAAGCTATTAACAAAACAACGGGTAAACATATTGCCGCATGCATCCCAATGCATACCTTTGGACACCCAGTAAAGCTTGCTGAATTACGAGATGTTTGCCTACAATGGCATATTTCTATTGTAGAAGATGCAGCAGAAGCCTTGGGTAGCTTTGTTGAAATTGACAATAAACAACACCATTGCGGCACAATGGGCGCAATGGGTGTGTTGAGTTTTAATGGCAATAAGCCAATTACCACTGGCGGTGGCGGTGCAATTTTAACCAATGATGATGCTTTCGCTGAGCGCTTGCGCCATTTATCGACGACTGCAAAATTACCACACGCATGGGAATATGTGCATGATGAAATAGGTTATAACTACCGTATGCCAGGTTTAAATGCCGCACTAGGTTGCTCGCAAATGGAACAATTAGACCCGTTCTTAAAAGATAAAAAACAAACTGCAGAGCGTTATCGACATTGGTCGAGTGATCATGATGTAGAATTTGTTGATGCGAAATCAAAGACACAACCTAATTTTTGGTTGAATGCGTTTTTATTAGAAGATCAAAACCAACGAGATGAATTTTTGTCGGCAACAAATGAGCAAGGCATAATGACAAGGCCTATTTGGCAACCGATGCACTTGCTTGAACACTTTCGAGATGTAGAGCGTACTGAGTTAGAAAATACTCTCGATATTATGGGCCGCTTGGTGAATGTGCCTAGTAGTGTGCGAGGTAGCTTAGGCTGATGTCAAATAAAACGAATAGAGCGCCTTCGCCTGTTTTTATCATCGCTGAAGCAGGTGTTAATCATAATGGAAATGTAGATTTTGCTATCCAGATGATTGACGTTGCTGCTAAAGCAGGTGCAAACGCAGTGAAGTTTCAAACTTTTCGCGCGGAAGATATGACGACTTCCTATGCTGCAAAAGCCGAGTATCAAAAAAAGGCTAGTACAGCACAAGAGTCGCAACAAGAAATGTTGAAAAATTTAGAACTACCCGAGGCCGTATATCCAGAGTTAGTTTCATACTGTGAAGAGCGAAGTGTTGAGTTTATGTCCACCGCTTTTGATATCCAAAGCATGGATTTCTTGGTGAAGCTGGGCATAAAGAGGATTAAAATTCCATCGGGTGAATTAACAAATGTGCCACTTTTAAGGCATTGTGCGAAGCAAGGTTTACCTATCATATTGTCTACAGGTATGGCGAGCTTAGCTGAAGTTGTGGAAGCTAAAGCAGTGTTATTAGATGCAGGAGCCCAAACCAATGATTTGAGCATCTTGCATTGTAATACGGCTTATCCAACACCTTTTTGTGATGCGAATCTTGCTTGCATACAAACCTTAAGCAAACTTGGCTGCGCCGTCGGCTATTCAGATCATACACTTGGTGATGAAGCGATTATTGCCAGTATTGCCCTAGGTGCAGGTATCGTTGAGAAACATTTCACATTGGATCGGACAATGGAAGGCCCAGATCAAGCGACCAGTTTAGAGCCTGACGAATTGCTAACAATGGTTGATCGTATTCGGAATATTGAAATGGCTTTTGGCAATGGAGTTAAGGAACCCACTGAGAGTGAATTAAAAAATATTTCGGTTGCACGTAAATCCATTGTTGCTGGTGAGTGTATTAAAAAAGGCGATGTATTTACGGATGCTAACCTAATGACAAAGCGTCCTGGTAATGGCTTGTCAGCAGCTTTATGGGATCAGGTAATAGGCCAAACGGCACAACGTGATTACGCTGTTGATGAACTTATAGAGCTATAGTGTGATGGCATCCGTGCGAAAAAAGATAGCTGTTTTTACTGCAACACGTGCTGAATATGGTTTGCTGTATTGGTTGATGAAGGAAATCAATACTAGCGATGAGCTGCAGTTACAATTATTAGTCTCAGGCACACATTTATCTAAAGCGCATGGGCATACAGTTGATCAAATTCGATCAGATGGTTTTGTTATCGATGCTGAGATTGATTTGCAACTTTCTGAACAAGATTCGCGCATAGATGTTGCTCATGCAATGAGTTTGGCGAATAAAGGTGTTGCCGATGCTTTGTCTGAACTAGAATCGGATGTCTTGGTTTTGCTAGGCGATCGCTATGAATTGTTAGGTGCAGCCTCAGCAGCTTTGATTATGGGAGTGCCTATTTTCCATTTGCACGGAGGAGAGGAAACCGAAGGAGCCTATGATAATTCTATTCGTCATGCTGTGACTAAGATAGCGACATGGCATGGTGTGGCAAATGAAAAGTATCATGAGCGTGTGATACAAATGGGAGAGCCTACTGATAATGTATTTAATGTTGGTGCAATGGGCTTGGACAACATTAAGCGGCTTTCTTTGTTGAGTAAGAATGAACTCGAATCTGAACTGAATTTTCAGTTTGGAAAGAAAACTATTCTAGTGGCGTTTCATCCTGTTACGAACGCTGAAAACCCTATTGAAGGATTTCCTGAATTATTATCGGTATTAGCGGAACATGATGATCTTGCAATTATTTTTACTCATCCAAATGCTGACCATGGGAGATCCGCTATTGTTAAAGGCATAAAAGACTTTGTTTTGAAACATTCGAATCGTTCTATGGTTCAGGACTCTTTAGGCCAATTAAAGTTCTTATCTGCCTTGAAATACGTTGATGCGATGGTTGGTAATTCCTCTAGTGGTATTATTGAAGCGCCCTCTATGTCAGTGCCATCACTAAATATAGGTGATAGACAAAAAGGTCGTTACCAAGCGTCTACAGTGATTGACTGTAAAAATGATCAAGGTGATATTCTAGCGGGGCTAGAGAAAGTACTTTCTTGGAATAGTCTCACTGAAGTTGAAAATCCTTACTCATCTGGGACACCTGCAAAAACGATGATTGAAATTTTAGAAGCATTGGTTCTTTAGAATTCCTAATGTAGATATGAGAATGATTAATCATGTATGAGGCAATGGAGTGGTTTATAATTAAAGCTTCACGTTGATATGATGTTATTTAAAGTTTAGAGTAAAAGTTAGGTTTAATTCTATGCGCAATGTTGATGGTATAACTGTCCACTTAAATAGTGAGTTAGCTGAAGTTTTATCTATTCTAGATAAGGAAGTTGAGAAAAAAATTGTTTTAGTCGTTGACGAAAAACAACATTTACATGGAACTATTACGGATGGTGACGTTCGTCGTGCGTTGTTAAACGGGGCTGCAACTAAGTCTTTGGCTAGTGAAGTCATGTTTAAAGATTTTAAGTTTGTTAGATCGAATACTTCTAATGATGAACTTAAGCGAATCTTTATAGAAAACAATGTTTTACAATTACCTGAAATTGATGATTCTGGACGTTTGGTTGGTCTTCATTTATTTAATGAGCTTAAACAAAGTAAACGCAAAGAAATACCTGTAGTTATTATGGCTGGAGGCTTGGGTACTCGGCTTAGACCATTGACAGATAATTGCCCTAAACCCATGCTAGAAGTGGGTGGCAAACCAATATTAGAATTGATTATTGATAGCTTGAAAAAGCAAGGTTTCTATCAATTTTATATTGCAGTTAATTACTTAAGTGAACAAATTTTTGATTATTTTGGGAATGGTGAGAAGTTCTCTATTCAAGTTGAATATATACGTGAAGAAAAGCGTTTAGGAACAGCGGGTGCACTAAGCTTGCTGCCCTCTACGCTTGCAGATACAGCCGAAAAACTCATTGTTTTAAATGGTGATGTTTTGACTAGGGTGAATTTTAATAGCCTTTTACATTTTCATGACAATACTCAATCTGATGCCACAGTATGTGTAAGAGATTATGACGTTCAAATACCCTTCGGTGTGATTGATATTGAGCAAAACAAAGTCACACAAATTGTTGAAAAACCAATACATAAGTATTTTGTGAATGCTGGAATATATTGTATTAATACGAAGCAATTAGCGAAAATTCCTAATGATGAATATTTGGATATGCCTGACTTGTTGAGTAATTTAATGCTTAATGATGCTGGAGTGAACGCTTTTCCTGTTCATGAATATTGGGTTGATATTGGTAGGCATGAGCAGCTAGAGAAAGCGAAGGAAGACTTTCAAGTATTACATGAGTAAACAAAAAGTTAAAAAGCGATGTATCTTCTTTTGCCCAACTCACCCTACATCGTTACATAAGTTATTACAAATTGCGGCTTCAATAGATGTAAATTTGCCGATTATTTTTGTTGTCATTAACTCTTATGTCGCTAAAAACACTGACTTGATTAAAGAAGCGGGTTTTGAGTTTGTTTGTATTGAAAAATTTGATGTATCAAAACAAACATTGCTTAGTGCAGATATAAAGAAGCCTCAAGGCTTACTTTATAACAATAATTTTTTTGCTAACGTTAAAGCTGTTATCAGTCGATTAAAAATTGTTCAAAGGTTAACAAGATCAAGACGCGAACGATTTGTAAGTAATCTTCAAACGGATTTAGTAGAGGAATATCAGCAAAAGAAAAGTAATTCTAAACGTTTATTCGATGATTATTCGCCTGAGGTTTTTATTGCATCAAGCGATAGAATTTTAGGTTATCTTTGTTGTTTATTGAGTGAAGCAAAGTCGCGTAAAGTTAAGGTTATTATTCCTCCTATTGCTGTGATTAGTGGTTCTAAAGAAGTTGTTGAGAATAGGCTTAAAAAACAAGACAGTAATTTTTTGGCAAGTGACTCTGGCTTGGAAAAAGAACTTCCAGAACAATTTTTTTCATCAAAAAATGGGACTTTAGTTTCATTTTTTCCAGTTTGGATGCTCAAAAAATTGTCTGATCTTAATGTTTTGCCTAAATCTCCTTGGCGTTATGGAGAGTCTTTTGCAGACATTCTTTTGTTAGATGGTGAGCTGCAAAAAAAGAATTGTATTAATGAAGGTATTGATCCGAAAAAATTGTTAGTGGTTGGCGATACTGAGTTTGATACATTATATGAAGTTTGGTCAAAAAGAATTGATATAGGGAAATCTAAAAAAGCAGTTATCGCACTTCCTCAACTGTTTGAACATGGACTGTTGAACTTAGATGAGCAAATAGAACTAGTGACACATATTTGTAAAGGTGCGGCATCAAATAACATTGAATGCCTTTTGAGTTTGCACCCAAAAATGCCCTTGTCTCGGTATCAGTTTTTAGAAACTATTCCACAGGTAAGCATCTCATCTAAACCATTGCGTACCATTTTGCCAGATGCTGATGTTTTCATTGCGATTAATGGTTCTAGTACTTGGTTGTGGGCTGCCCTTTGTGGAATTCCTACAATACTATGTGATTGGTCCGGATTAGATT
>CAZWHW010000054.1:0-5635 GCA_964633815.1 uncultured Gammaproteobacteria bacterium
CAATTGTGCCCACATTTACATGCGGCTTACTACGTTCAAATTTTTCTTTAGACATTTTCTCGCCCTTCTCTATTTATCAGCTTCTGAACCCTTATGGTTACACTTGGTTAATCATTGCCTCGACCGCCATGTTCGGCGC
This sequence comes from uncultured Gammaproteobacteria bacterium, assembly GCA_964633815.1. Taxonomy (GTDB): domain Bacteria; phylum Pseudomonadota; class Gammaproteobacteria; order Arenicellales; family Arenicellaceae; genus CALKZN01. The sequence continues at coordinate 140 of CAZWHW010000054.1, forward strand.
AGAAGCATACTTTTCAAATTGCATTGAATATGCCGCCCGACCTTGCGTTGCAGAACGCAATGCGGTGGCATAACCAAACATCTCTGCCAATGGCACTTCAGCCTTAATCACCTTACCTGAAGGTGAATCATCCATACCGAGAATGACACCACGACGAGAGTTTAAATCTCCAGTCACACTGCCCATGTACTCTTCAGGACTAACGACTTCAACTGCCATGATTGGCTCTAACAAAACCAATCCAGAACTTTTCGCGCCTTCTCTGAAGGCAATACTTGACGCGGCTTTAAAAGCAAACTCAGATGAATCAACGTCGTGAAAAGAACCGTCAAACAAGGTCACCTTCACATCCACCACTGGGTAGCCTACCAACACTCCGCTGCGTGTGGCGTCTTCAACACCCTTTTGCACAGCAGGAATAAATTCTTTTGGCACTACACCGCCTTTAATTGCATCAACGAACTTAAATCCGCCGCCACGTTCTTGCGGTTCTATACGCAAGAAAACATGGCCAAATTGACCACGTCCACCAGACTGCTTAGCATATTTATATTCTTGCTCAACAGTCTTCAAAATTGTTTCTCGATAAGACACTTGTGGCTTACCAATATTCGCCTCAACACTAAATTCACGTTTCATACGATCAATGATAATGTCGAGATGTAATTCGCCCATACCAGAAATAATGGTTTGGCCCGACTCTTCATCTGTATGTACTTTAAAAGATGGATCCTCCTGAGCTAATTTACTCAAAGCAATCCCCATCTTTTCCTGGTCCGCTTGTGTTTTCGGCTCTACAGCTTGTGAAATCACCGGCTCAGGAAACTCCATGCGCTCCAACGTGACCACAGAGTCAGTTGCACATAATGTATCACCAGTGGTTATCGTTTTGATACCCACAGCCGCAGCGATATCACCTGCACGCACCTCTTTAACTTCTTCACGATTATTAGAATGCATTTGCAAAATTCGGCCAATGCGTTCCTTTTTACCCTTCACAGGATTAAAAATCGTATCTCCCGTCTTTAGGATGCCGGAATATACACGAAAAAAGACCAATTGACCAACAAAAGGATCAGTTGCAATCTTAAAAGCTAATGCAGCAAATGATTCTTCATCATTTGCATGACGTTCTTCACCCGTTTCTTCACCATCTTCGGAGACACCTTTAATGGCAGGAACATCTAGTGGAGACGGCATAAAATCAAGCACACCATCCAACATTGCTTGAACACCTTTATTCTTAAAAGCAGAACCACACATCACACCGACAATCTCATTATTCAATGTGCGCGCACGAATTCCTGATTTAATTTGCTCTTGCGTTAAAACTCCTTCTTCAAGATAAATATTCATCAAATCTTCTGAACTTTCCGCCGCAGCTTCAAGCAAAGCTTCTCGATATTGATCAGCCAATTCATTTAAATTAGCAGGAATCTCTTTTTCTTCAAACTTAACGCCTTTTGATGAATCATCCCAATAGATAGCCTTCATCTTAACAAGATCAATGACACCTTCAAAATCATCTTCAGCACCAATTGGCAACTGTAAAGCAACAGGGTTCGCACCAAGACGCTCTTCTAATTGACCAACTACACGTAAAAAGTCTGCACCCGCACGATCCATCTTATTCACAAAGGCTAAACGAGGGACTGCATATTTATCCGCCTGCCGCCATACCGTTTCAGATTGAGGCTCAACACCACCAACAGCGCAGAAAACTGCTACAGCGCCATCTAAGACACGTAGAGAACGCTCAACTTCGATTGTGAAATCAACGTGCCCAGGAGTATCAATAATATTAATGCGATGTTCATCGTAATTACCTGCCATGCCGCGCCAAAAAGCCGTGGTCGCTGCGGAAGTAATTGTAATCCCTCTTTCCTGCTCTTGCTCCATCCAGTCCATTGTGGCTGCGCCATCATGAACTTCACCAATTTTATGCAATATACCAGTATAAAAAAGTACGCGCTCGGTGGTCGTCGTCTTGCCCGCATCTATGTGCGCCATGATTCCGACATTACGGTAACGATCAATTGGAGTTGAACGAGCCACTATTAAATACCTTAAACCTAATCTCTATTGACTTGCCACAGGCAAGCCTTGCATAAAATTATAAAAGAACGAAAATTGTAAAAATAAAAGCACAGTACTAAGCACTACGCTTTAAAAATCAAACACTAAAAACGAAAATGTGAAAATGCTTTATTTGCTTCCGCCATACGATGAACATCTTCAGTTTTGCGAATTGCACCACCTTTCTTTTCAGCCGCATCAAGAATTTCACCTGCCAAACGCTGCATCATAGACTTTTCGCTACGTTGACGCGAAAACTCAACCAACCAACGCATAGCTAATGCTGTTCGACGTGAAGCACGAACTTCAACCGGCACTTGGTACGTTGCACCACCAACACGGCGACTTTTCACTTCAACCACTGGCTTGATATTTTCAAGCGCTTGTTCGAAAACAACCAATGGATCTTCCGTTTGACGCTCAGAAATCACATCTAATGCATCATAAATAATTTTTTCTGCAACTGATTTCTTGCCATCAACCATTAAAATATTAACGAACTTAGCAAGCGTAATATTACTGAACTTTGGATCTGGCAAAATTTCGCGTTTTGGAACTTCTCTTCTTCTAGGCATGAGTCTATCTCTTTAGTCTTATCTAGCGATGCTATCGATTATTTAGGGCGCTTAGCACCGTACTTAGAACGACCTTGACGACGATCAGAAACACCTGAAGTATCCAATGCGCCACGAACAGTATGATAACGAACACCTGGCAAATCTTTTACACGACCACCGCGAATCAAAACAACCGAGTGTTCTTGCAAGTTATGACCTTCACCACCAATATAGCTTGTTACTTCAAAACCATTGGTTAAACGTACACGAGCAACTTTACGCAAAGCAGAGTTTGGCTTTTTTGGCGTTGTTGTATAAACACGCGTACATACACCGCGTTTTTGTGGACACGCTTCTAGAGCAGGCACATTTGATTTTTGTATCTGCTTTTTACGCGGCTTTCTAACTAACTGATTGATAGTTGGCATAAACTTTTTCTAAATTCATTCAAATCGTTATCTTTCACCTCAAACCAAAGTTTTTCTATTCAGGTTTGAGTCTAAAAGGGCTGCTAGAGATAAGCACCTCAATAAACAGCTAAGAGCGCGCGATTCTAGGCGCACTGAACCAAACTGTCAAGCAATTATCGAGATGAATTTACGGGTTTTTTTATTTAATAGATTTCACCAAAATATGACTAGATATTTTTGCTTTTAAAGCTGAACTATCTTAACCCCGCGAAACGCAACATCGCTCTACTTGCCTTTTGGTTTAACTCTAAATGCTACAGTTAATCGCAACTGTGTGCATATACGTGTCGGCGTTCTAGCCACATGCGGCATCGCACTATCAAACACCACAATCCTGCCTGGACGTGGATAGACTGATTCTATGATGTCATTCTTCGCATCATTCATGATGACGGTCTCGCCCGCCCAATCATGATGCCACTGGTTATGCGCATAATAAATTATGGTATAACAGTCCTTGCTTTTATCCGTAGGCAAGTCTGTGTGCACCATTGGACAGTCGCCAAAATTATTCGCATTCACTAAAGTGTGATAAGGCTCATATTTACCCTGACAAATCGTTTCATCAATGATTTGCCACAATTTCAAAAATGCTGGCACTTCATTAATATCTTGATTTTCTAGGCGCACCACCCAAAAAGGAAATTTATCATCATGGTTTGACAAACCAATACAACTATAAACAGGCGACATAAGATTCTCATAAACATCTTGAACATGATCTTCACCTACCAAACCGTCTAAAGATTTAATAATGCGAGGCTTTAAAAATACTTTTTTACTCATAATTGATAAATAAAATTCGATTTAATATTCCAACTGGAAGTTTTTATGCCCACATAGGCGCTTCAATTGCTTCATCATATCAGCCGTTGGTTTAACCAGCCAAGACTGATTTGGCACAAAATCCACACTAGCGCTATCGGTTGCAAGAGACAAATGCACATGACAATGAGCATTTTCATCATGCACCAACACTTGCTGCAATTGATCAATTAAATTAGCATCAACCTTATGTTGCTGAAGCTCAATTCGTAGTCGCGCCGCCAATTCAGCTCGAACACCGTCAAGACTATAAACAGAATCTACGACAATTCGCATTTGCTCAGTATGAGGATTCTTAGATACAGTCGCTTTAATAATTACAATTTGATCCGCCTGAATCAATTCCGAAAATTGATCCAATTGCTCTTGATAAACTACCAACTCTTTTCGAGCCGTTTGATCATCTAAAGTAATGAACATCATTTTTTCGCCACGTTTGGTAATTTTGACTCGGCATTCAATAATCAAACCAGCAATAGTCACAGACTTTTTGCCATAATCCACATTGACATCCATTAGCGATGTGCCAGCTACTTTACGAATCTCATCCAAATGCACATCAATAGGGTGTCCACTCAAATATAGACCTAAATTCTCTTTTTCAAAACTCAATAGTTCATTCTCTTCCCAAGGCTCAGCTTGTTTCAAATTTTGCACTGTTTGTTCAGGAGCTTCGATTGCAAACAACTCATTTTGCCCTGCCTCAACTGATTTAGCACGTTGAGAAGCAGCTTCAAGCGCCAAATCAATACTTTCGAAAATACTAGCTCGGTGATCACCAAATGCATCAAAAGCACCCGCTTTAGTAAGTGCCTCTAAAGACCGGCGACCTATCTTTTTAACATCCACCCGAGAACATAAGTCAAATAAGTCTTTGTACAAGCCATTTTGCTCTCTTTCATCAACCAAATGCTCCAATACGGCTTGGCCCACACCTTTAACAGCACCCAAACCGTAAACAATCTCTTGCGCACTTCTAGAACAAAATCGATAGCTACAATCATTAATATTTGGTGGTGTCACATTGACACCCAAAGTATTCGCTTCATGCAAATAAATCACTATTCGATCCGTTGAATCCATGTCTTCCGACATGGAAGCTGCCAGAAATTCACTGGGGTAATGCGTTTTTAACCATGCAGTTTGATATGAAATAACAGCATATGCAGCCGAGTGCGCTTTATTAAAACCATAGGCTGCAAATTTTTCCATTAAATCAAACACTGAACCTGAAATCTCGGGATTAATATTTTTCTCAGCAGCACCTTTTAGAAAAATTTCCCGTTGTTTCGCCATTTCTTCTGGCTTTTTCTTACCCATGGCACGGCGTAACATATCTGCACCACCCAAGGTATAACCCGCCATATCTTGAGCGATCTGCATCACCTGCTCTTGATAAACGATCACCCCATAAGTGGATTTCAAAATTGGCTCTAAAATTGGATCATCATAAACAATAGGCTCGCGACCATGTTTGCGATTAACAAATGTTTGATCCATTTGAGCGCCCAAAGGGCCGGGACGATATAACGATAAGAGTGCCACAATCTCATCAAAATTTTCAATCT
>CAZWHW010000055.1:0-5178 GCA_964633815.1 uncultured Gammaproteobacteria bacterium
TGAATACCTTTTGTTTTAGTGAACCTCCATCTTCTGAAAACAAGTTTCGCTTGTCTAAGAAGGTGCGAGGTATTCATCACAGCAGGTCTTAAATCCTGAATTGGTTTTGGTAGTTTTATTGATTCATAATTCAAGACTTGAAACCTAATAATCTTGGTTATTTGAGGGATGTTGACAAGGTAAATTGTATAGATAATAATGAAATATAGCGTTTAAATTTCCTATACTTAGTGAAAAAAATAAAAATATCAATCTCTAGAGTATTAATTAAGAATACGAATTAATAATTTACGGTAAAAATAATTCGTTTGAATCGCGTATGAACAAACAAGGACTTAAATAATTGGAAGACTTTGAAGCTGACTACGTCGTCATCGGTGCTGGAGCTTCATCACTGGCATTTGTAGATACTATGCTGGACACAACAGGCGCGAATTTCGCTTTGATAGATCGACGCGACAAAGCGGGTGGGCATTGGAACGACGCATATCCCTATGTAACTCTCCACCAGCCCTCGTCTTATTATGGTGTTGCTTCACGAGAATTAGGCAGTGGAAGAATAGACCGATTGGGGCTTAATAAAGGTTTTGAAGAACTCGCGTCTGGGTTTGAAGTCGCAAACTATTTTCATGATTTGATAGACGAGAAATTTTTACCGTCTGGGCGTGTGCGATATTTGCCTATGTGTGAATATTCCGAAGGTGGACAAGTTCGCAATTTGCTATCTGACAATACCATCACGGTGACAGCTCGAAAGAAAGTAGTTAATGGCAGCATTTATGAGACCTCGATTCCACTGACTCACAGGAGAAAATTCGAAGTCGCAAAAGGTGTACGCTGTATTCCGCCTAATTTTCTACCGAGCAACGCGCATAAACACCGTCATTATACGATCTTAGGGGCTGGCAAGACTGCTATGGATTCCATTGTCTGGCTGAGAGATAATGGCGCGTCTGCGGATCAAATAAGTTGGGTTATGCCACGTGATCCTTGGATGATGAATCGCGCCTTATCACAACCCAGAGGGGCCTGTTTTTACGAAAGTTACGGCGGTGTTACACGTCAATTAGAAGCAGGAAAGGATGCGACATCTGTTGATGATTTTGCTGAAAGAATGGAACAAGCCGGCATATGGATGCGTGTTGATCCTAATGTGCTACCAAAAATCATGCACGGACCAACTGTGTCTAAAGCGGAGTACGCGTATCTCAAAGAAGTGAAAGATATTATGCGTCAGGGACATGTGACTTATATTGAACCGGAAAAAATTATATTCAAGGATGAAAGCGTGCCAGCAAAACTAGGCACCTTGTATGTTGACTGTACTGCAAGGGCTATTAAGCAACATAATCCATGGCCAATATTCTCTGAAGGGCGCATAGATTTGCAGATGGTCCGCCTTTATCAGCCAACGTTCTCTGTGGCTTTACTTGCCAAGCTTGAATCGATGTATGACGACGACAACGTAAAAAACAAACTAGCCATACCAATTCGAATGACAGATACAGTCAAAAACTGGTTAGAATCACAGATCATCAATTCTACTAATCAATATGCATGGTCTAAAAATCCTGAATTGCAGGCATGGATTGACACTTGCCGGCTTGACGGCTTTGGTCGACCTGCCCGCGAAATAGATCCAAATGAACCAAAAGTAATTGCAGTTATTGAAAAAATTCGCGAGTTAATGTTGCCTGCAATCAAGAACATGCAGAAACTTATAGACGAGTGAATTAGAAATAGGATGAATAGTAGGCTGCTTAATAGGTTAAGATTTTGTAAACAAAAGGCTTCCAGATGATTTGTGTTTTGATACACGGTGTTCCTGATACACCTGCGATGTGGGGCCCGTTAAAAGAACAGTTATCACTTTCAGAAGAAGCTGTAATCACACCGGCTTTACCAGGTTTTGGTTCTCCTGCACCAAAAGGTTTTGAATGCACTAAAGAAGCCTATATTGATTGGTTGATCGATATTCTTGAAACAAATGCTGCAAAGCATGGGCCGGTTGATCTTGTTGGTCATGATTGGGGTGCTCTTCTTTGCCTGCGAGCTATTCACTTACGTCCTGATCTTATTAGAAGTTGGGCGATTACAAATGCTGTCTTATTGCCAGAGATTGGCTGGCATTCGTTGGCTCGTATTTGGCAAACGCCGATAAAAGGCGAGTTATTCATGATCTATTTTAATCAGAAGCGTCTGAAAAAAGTTTTGCTAGATTCTGCAATGCCAGAGGATATTGCGACGATCGAGGCCACACATTTTGATAGACATATGAAAAGAGCTATTCTCAAGCTTTATAGATCAGCACTGACAATGAACGATGAGTGGGCTGTTGATTTATCAGGCTTGCCAGAGCGCGGACTGGTTTTGTGGGGTGAAAAGGATAAATTTGTTCCTATAAAATTTGGTAAGAAATTCTGCGATAAATGGTCTATTCCTTTCCACGTTATACCTGATACCGGTCATTGGGCTAATTGTGAGCGTCCTGAGATATTTGCAGAGAAATTAAAGCAACATTGGGATAGGTGATCCTAATCCCAATTACTTAACCAGAAATAGCAATGATTAAACCAGCAAACATACAAGTACGTTTTTCTGATTTAGATGTTTTAGGACATGTTAATAACAGTGTTTACCTGAGCTATTTTGAAATGGCACGTGTACACTATTTCGGGCAGTTGTTAGGATATGATTGGGATTGGCAGACTAATGGTGCGGTATTGGTTAAAAATGAAGTAGAGTATATTCAGCCTGTTTTGCTGAAACATCAACCGCTTATTTTTGTTTCAGTAGATGAGATAGGAACGAAAAGTTTTACATTGTCCTATGAAATCAAAGTCGAAGACCAAATTTATACACGTGGAAAATCTAAGTTGGTTTGCTTCGACAATGATCAGCAAAAAACGATTGAGATTCCGGTAAGAATGCTCGAGGCACTCGATCATATAAAATCGGAATAATAATTGTTTTAGGGTATTAAAAATAATACCAGGTGAAAGCAACAAAACTCACCTTTCTCTTCCTAACACTTCTTTTTACCTGGAATTGTCAGTGCACAAATAGATGAGGTAAAATTTTTTTTGGATAAATTATATTAACTACGAAACCTGTTCGCATTGTTTGAAGGAAATTCAAGTTTGAATGTGATATTTTCTAACGAGAATATTATGATTGATTTGCCTTTAAGATTGTCAAATTCAACAATTTTAGAGGAATATGGTTAAGATTTCATTGATGTGAGATTACCAAAATCTTAGGAGTGCGCAATAGTTCTTGATTGCGCGGAATGGAAATAAAAATATAGGTATTATGTTTTATGAAAAAACTTTTTTTGGTTTTATTGTCAACAATGTCGTTGATTCTTGTTGCATGCGGTGGCGGTGGTAGTTCATCTGATTCTTCTTCGAGTGATACTTTTAATGGAGCGCAAACAATTGTATTACTGGGAGAATCCAGTGACAGTCTTTTTGTTATGAGTATTGACGGGACAACTGTCATAATTCTCGATGATGATTTTACGGCGTCAGGCACTTTAAATGGAGCTAACTTTACGGTTAATGTGCCGCCGTTTTCATTTATAGAAGATGGCATCACTTGCGAGTTTGATGTTACATATAATGGTTCTCTGGTTTCAGAGACAAGGGTGGAAGGAACTATCAGTGGTTCTGCTTTTTATTTCTAAGATTAAAAGTGCAGTAATTTACGGCTGTTGAGAAAAAATATTTTTCGGTTGCTAGAATTTCGCTATTTTTTCTATAGTACAATTAGTTCCTCGTGCGCTGATTGATGGGTTTGCATGGACTCAAATTGACAGCCATTCAAAACAAAAATAATTTCGTAGTGATATGACCGCAAATTTTGTTCATCTGCGCTTGCATAGTGAATATTCTCTAGCAAATGGCATTGTTCGAATTCCTTCTTTGATCGATCGTTGTGTCGAAATGGGTATGCCTTCAGTGGCGCTGACGGATTTAAGTAATTTTTATGGCTTAGTTAAATTTTTTAAAAAGACCAAAGCTAATGGTGTTAAACCTGTTTTCGGTGTGGACTTATGGATAGAGAATGCTGATAAGGCTGCTGAGCCTTTTCCTTTGTGCTTGTTGGTGCAAAACGCTGAGGGTTATAAAAATGCTTGCATCTTGATTTCTAAGTCGTATCAAGAAGGACAAGATTTTGGTAAGGCTATTACTAAAAGAGAGTGGCTTGCTGATCATAGTGAGGGTTTGATCGCCTTATCTAGTGGAATGCATGGTGAATTGGGGCAGGCATTACTCGCAAATTCTATTAAAACGCCTGGAATTGTGGCGAATTTTAAGCAATTATTTTCTGACCGATTTTATATTGAGTTGCAACGAACGGCTAAGCCAAGGCAAGAGGAATATATCTCTTTGGCGGTAAAATGCGCACACGAGAATCAATTGCCAGTGGTTGCCACCAATGAAGTGCATTTTTTAGAAAAAAGTGATTTCGATTCACATGAGCTGCGGGTGTGTATTCATCAAGGTTATACGATCAATGATAATCGCCGCAAACCTGAATTTACCAACGAACAATATTTGAAATCACCGGAAGCTATGTGTGAGTTATTTGCTGACATTCCTACGGCAATTGAAAACACTTTAGAAATTGCTAAGCGTTGCACATTTTCTTTGGAGATTGGTGATTACCACTTGCCTGAATTCCCTGTGCCAGAAGGTGAAACAATTGAATCACATTTGCGCAATGAAACTAAGCGAGGTTTAGAGCGAATTTTGGCGCGTTTAGGAGATCAAGCTGAGTTGCATCGATCAGAATATGAAGAGCGCATGGAGTTTGAGCTGGGCATCATTAATCAAATGGGTTATCCAGGCTACTTTTTGATTGTGGCTGACTTCATTCGTTGGTCAAAGGAAAACGATGTCCCAGTTGGTCCTGGTCGTGGTTCAGGTGCAGCATCGATTGTTGCAGCTTCATTAGGCATTACTGATCTTGATCCGATCAAATACGAATTGTTATTTGAGAGATTCTTGAATCCTGAACGAATTTCTATGCCTGACTTTGATGTGGATTTTTGCGTAAAAGGGCGTGAGCGAGTGATTCAATATGTGACTCAGTATTATGGTTATGACAAGGTTTCGCAAATTATCACCTATGGCACGATGGCAGCCAAGGCTGTGGTTCGAGATGTGGGCCGGG
>CAZWHW010000056.1:0-4278 GCA_964633815.1 uncultured Gammaproteobacteria bacterium
GATCAATTCGAAACTTTTCATGATGGGGTAAACTTATTTGAAGTGCCAGCAGGTTATCCGGAATCACGAGATAAGAATCTAGATCAATTTGATTATGAACTCTATCAGAAGGTGAGATCAGTTGATGATGCGATTGACTATCTGAAAAAGAATTATACTATCGATAGTGATATAACTGCGATGCATGCAATTTTTGATTTCACCAGCAAACGATTTGTGCATCGTATGTATCCTCGACATACATGGAAGACAAATCCATTTTTTGCCGCGATTGAGGTTTTCTTCCCATCACGTTCAATTAATGAAATGGCAACTGCAGAAGAACTTCTTCGGCATAGTGCAGTTGGCGGATGTGGAGATACCACAGCTACTTCAATAACGTTATTCCGTGCATTTGGATATCAAGCGCAATATGTTTCTTTAGATGGTCATCATATTGGGGAGTTTATTGCGGGTGGAAAAAAATGGATAGTAGATGCTGATATGGAAGTTATTTCGCCACATAGTATTGAGTATATAAAGAATAATTTAGATCTAATTCATGAAATATATGCTAAATATCCACAATCGAGACAAAATACGATGAAGCGTATTTTTGGGAGAAAGACTTTTTCGTCTAATGGGTTCGATGGAGCGCCTAAATACAGTAACAAGATGTGGAATTTTCATAAGTTTATTGAATTTATGAAATGGGTAATTCCCGTAGTTGGTTTTGGACTAAGTGGTTGGTTTTTAATGTTTTCGAGAAGAAAGTATTTTGTGCGGCAAGCATAATCATCCAAATGAGTTTGTAGACATATCGAAGACGAGTGTTTAAAATCTCAACCATTAAACGAAAGGCACTTTTTGCCTAAATCAATTAAAATAAATTCCACCATGACTTATCACATTGGCGTTATCGGGCTTGGCTACGTTGGGCTTCAAGTTGCTGTTGCTTTAGGCGAAAAATACCCAACTATTGGTTTTGACCTAAATAAGCAAAAGATTATTGAATATCGTGAAAGTGTTGATGTGACCGGAGAAGTAAGCGCTGACATGTTTGCTAAGTCCGCACAGCTTGAATTTGCGAATGATATGTCTGAGCTAAATGATGTAGATGTGTTTATTGTGGCAGTGCCAACGCCGGTTGATGATTCGAAACGTCCAAATCTGTCCCCATTAGTTAGCGCAAGTAAAGCAGTTGCTCAAGTGATGAAAAAAGGCGCGATTGTCGTGTTTGAATCCACAGTTTTTCCAGGGGCTACCGAAGAGGTTTGTGTTCCGGCCTTAGAAGAATATTCAGGTTTAAAATGGCAAACAGATTTTCATGTGGGTTATTCTCCTGAACGTATTAATCCAGGTGATAAAGCGCATACATTGCAAACGATCACCAAAGTGGTATCTGGAGACAACGCTGAAACGTTAGCAATTCTTGCTGATATCTATGGTTCTGTTGTTGATGCAGGCATTCATCAAGCTTCTAGCATTAAAGTTGCCGAAGCGGCAAAAGTGATTGAAAACACGCAGCGTGATTTGAATATTGCCTTTGTTAATGAGCTTGCTTTGGTATTTGATCGTTTAGGCATTGATACCAATGAAGTGCTAGATGCAGCTTGCACTAAGTGGAACTTTTTAAATTTTCGCCCAGGTCTAGTAGGAGGGCACTGTATCGGTGTTGATCCTTATTACCTCACTGCAAAAGCACAAGAAGTGGGTTATTCCCCCGAAGTGATTTTAGCCGGCAGACGTATAAACGACAGCATGGGCAGTTATATCGCCAATACCACGGTGAAAAAGCTCTTATCATCAGACGTTGATTTTAGTTGCAAGGACATTATTGTTTGCGGTTTAACCTTTAAAGAGGATTGTCCAGACCTTAGAAATTCATTAGTGATCAATATCATTGAAGAATTAAGAGCTTTTGGTTATACAGTACATGTGCACGACCCAGTGCCAAGTGTTGAAGAAGCAAAACATGAGTATGGAGTTATACTTAAAAAATGGGAAGAGTTACCTAAAGCTGCCGCATTGATTTTCGCTGTGCCTCATGCGGAACTAACGGCCACAGATGCAAGTACATTTGCTGAAAAAATTGTTCCAGAGGGCTTGTTTGTTGATATTAAATCGATGCTAAATCAAACTAATATTGAAGCATTAGGTTTGCAATATTGGTCTTTGTAATAATTGGTAAATTTAACAGATACTTTTTAAAGGAACATGATCAAGGTTAAATTTTCATATCGTTTGAGAAACTTTATAGTTTGGAAACTGGAAGAGTTTGCGAAACGAGCGGTAAAATGGCTGAGTAGGGTTGCTAATGTACTTTTTAAGACAAAGTCAGGTTCGTTTAAGGAAAGGCAAATTGTTATTTTCATGCATTGTATCCTATATTTTCCGTTGCTACGTCTCAAAAACCTTTTGTCAGTTAATGATTCAGTTGAAAGTCATTATGATCGCATTTCGGGTTCTTATGTTAAGAATTTGACTAAAAATGAGCGTAAAAAATGGGGTGTTGTTAATGGTGAAGTTCAGCAAAACACATATGCTCAGTATTGTATTGATGGGATGAAAGAACGTATGCAATATATGGAAAAGAATGCTCCTTTTGAGAATATGCTGGAAGTGGGGGCAGGAGAATTAACTACTTTTTGTAGCCTAATTGATGTGATGACCATTGATCAGCCAGATTTTTTTGCTATTGACTTATCTCTAAATCGTTTAAGGCATGGTCGAGCTTTTGCTCAAGAGAAAAAAATCAAAATCAATATTGCTAAAGCCAGTGCCTTTGCGTTGCCTTATCAAGATAATTCGTTTGATGTGGTTTTTACTTCTCATTGTTTGGAATGGATGCCAAAACATATGTTCAAGCAGGCAGTTGATGAAATTTGTCGTGTTTCTAAAAAACATGTATTTCTTTTTGAGCCAACCTATGAATATGCAGGTTTTTTACAAAAAATGAAAATGCGAACGTATAGCTATATGCGCGGTTTGGTTCCATATCTAAAAAATAAAAAACATATCGACATCAAAAACAGTTATGTCATGAAACATAGCTACAATGCATTCAATCAAACATCTTGTCATCATTTAATCGTCGATATAAATGATGGTGTAACAAATTCGACTAACTACGCGTGCCCCAAGTCTCACTCTAAACTGGAATTTAAAGATGACTCTTACTTTTGTTTTCAAAGCCAACTAGGTTTCCCCATTTTTGATGATATTCCAGTTTTAGATTTAGATTATTCTCTGCAGGTGAGTCAAGTTTCGAGTTCATCAAAATCAAATTAATTCTTTTCAAAGAAAATAACATGAAAATTTTAGTTACAGGCGCTGCTGGTTTTATTGGTTCAACCTTAAGTCATCGATTTCTTGATCGTGGTGATACGGTTGTCGGTATTGACGATATGAATGACTATTACGATGTTTCGCTAAAACAAGCACGATTAGATCGTTTATTGCCTAAAGATAATTTTTCAATCGTACATGAAGATATTGCGAATCGTGATGCGATTGAAAAGCTGTTTAAAGAGCATCAGTTTGATGCGGTTATTAATTTGGCTGCGCAAGCGGGGGTGAGATATTCAATTGAAAATCCACATGCTTATATTGACGCGAATATTGTTGGCTTTTGTAATATTTTAGAAGGTTGTCGACATAGCAAGGTAGGGCATTTGGTTTATGCTTCTTCGAGTTCGGTATACGGTGCAAACGAAAAAATGCCATTTTCCGAATCTGATAATGTTGATCATCCAATTTCGTTGTATGCTGCCAGCAAAAAAGCGAATGAGTTAATGGCGCATACTTATTCAAACCTCTATGGTTTGCCAACAACAGGTCTGCGTTTCTTTACTGTATATGGTCCGTGGGGACGCCCAGATATGGCGCTCTTTAAGTTTGCGAAAGGTATTCTCGCAGGCGAACAAATTGATGTGTATAACAACGGCAATATGATTCGTGACTTCACCTATATTGACGATATTGTTGAAGGTGTTGTTCGTGTGACCGATCGCCCACCAACAGGCGATGATTCATGGACTGGAGCAGAACCAAACCCTGCTACGAGTAAGTGGCCATATCGGGTGTTTAATATTGGCAATAGTTCGCCGCAAAACTTGATGCGTTATATTGAAGTTTTGGAAGAAAATCTTGGTGTGAAAGCAAATTATAATTTTATGCCGATGCAGCCAGGTGACGTGCCAGCAACGCAAGCTGATACAACAAATTTGCAAGATGCAACTGGCTATAAACCAGAAACAACCATTGATTACGGTATTGGTCAATTTGTTCAATGGTATA
>CAZWHW010000057.1:0-4106 GCA_964633815.1 uncultured Gammaproteobacteria bacterium
TGTATACTCTGACCGAAATACGCACCGCAATATTGAACTTCACTACCCTTTTGACTTGATCCAAGGCGATTTCTTAACTCGTCTGATAAATAGAAAGAAATGAAGTCACGTAAAAATGCATGATGCTCCCAGTTAAATGAACTTCCAGCTTGTTGTTGATCAAATAAATTTTTTATATCAATTGATGAAAATGGCCTAAAAATACTCTCAACAAATTCTTTAAGCTCTTTAAAAATTATTGAAGCCTCAGTTGTTTGATTTTGACCTTTTAGGTCAATCTCTAATAGATCCTGCCATTCGCAAATAGAATCACTATTCTCATTTGCATACGATTTTTTTTCATGACCTTTGGGAAGCAACGTCACTAACTTATGTTTTTCTTCATATTCAATATTAAGATAATCTTTATATTTCTCTAGTTGTTTTGGAGAAAAATCAGCTGTTAACTTATTTTCTATACCATAGAAAAAATTATCTTTAGCTTCAACAACAATATCTAAACGACCTTTGCCTTCTTTTGAATAGGTAGATTCCTCTAATCTAGCTACGACTATAGGTATAGGTTGGCCATTGCCTAGCAACCTTTTAGAGATCTCTGCTTTTAGATAATCATCATCTGAATTTAGGATATAAACAAGAGCAGCTGACGAAATTTCTTCCTTACGATTTGTCGGCATTAAATTAAATAGATTGTTTTTCATGTCAATATTTGATGGTTAGTTTTATTAGTTAAATTTAGATCTTATATTCATTCAAAGCTGCGAAGAAATTAATCTTTTTCATTTGCTCAAGACTATTCACTTGAGTGTTTCCTAGTTCAGGATTAGCGACAACAATAGCAAGACACTGAGCTCTAGAAACCGCGACATTGAGACGATTTTTATCAAAGAGAAAATCTATGCCTCTTGGCGATTCTTTAGCATCACTTGCGCACATACTTAAAATAACAATTGGCGCTTCTTGACCCTGAAATTTATCGACACTGCCAACTTTTGCGTTTTCTCCTAACGCTATTTTCAACTTTGAAACTTGATGGTTATAAGGTGCAACAAAGAGAATATCATCCAATACAATCGGTCGTGTCTTATCCCCATCGACAAAGTCTCTGTCTAGCAACTCGTCCACCAAGTCTTTAATTCGATTCACTTCTTCATCCGAAGACTGACTATTGCCTTCATGTTTCACTGGAATAAGCACAATGCCTGCTTCTTTTTGAACAGAGCGACTATTGTTATTGTCATCCGGTGTTTTTATAAATCTTAATTCCGTGCTTGGATCGGACGACAGTTTTCCTGCATAAACATGCTTTGAAATAAAGTCATTTACATTTGGATGCATTCGATAAGTAGTGCCAAGAAAAACACCTTTATCCTCTGTGATCGTAGGCTCATCACGCAACAAGTAATCCAGAATAGACAAACCACTGTCAGCAGGATGAGTGCCTTGAGATGGCTGACCTAGTTGCATTTGATCTCCAATTAATATTAGATTTTTTGCACTGCGGCTCATTGCGATTAAATTAGCAACAGATACTTGCCCCGCCTCATCAATGAATAAATAGTCTAGTTTCTCAACTAAATCCTCTCTTGCAAAACCCCATGCGGTGGTACCAATAACGCATGAGCTAGTTAAATGATTTACTAGTTCATTATTTTTTAGAATCGCGACGCCTGCTTCAGCCAAACCTGATTCAGTTTCATTGGTACACGCAAAATCCGCCTTCACATCAATTTCCTGACAATATCGTGCTGTGCTTAATAAAAGATTATTAATTGCTTTATGGCTATTGCTAGAAATACCTATCTTCGAACCTTTTTTTAGCAGCGCAGCAATAATATGTTTTGCTGTATATGATTTTCCAGCACCCGGAGGACCTTGAATGGGTAGATAACTTCCCTCAAGATTAGTGGCTGCATTCACTATTTGCTTTAAACGTTCTTCCGGATTCTCTGAGCTAACAATTGCACCATTACAGCCTTTAATTCTAGGTTTAGCCCTAGTCAAAAAATCAATAATTGCAGACTCTCCTAACGAATTTTTTTCAAACTGCGCTACTACATCATGAATTGCTTGGGGTATCGGTTTCGGCTGAACATAATCATTGGGAACTAAAGTTAAGTTATTAGGTAATTCAGTTTTGCACTGGAGCGTTATTAGACCTGACTCTAAATCACTAAACTTATCCAGATAGCTCACACTAATATTGCCGCCATCTTCAGTTTCTTCACCTAAAAGATAAAAACTACTACTCGCACCCTTAAAATCTTGCTCTGTATCAAAACTATATTCATAAGCTAAGTTGCGAGCTCTTGTGGTCGGCTTAAATGATTCCATTTGAGTACGTTCACAAAATGCTAAGCAATCCAAATCATCATAAAGTTCCATAGGCGACAGCCCAAGACGGTCAAATAAACGCCAAAAGGTTGGCTTTGCTTCGCGGCGATGAAATTCTAAAAACCAAGCCATATTTTCAGTTAAATTAGCTTCTTCGGGATTAGCATCAATCAAATCTTCTGCTTTTTTAAGCAGACGATCCCTTAAGCGAGTTAATTCATTTACTTCTTCAGTAAGCTCTGGCTCAATGACTTCATCTTTACCTTTAAAAACAATTCCTATTTCAGCTTGTTTTGTACGTAACCAATCAACCAATTCCTGAGTTGAGTCACAGTCATCGATATTGTATTTACGAATATCATTCAATAGTTCAGAGGTTTCCCATGTATAGCCTTCTTCCCCTTGTTCGTTGAGCGTTCGCCACTTTTCATAAGCGACAATCGATGCACCGCCATCGGCCACTTCTGTATCTCGTTTGCTGCGATAAAGGTGTTCTACATTTTTTATCGAATAACTAGGCGCACCAACAACTAGACCACTGCTAACGACTTTGTAAAGGTCGACAAAAACTTCATTGCGCAGCAGCTGATCAACTTCATATTCGCAAACGCCATAACGGCCCATGAGTTTTTTGCATGCAGTGATTTCATAACTAGCATAATGATAAATATGCATTGACGGATCCGATTGCCAACGCGCATATACCCAGTTAATGAACTCTATAAAGGCTTGCTTTTCTTCTTGAGGGTTATGCGCCCAAAAATCGATAAAGTCTCGTTTACCCGTTTCATTAAAAAATGTATTACCCCATAAATATTCTAAGCCCCCATCCTCTAAAGGATTCCCCTCAATATCAAAGAACACATCTTGATCAGAATGCGGTGGCAACAAAGCAAAACCCGTACGTTCACCCAGTTCAAACGGAATCACTTCTATTTCAGGAATTTCTTTTCCTTCACTTGCCTTTTGAAGCCTTGCTTGTGATTTCAGGCGATGAAAAATCGTATCATTCAACCCCGCAATTGATTCTTGCTTTGTCTCCACTAAGTTCGTGACTGTATTGATGCCCGCTTTAGTTAACTTCTTGATTTGAGTAGTACGAATATTCGCGACAAGACTTAAATGATCTTGCTCCACAAGAATAGTCTTAGCAACTTCTGACCAATCCCCCCAACTATTAGACGAAGCAGGATCAGGAAATTCAGTTGATGAAAATTCGGCTTGCTGCAGTAAAAACTGATTCTTTAGCTGGAGGTAATAGTCAAAATACTCATTCGTGAAAAGCACTGTGCTCTCACCATTACCAAGTGCCACTGCTATTTTCTCAGGCAACCTGCCCTGCAAAGTTAAAAGCATTTCTGCATAACAACACAGCTGTATAATATG
Source organism: uncultured Gammaproteobacteria bacterium (assembly GCA_964633815.1). Classification (GTDB taxonomy): domain Bacteria; phylum Pseudomonadota; class Gammaproteobacteria; order Arenicellales; family Arenicellaceae; genus CALKZN01. The sequence goes on from CAZWHW010000057.1 coordinate 3,721, forward strand.
AGATGATTTCGCTGTGCGAGATAGCTTTGTATCCCACAACTCATAATAATAATCACCTAGCTGACTATCACCCGGCACCTTTATTAGAAAATCAGCAAAACCTGCAAAAGGTTCAGCCTCAAGACGCGCTTGCGTGATGACATCAACTCCTTGCTTCATAGCCTCTATTGTTGCAGCAAGTTTTTCTTGATTATTGCCTCCGTCAATCTTAACGACTTCTAATCCATCCTTGATTAGCTTAGCTTCAAAAGCATCCTCATGTTCATAACCCTTTTGTGCTAAAACCGACATCAAACTATCGGCTTCATCTTTTTCAAGTCCATGATCTTGATTGTCTAACGCATATCGATTCATCCAAGAAGCAAATGGACTCGACATATAAATCG
>CAZWHW010000058.1:0-4102 GCA_964633815.1 uncultured Gammaproteobacteria bacterium
TATTTGTCCCGAACGACGACGACTCATACGCAATAATTGATAAAGTTCAGTGCTGAGTAATTCGATTAGCCATTGATTATTGCTAGCAGCTGCAATTTTATAATGAAAATCTAAATTACCTTCGCTTTGGAAATAGCGTTTACCACCATGATTTTTGATGTCTAATTCATGCTGTTCAAGCAACTGCCAAAGTTCAGTGATATTCTCATTTGACATATTTTCAGCGGCAAGTCGGGCTGACATGCCTTCGAGGGCTTCACGAACGCTATAAATATCGTACATTAGGCTTTGGGTAAGGGTTACTACCCGAATGCCGGCATGAGGAACGCGAATAATTAGCTTGGCGCTTTCCAGTTCACGCAACGCTTCACGCAAAGGTCCGCGACTGACCCCAAATTGTTTTGCAAGCCCGTCTTCAGTGATTTTACTTCCTTGTTCTAGGTTGCCTTCAATAATGTCCGTTTTGAGTGTTTCGAAAACTTGCGCAGATAAAGTCTGAACTTCTTTATGAGGCTTGTTTTTTGATTCTGAGGGTGTGTTATCGAGAATGTTACCCATAGTTATTGTTAACAATTTTAAGAATTTTAGGTATTTTTAAGCCTTAAAATATACATTTATAGTAAAAATTGTCAACAATTAATCAAGTTTCAAGCATCTATATTCATCTTGCCTAGATTGGAATGGTTGAAATGAAGTCATCGATTTTAATTAATTGTCCTTTATCAGCCTGTTTGAGTGTCGCATTTTGACCAAATGCGGGAGCTTTATGTTGTTCTGGCATTGGGTTTAATTGAACCAATGTCTTATAAGGTTCTTGTTGAGGATGTTTTTCTCCTGTTTCAAGGTTGATTGTTGGCACAATACAACGCTGACAATGATCATGGCTGTTAAATATATAATTTGCATGCACAAACTCTTTAACGCCGTGTTCAGCGAAAGGCTTTAAAGCCGAGTCTTTTTGATCAGAAATAGATTCGTTAAGAACAATATTAGGGCGGAATTGTTCCATTGAACAGTGATCAAAACCCTTGGTGTGTAGTTCTTGATTAAGCTTATCTAAAGATTTCTGATAGCAAATTAAATAAGCTACTGCATCAGCAAATTGGGTGGTGTTATCTGAGCCAAAACGATCTGCTTTCGACTGTGGTCTAACCTGTTGGTTTGCCATGCGGACTAAACGAAGAGTTTTTTTGCTATTTAGGGCCTGCATTAACCATAGACTTACTTTATGACCTTCATCTTGGACTTGGCAGTCGTCTTGCCAGATCGTTGCAGTAAATGTATTTCCTCGGCCGTTGATGTTGTCGTATAACGGGATTCGCAGATCGGGCATGTCGTCTTTAGATAGATATAAGAATGTCTCATCAATACGCGTTTTAATTAACACCATTTGTGGATATTTTCTTTGTGTTATAAACGACTGTTTTTCATCAATAATCATCCAGTGTCGGTCATGCTTTAACCCAAGGGGTGTTAACTCTGCCTGTTCAATTGGAATGCCTCGTAGTGATTTAACAGGGTATATAAATAATTGACTAACTTGGAGCGAATGCATATGACGAGTTTACTCATTAAATAAGGTCACACAAGTGTCTAACTATAAAATAAAAACTCGGTAACACACTTCTATTGTTATAATATTGCTTTAAGTATTTATTAGTGCAGCTGACAATCAATTATGATTATATTTTTGTTACAGGAAGCAAAAATAAGCAATATAATTGGTTCCTGTTTTGACTTTTTACAAAGTAAAACTTCTAAAAATTATTAAGATAAAACTAATTTAGACTAGGAATTGAAATGACTGAAAAAGTAAACCCTGATTTTGGGGCTTCTGCAAAAGCGATTGAATTTCATTATGGAACAGGCAATGAGTATTTTGAAACATGGCTTGGCAAGACAATGGCATATTCATCAGCGTTGTTTGATGACATCAATGATGACCAAAGCTTAGACGATGCACAAGTTGCCAAGATTCGTCATCACATCGAACAATCACGTGCGCCGAATCAAAAGAAAGTCTTAGATATTGGTTGCGGATGGGGCAGTGTATTGTTTCCATTAGTAGACACGTTCAATGTTGAACAAGTGGTTGGTTTAACGCTAAGTGACAGCCAAGCAGAGTGGATCAACAATGTAAATCACCCAAAAGTTGAAGCGCGCGTTGAGAATTGGCAAGATCATGATGTAGATGCTCAATATGATTCAATCATTTCTATTGGCGCATTCGAGCATTTCGCTAAATTAGGTTTGTCTTCTGAAGAGAAAATCGCGGTTTACAAAGAGTTTTTCCTAAAATGCCATGGCTGGTTAGGCTCTCGTGGATATTTATCATTGCAAACAGTTGGCTACGGCAATTCATTAACTGAAGATTTTGATCCATTCATCGCCAAAGAAATCTTCCCAGAAACAGACACGCCCAAACTGTTTGAAATCGCCAAGGCATTTGAGCGAATTTTCGAGCCAGTTTTGATTCGCAATGACCGCGATCATTATCGTCGCACGCTACGCCACTGGTTCACAGCACTGAAAAACAACCGTGCACGTTGCGTTGAGCTTGAAGGTGAAGAAGAGGTTGCACGCTTTGAGCAATATCTACGCCTAATGGCATATATGTTTGAAGTTGGCGGTTTGGATTTATACCGCCTAACATTGCGCAAGATCGACAACCCGAAATAAGCGCAGATTAATAGATTAAAATCCCTCGAACTGTCATGGTTCGAGGGATTTTTTATGTTTGTTTGGTTGAATTAAGGAGCCCTGACTCACTTAATTTTATTCAAGACCTTAACATTTGGGGTCAGTGTAAAAACACTAAGGCTTTTCGAAGGTGTTGTAAGATAATATTAAGTTTACGAATAGAGTTTTTACACTGACCCCAAATATATTCTGCTTTGTAAGGAAATGATGTGATATAAATTCAGGTCTATAAATATATTAAATGTAAAAAATCGATTTTAAAAATTTTTGAATATGGATAAAACAAGAAATCTCACTTATTTGCGGTTTATCTTAGTCGTTTTAGTTTTAACAAGTATTTTTTCAAACGTTTCTGCGAATGCTGACATCGAGAGACATTCTATTACTGTTGATGGCAAATCCTTACACTTTGTCGAAGTATATAAAGATAGAGACAAAGGACCTAAGCCATTAGTGATTTTTGTTCATGGCACACCAGGAAGTCTGCATAATCACATTGGATTTTTACGTAACGAAAACCTTCAAAATCGTTTTCATATGATCTCCATGGACCGCCTAGGTCACGGCAGCTCGGATAATAAAATAGAACCCTCTCTAACAACGCAAGCAGCTTCTTTTAAACCTCTTCTCGATAGAGACACTACCGGCAAAGGCGTTATCCTTGTTGGCCACTCTTTAGGCGGCCCCATCATCGCGCGCACTGCAATCGATTATCCAGACCAAGTCAGCGGTTTGATTTTTATTGCTTCATCAGGAGACCCTAAACGCAGCCTTAAATGGTACAACACCGTTGGTGGATTCTTACCCGTTAGCTGGTTTGTACCTAAAGATTTAAAACGGGCTAATCGAGAAATTTTGCCATTAAAAAAACAACTCAAAGCCATGCGATCACTATTGAAAAATATTACCGCGCAAACCGTGATAATTCAGGGCGCTAAGGACAAATTAGTTAACCCTAAAAATGCTGACTTTCTTAAGAAAGAATTAATCAATGCCAAAGTCGATTTGATAATCGAACCTGAAGGCGATCACTTTCTTCACTGGCGGCAACCAAAATTAGTGGTTGATGCCTTAGATTACTTTATTGATCAATAAAATTTCACAACATTTGGGGTCAGTGCAAAAACACTAAGGCTTCTCGAAGGTGTTGTAAGATAATATTAAGTTTACGAATAGAGTTTTTACACTGACCCCAAATATAAAAATTGCCGACTGTTAGCTGTCTGCTTGAACAATTTGTTATGTGCGTTTTTTTACACCAAAACAATGTTCTTCAGAAGGGAAGTCTCTTGCTCTGACTTCTCGCTCATATTCTGTTTCTCTTTTTCCATAAGCCTAATACTTGTTCGCCTAACGCCTTGCTCAGCGGAAAAATGCGAGCGCGAGCGAGTAGTTTTTCCGA
>CAZWHW010000059.1:0-3822 GCA_964633815.1 uncultured Gammaproteobacteria bacterium
AGTAGGCGAATAGCAATTTGCGAACCTGGGGTGACCATAATACTGCTTTGGCTGGTTTTATAATATGACGCGGCACTCGCTAGTAGTTCATTGTGTGATGGCGGCAGTTCATGCCAAACGTATTCAGGTACGTTCTTAACGGGGTATGCCCAAGGACTGATTCCTGTAGATAGGTCGATCCAGTTTTCTTTCGGCATATTATAGAGTTTAATCGCTTCGTCTAAATTTCCGCCATGCCGAATTGTTTGCGTCTTTGTATTTAAAGAGATCATTTTTAATAAGAAAATTTAAAGTATGGAAGCAAGCATCATGATTAAGAGCATAACAAAACACCATAAAAGAAGGGTGTTTCGAATAAGCTGTAATGATCTTGGTATATCATTTGTTTTTACAGTTACCTTAGAACCAAAGAAAGGTTTTTCAGTATAAGTTTGATGATAAGACGTTGGACCACCAAGGCGAATATTTAAACTGCCAGCACCAGCAGTCATGACAGGTCCAGCATTAGGACTTTTAAGCAAAAGAGATTGTTGACGCCAGCATTGTAGTGCTAGTTTGGTATTGCCAAGTAGGGCATAGCTTGTTGCGACCATGCGCGCAGGGATAAAGTTCAAAACATCGTCTAAATGTGCGGCAAAGCGTCCAAAATAATTGAAACATTGATTGCGATAGCCCCACATGGCGTCCAATGTATTACTCAGACGATAAATGATCACAGCAACGGCTCCCAAACCAACGATAGCTTCCAACGCGATAAACCAAAATAACGGCGCAAAAATAGCATCATTACCGTTTTCTAACACAGTTTCCACGGTGGCTTGTATCACTTGTTCTTGATCGAGTTCTTTTGTATCTCGGCTAACAATCATGGCAAGCTGATGTCTTGATGCAATTAAATCGCCAGCCAAACAAGGTTTTAAAACCCGAAGGGTATGCTCTTTTAAGCTTTGATGACCAATGGCCCAATATAAAACAGCAATATTGAGAAATATAGATATAGGAAAAAATAGCGCTTGATCCAAAAGTTTTTGTAGAATCAAAATCAATAACAAAAATAGCACCACAAATGGGACTATGAGTATTACTACTGCCATAGTTCCTAGGAGAATTTTTAATTTAATGCTTTGTTCATTTTTTGAATTAAGGCGTTTTTCAAGGTGGTTTGCTATGTTGCCAAAACCAACTAATGGGTGAAATTTGCGTGGTTCACCGAACAAGCAATCTAATAATAGCGCTCCGAAAACAGACGTGAGGATTAACATTTCTAAGATGTTAAAGTAAAAATTGAATCATTTTGACCACTTTTCTAACCACCCAACGGCTATTGCTTGTATAAATAAATCAATAGGGCAATCTTGAGAGTTGTTTTTAAGCTTTAATTGATCCCTGAAATATTGCCATTGTTGGCTTTGTCCTGAGGCCGCGATGGCGGCATTAACTGCCTGATCTAATAAAACATCATTCTTTATATTTGATGACAAGGTTTGGTACTCTAATCGATCAAGTACAGCCGCGTAAGCATAAGCGGCCGCAACGAGTTTTGCATCTGTAAACACGGCATTATGGTTCTTTTGTAACAATGCAAAACTGTCTTCACTAAGCCAATCTTTAAGTCGTTCAAGTAGCATAGGTTTTGTTGCGCCAAATCGCCCGAGTGCATGCAGCACATTTCGAGTGTTTGAATACTCGAGATCATTTTGTAAGCCAATAGCCTTGATGACGGCACTAGTCACTGCAGTGCCAACCAATTCACCCAATTTTAAGTGTCCACTTGCACTATCCAATGTCATGAGTTTAGATTCTATAGGTGATGCAATTGCAAATTGGTCTGTCCCTGTTCCAGTTGCTATATGCGACGATTGTTTGCTTGGTATTGCTAATTCAGTAAGCGCTGCCGATTTTGCTTCAGTGATGATAGTTGCTACTTTTGTTTGAGCTCCAGGTGTGAGTGAACGATTGAGCATCAGAATGATATTGATAGTTCCAACATTTTTAATAGGATATTTATTTGAATTTTGATTGTTTGTAATCGAAGGTTCATTGATGAATTCATTGCCATCTTCACCTTGATACCAATTTGTTCTATCTCCTGCACGTAAGGCATTTTCTTTAACACCCGCGCTGACAAATGCGTCTACGCTTATATCACGAAAAAACTTTTGTACATGAACGAGATTATTGATGTTAACTGCTGTGTCCATGCTCGCCATATATGCGCCATCAAGTTGCAACTCATCAGCTAACTGTTGATGATATTCCTGTTTGCTTAACTTAAGTATTTCTTCATAGCGACTATGATGGTCATTACCTTCAACACTTTGAAAATTAACTAAATATTTCAGCGCATTATTTTGTCCACCATTCACATCAGACGTCGATAAGACTTGATGCTCTTGTTTTAACCGAACTATGAAATGGCGTCCTTGACGGCTTGCTTTATAGAGTGGTGTATTGTGTAAAATTGTTGAAGATGACATCTGAGTTTTTGACTATTTAGTTAATATAAGTGGGTTAAGAATGGCATTGTTTTAGTTAACCCACTCATAAGATAGTTAATTTAGTCCCAACTCATCGCATTATCGGTGAGTTCATATTCACCTTGATTTGCTTTATCTCTGATTGGTGTTAATCTGTTTGTTCGACACGTTTAGTTACTAACGTACCCATTACTTGTGATTATGACATTGCTTTATGTCACTGTAAGTTAAAACGATATGTTGCTTTTAAGTCATTATTGTCTTTGTGCAATTGCTACATAATTCCGTAAATAAGGTCTGTAACTAGATTATTATATAAAAAATAAAATTAAATGGTGAGGATTACTATGAATGTAAAAAAATATTTACTAACAGCAGCCATGATTGGCAGTGCTGTACTGACAACGTCGCAATCGGCGTTAGCTCAAGAAGATAAAAATAAGACTTGGAACAAAATCATGAAAAGTGGAGAAATCGTGGTTGGAGTTAAGTCAGACACAAAACCTTGGGGTTACTTAAATGAGAAAGGTGAACTCATTGGAATGGAAGTTGATTTGGCGCAAGAAATTGCTGACACGATGGGCGTTAAATTAAAGTTAGTTGGTGTTCAATCTTCTAATCGTATGCAGTTTTTAGAGCAAGGCAAAATTGATCTAATGATTGCAACGATGTCAGATCGTGATGATCGACGTAAAATTGTAGGTGTAGCACTACCGAATTACTATAGTTCTGGTACAAACCTAATGTCACCTAAAGCATTAGGTTTCAAAAACTGGAATGACCTTGAGGGCAAAACAGTCTGTGGTAAGCAAGGTGCTTTTTATAACAAAATTGTTGAAGATCGTTATAACGCAAAAGTTGTTGCTTATTCAGGTAATGCTGAAGCCAAGCAAGCATTACGTAACCGCAAATGTGTTGGTTGGGTTTATGATGATAGTGTCATCGCTGCAGACTTAGCCTCAGGAAAATTTGGCGAATTCGAAATGCCATTAAAAACTGAAGATGACAACCCTTGGGCTATGGCTGTTCCAATTGCGGAAAAAGATTTAATCTATGGCAGGTTCATCTCAGGCATGCAATACAACTGGCATCGCACAGGCAGATTAGTAGAGCTTGAAAAGAAGTGGGGTATTACGCCAACTGCTTATCTTGCTATTCAAAAAGATCGATTCAAAGATTGGTTGAATAAATAATTTCTATTTTTACATAGCCGTTACTCCAGTCTAAGAGTAACGGCTTTTTTATAAATGCTTTTGCCTAGCCCAAGGCTAGTAATTACGTCTACAGCTTAATTTTTAGCTAAAGGCTTTTCTTAAACTAGGTATTCTGATGTTAGAGTTTATTA
>CAZWHW010000060.1:0-3719 GCA_964633815.1 uncultured Gammaproteobacteria bacterium
CATCACGATGGTCTGACCTCAGATAAACGTAAGGTTCAGATTAAAACCACTATGAAAAACTCGCTCACCTTTCCAGTGGATCACACACCAGAATATTATATTGGGATTAAGGTGCATGAGGACGGCACCTACACGGAAGTTTTCAACGGGCCAGGTGAGGTTGCTCGAAAGTCTGTAGAAAACAGAGCGCCAACTAAAACGAACCTCCATTCAGTATCACTATCTGCGTTAACTAAGTTGAACGCTACAGTCAAAGACAGTGACCGAATAAAGAAAATACCGGAGCCTGTATGACTAAACTCATTAAATTCTTTGATTATGAGCGAATCTATAAAGTTATAAATTCAATTATAAACAACGAGGGCGCTGACCCAAGCGTATGCTGTGTCTTTTTTAGCGCATTTGGTGCCCGCATATTGTCCGACCACTTTGGGATGAACGTTCAAGTTAAATCGGGGATAGCGGCATATCATCTTGGTAATGACGAGAATATTTTGTTATTTGGTCAACCAGATGAAAAGGGCGATTTAAGCGCAGAGCATGCCTTTCATTGCTGGGTGGAAGTGGACGGATGGGCAGTTGATTTTATGTCACCTTCGTTCTCATTGTATGAACGTCACGGCGCAAAGTACCCGCCAAAGATGTTTCAAAAACCACTAGACCAAATGTCGGAATCGCCTCTGAGCCTTATGAATGCCGGTGAATTCTATTTGCAATCCACACCTGAATATACTCAGCAACATATGAGGATACTTGGTTCTAGCCAGGCCTACGATGATCTCGCAAGCTTATGTAGTACGTGGTTTGAAAAGCATCCTAAGAGAATGCAAAAGGATATGACGATAGCCAATGCTGCAGGAGAGCAGACAACAACGAGACTTACGGGTAAACCAATATTGTCTGCGTGGTAATGTGCGTTTTGATAAATCGGTTCTACTTTTAACAAGTTGAACTAAAGATGCACCTCTGAAATAAATTGTGATCAATGTAGATATAACTGCAAAGCAGCGTGAGGCTATTAACTAATCATAGCGGCTAAAGCTGGTAAATAAGGAATTACAACTGGCCCCAAAACCTGCATATGGTCCGAAAGCAAAGACATGAAATTTTTATAGTGATCTTTAAATTTCTCTGTCCCTTGGCTTGCTTGCATTTCCTCTATAGCATTAGCAATGGGTACTGTTATGTTCGGATTTTTTAGTTCGTGCAGAGCTTCTAAAATTTCCTGAAAAACTTCTGAGTTCGTTTCATTGACCACAGCAGTTTGTTCAAACTGATGACTTCCAGTTGCCATGTTTTGCACAGCTCCAAAAATGTTCGTATGAAAGACTTGATGAACTTTTTCGTCTGGCACAGGTTTAGAGTTTATCTCTCCATCACCTGCAGCGGGGTCGAGAGATTCAATCTCTAAGACAAAATTTAGTATCCTATTTTTAACTTCATCCAAAGCTGCGACAAGTTGGTTCCTTGGGATCATTTTCCATGCTTGAATGCAACTCATATTGTTAAATATTTTGTCGCCAAATAGCATTAAGAATTCGGGAGGTAATGGCTCTTGAGGGTTATTGGTTCCACTTGCTAGGTTCTCAATTTCGGCAATTGGTTCCTTTAAGTATGAGTTTGATAAGAATTTATGATGTTCTTCAGGAATATTGATTAAAGGTATTTCTGCATAATCCATGCCTGACTCGAAAGCCCCTACAAAGTGTCCTTTACATTGAGATCTTACGATTCTATAAACGGGTAGCTCCTCGACGCTTCCATAGCCGCTCAACTCTAAATCAACCCAACGTCTGAATTCTTCATTACCAAGACGGGCCGCCAAAACTTTACATTTTCTGAGAAGGTTTGATAGGTTGCCAGAAGAGTTCATCGCTTCGTCTTGAATTTCCCTTAAAAGTGTCACAATAGTTTGTCCCTAAAATATTTATTTATTTGTTAATTATATACCTAATTCACATTCGATTTTGTCAATGTGAAAAGGCGATGAACGCTCATTTCAATCATCGAAACCTAGTCTCTAGCTATTATACAAAACTCACATTGATTTATAACCTTATGGATTGATTGTCCGTTCTTATAAGGAATACTCGCATCAATGCAAGGAGGCCAATAGCTTCGTTCATCGTACTTTGCACTGCCATCACAATTGATTAGAAAAAAGGATCATCAATATGCTCTGAGTGTTTGAACAGGATTTTCTCAGGAGAATCGTCATGTGTTTTTTCACTTATTGCTTTCAGATAAGCCGTCTCAAAATGCTTGTACTCATTGTCTTGTGTACTAAACCTTGGGTCGTATTGTCGTTTTTCGCGATGATAGATTTCGCTCAGCAAATCAAGCAGCAGAAAGGTTCGCATTACGTTTTCGTGAGAATAGAATTTTGTATTGTCCAGCATATGTGATGCCAGATGGCGATTAAAGCCGTCGTAAGCACCGCTAGCATTACCGCTATACAGATAAAAATGATTTCGTAAAATACTGTCAGCGGCCTTAACGTAGGTTTCGAAATACACAGGTCCAAATGGTGCTGGGTTACGGTAAATTGATCTACGGACAAAATTTTTAGTTTTATCAAAATCAGGTTTTTTTTGAACCGCGCCTGGAAAGCCTTGCCACCTAATAAGAATGCCCTCTATAACGGGCACTAGACAAAGCAAGGCTGAGGCAACATTTCCCCGATAGTACGAAATCGTCGCCGAGTTGATAAAATAAGAAAACTCTCTAAATAGCGGAATTTTTTCGAATCTGCCAGCTAATTGAAGTGCTCTCATTCGCGGGTCCATAACCGCACGAAAGACGATACGAGACGCTGCTTGGATGTCTGGGGTTGGAGTATCTATGAGACGAATCAGTTCTTTTTCTTCAGCAACATTACCGTAGACTGAAACATTCAGAGCATGAGGCGCAAGTGCATCGTTAATCTTATCAATTTGCGCGCTAGCTCCAACGTGATTAATATCTTGCGTTTTACTATGGTCAAAAATTGCATCCGCAACGGTATGCCAATGGTTAGGATCGGTGATTGATAGAGTGTTTTTAATAGAATCAACACTCTCTCCATTATCGATACGTTCATAGAGTTCACTGACCTCAATATTTGTTGGATGATCTATCCAAGAGACGCCATCTCTTTCAACTATTCTCATAACCTACCCTAAGTAATTTTCTGACTAAGTTTTACGCAAACACAATGAGGATAATTTATTGTCGTTGCGCGCGCATCAAGGTGACCTAGGCCATCCTCAATAAACTATGGCATACTTAATGTGTGTGTATGGAAAATTTTCGTTTGAGAAATAGTCCACATTAAGAACAGACTTTAATTGGGAGAAGTATTTGGGGTCGTGCAGATTGAACTATATCTGCAACATGCCAGATGGATTGGGATGACAGAGAGAATATACATTGCTAGCGATGTAAATGAGCTAGAAGCAATTTTCGACGCTGAATCAAATAATTTAGAGAGATTAATCGCTCTGCAATATGAGCTTGGCTTTAGAAAAACCAAGCGCGCTAAAGTGCTATTAGACACGGTTCATGCCGCTATATCTGGCTTAGCAAACAAGCCGGATACAGTTAATGTCAGATCACCCGAAGACGTTAAAACTCAACCGATTGAAGCAACAAAAGACATGCCTGAGGCCTCTATTGTACGTCCGGTATTCGCCATTGAAAATATTGATTGGGCTGATGAAATCAGTAAGGAGTCCAGACTA
>CAZWHW010000061.1:0-3521 GCA_964633815.1 uncultured Gammaproteobacteria bacterium
GTGAATATAGTCACCACTTGCTTGTTTAAATTCACTATGCATTCCAATATCCATCCAATACTCATGCAAAGGAAAGGCAGATATTTTTTTACCGTCTTGCAATAAATCTTTCATTAATTCAGGCATATCCTTATATTCCGAATATTCCAAATATTTTAGGACTTCAGGATTAATCGAATAAATTCCTGCGTTAACAAAATCATTATATCTTGGTTTTTCTATAAAACCGCTGACCTCTCCCCCATCCAAATCTATAACACCATAAGGAACCTCAGTTTGGTGTTCACGAACACACACACTCATCAGACCACCTTGCTTATGATGAAAAGACAATAATCCTTTATAATCTGTTGTTGTTAGAACATCACCATTCATAACAATCATGGATTCATCTAATTGGGGCAATAAACTCAATGCGCCGGCAGTGCCTAACCGTTTATTCTCTTTCATATAGAAAATATTTACACCAAGATGAGAACCATCTTTAAAATAACTTACAATTTGCTCCCCCAAATAATTAATTGCAAGATAAAAGTTAACGAAACCCTGTTGAATTAAGCTTTCAATAATAATTTCAAGCATTGGTTTTCCGTCAACTTTTAACATCGGTTTCGGGCAGTTATCGGTTAATGGACGTAATCTAGTACCTAGTCCTCCAGCCATTATAACTACAGGGGTAGAAAAGGTTTCAGTTGGTGCTTTTTCATCCAAGAGCCTTAAATCAACCAATATTCCAAACTCATCAATAATTGGGATTTGTGAAATACCTTTCTCGTTCATTAGCTTGATTAAGTCTATGTCTTTGAGCTGCTTTGTCGAAACACTTATAAAATCTTTTTGCATCACATCTAATGCCAGTGACTCCATAGACTTGCCGGATATTAGCGCGCGACGCACATCTCCATCAGTAATCGTACCAAGAAGCTTGCTTTCATCATTTACGACCAAGACAATCCAAGGACGCTTATTCAGTATAGTCAATACATCTACAAGCGACGTTTTAGGTTTCACTGCCAACTTTAACCAATTTTTCATCGTAATACTTTAATCAACCCATTTGGAAAACAATTATAACAATCTAAAGATAAATTACTTTTTCTTTCAACTAACTAACAGTCAAAATAGAGTAAAACACTAAGATTAAATACCCAATTGGACAAGACATTTAACCAGAGTTTTAGCCGGTGTTTGTTTTGAATCAAGCCCTTTTGGTTGCGAAAAACCCATGTTTAAGATAGTCAACAGCCCTTGCTCGATACTAGAAATATCATTTTTGCTGTCAACAATTGTAGGCGCGCGTAGACGCCCTTTTTGACGACTGCCAATATTAAGGGTTGGCGTATTTATCAATGGAGCCTCGATAATGCCACTAGAAGAGTTGCCTAATATCCCATCTACGCATTTAAGCACCGATAAAAACATAAGTTGCCCTAAAGAATCTTTATGTATTGACCGATGAGGATAAGCAACAACAAAATTTTCAATATGATTCACAATCTCGGTGCGCCCATGGTCTGCATTTGGATGAGTAAATATCACATGTAAATCATCATGAGATGCCAGAACTTTCAATAGTTCTAAGAAACCTTCAAGTGGGTTTTCAGCTTTAGTCACAGGATGAAAAGTTACTAATACCGTTTGCTTTCCAAATGAGAAATTGAGCTTTTTCTCAAGTTCATTTGTACGCAACAAAGAAAGCCGTTTGATGTTATCCAAACCCATCGCACCAACGTTAAAGACATTATCTGCAGCTTCACCCATTTGTACCACTCTCTCATAATACATCTCGTTCGCAACACCATGCCATGTCGCCATCTTAGTCACAGCATGACGAATAGAATTATCATAGGCGCCTTCGGTTTCTTCGCCGCCATGTAAATGAAAAATAGGAATACCCATAATTAAAGCTGCTGAAGCAGCGCCTAAAAGCTCATAACGATCGCCCAGCAAAATCAAAACATCAGGTTTTAGGTCAGACAACGCATCGGCAACGCCTTGACTAGCTAGGCTCATGGCATGAACTACATCGATACGTGAATCTTGTTCTGAGAGTTGTAAATCAACCTCAGCGTCAATCACAAAGCCATCTGAGCGGATTTGATCAATCGTATGACCGTGAACTTCGGATAAATGTGTGCCTGATACTAACAATTGCAATTGCAAGGCATCATGATCATCTATTTCTTTCATCAACCAATACAACAAACCATATTCGGCACGAGTCGCAGTAAATACAGCAATTTTTTTTATTTTTTTATTTACAATAGGCATTAACTTAAAGCTCAATTTGCTCATCAATCATATAATCACGCTGCGCAATTTTTCCTAGAGCTTGATCCCATAAAGCAGCTGAAACACCATTACCAGGGCGCTTAGTCGTCATATTAATGTCACTAAAGATTTCACCTTTTTTAATAGGCTTTCCTGCAACAATCGATTTTCTTGCAATAGGAATATTTTCCAACTCACTGTTAGTTGGTTCCTTTATCCCATTGCCAAAAGCTTTTTCAATATTCCTAATACGGGAAACCATTAACTGCAACTCATTTGGTTCTAAACTTGTCGATTGATCAGGCCCATCCATCGTCCGGTCCAATGTAAAGTGTTTTTCAACGATTCCAGCACCTAATGCTATGCTCGCTATAACAGCTTCATCTCCAAGTGTGTGATCAGAATATCCAACTTCGCAACCCAACTTTTTCAAGGTTTGTATGCAAGCAAGATTCGCATCGATAAATGGAGTTGGATAAGCGGTATTGCAATGTAAAATAGTTAACTCATTGCAATCTGCACCCGCATCAATTAGTACTGATTTAGCTTGTAAAACCTCTGCATAAGTTGCCATGCCTGTTGAAAGTATCAATGGCAAATTTTGTTTAGCGCAGTGGCGTAACAATGGAACATTAGTCAATTCACCTGATGGAATTTTAATTCGCTTGATTCCAAGTTCTACTAAAAAATCCAAACTCTCAATATCAAAAGCAGTCGACATAAATTCAATGCTTAATGTCTCACAATATGAGACTAATTCGACATAAGATTTCTCTGGCAACTCTAAAGCCTTAAGCATCTCCTGTTGAGATTCAATTTTTGTTGTTGCTTGTTTTTGGTAGTCAGCTTTTTCAGCATAGCTAGTGGTTAAACTTTCCGCATGAAAGGTTTGAAACTTCACTGCATCCACACCTGCTTTAGCAGCTATCTCTATCATTTTTTTTGCTAAATCTACGTCGCCATTATGATTCACTCCAGCTTCAGCAATAATGAAAACTGGCTTTTGACTGCTAGATATATTTTTCACATCGTTAGGTTGTGAATTGTTAGGCAAATCTGCTCGTACAACCTGACCACCTCCAACAATAGAATCTCTTCCCACTTGGCACTGCTGGAAAACTAGGGCATGCGAACCGATAAAACAATTTCTTCCAACTGTTGCAGCGCCGTTGATAGTAGCGCGGGTTGAAATATGTGTATGTGCACCAATTTGTGCATCATGCTCTATCAATGCAAAACTATTCACAATG
>CAZWHW010000062.1:0-2995 GCA_964633815.1 uncultured Gammaproteobacteria bacterium
GCTCTAATGGGGGCAACTTTACCATTATTGAGTAAATTTGTGGTTAAAAGTAATGACCAAGTTGGCACTCATATAGGCGGGCTATATGCAATTAATACTTTTGGCGCAGTTGCAGGTACGCTATTCGCTGCTTTCATTCTTTTGCCTAATATTAGTTTATTGCATACTCTACTCGTTGGTGCATTGATGAATTTAGCAGTATTGGCGCTAATTCTTAATATTGTTAAGCATAGACCTGAAGCTGAAGAAAGTGATGTAGAAGAGTTATCGATACAAACTACAAATGAAAGTTTCTTTTCTCGCAATGCATGGATTTTACCTTTGATGACAGTGTCTGGGGTGGCTACTTTTACCTATGAGGTATTGTGGACACGCTTAATCGGTCATATCTTAGGTGGGAGTGTGCCCGCATTTGCTGTAATGCTAGCTAGTTTTTTAGTTGGTATTGCTGCAGGGAGTGCGGTCGCTAGCCGGTTTGCCAAAACTCAAGATCAAGCGAAAAAAGCATTTGTAATTGCGCAGCTAGGCATAGCCTTATTTTCGGCGTTTACCTATTATATGATTGAGAATTCTTTGCCAGAACAGGGCGGGTTATTTAAGAATGCTTTACTATCTTTTGCTCTCATATTGCCTTCAACATTATTTATTGGTGCGACTTTTCCTCTAGCGGTTAGGATTTTTTCTGAAAATGAGAAAGATGCTCCTAGTGCTTCAGCTAAAGTGTATGCATGGAATACGATAGGAGCAATTTTTGGTGCGACTCTAGCTGGATTTTTCCTTATTCCTTTGTTGAAATATAGTGGAGCAATTCAAGTTGCTATCATGGCGAATTTGGCATTAGTTGTTCTAACATTGATATTTATTTCTTCGAATGCGCGAGATAATTTGAGCATTAAAATAGCCTCTATTTTATTTTTTATTTTCGCGTTTATTTTTTACGATCCATTTGAGCCTCAGAAAGTGATTTCCTTTTCTCCTTTTAAAGGGATTAATAAAGTGCCTGAAGTGTCTAGTGAAGATATTAAATACTATGACGTTGGAAGATCATCAACAGTTTTCTTATATAGCCAGAGAGGTGGTTTTCGATTAACAAATAATGGTTTGCCTGAGGCTTTTATTAGAAAAAAAGGAGAGGTAATTAATAAAAGATTAGTAACGCAAATGTTATCAATATTACCTGTAATTGCACACCCTGAAGCAAAAGAAATGTTAGTCGCAGGTTTTGGCGGGGGTGTTGTCGTAGAGAATTTACCACCATCAATTGAAAAGGTTGATGTAATTGAGTTAGAGCCAAAGGTGATTGATGCAAATAAAACTGTTTCTCATATAAGACGGTTCGACCCTTTGGCTGATGAAAGGGTAAATATCATCATTAATGACGCCAGAAATGCTTTGCATTTAACTGATGATGATAAAAAATATGACATTATTGTTTCGCAGCCTTCTCATCCATGGACGGCAGGTGCTTCGCATCTATACACTAAAGAGTATATTCAATTAACCGAAGATCACTTGAAAGAATCAGGCGTTTTTTTGCAATGGATGAATACCCGTTTTGTTGATACATATCTACTCAAGTCATTAAGTGCAACTCTAGCCAATGTTTATGAACATGTTCGGGTGTACCAACTTGCAAATAGAAGTTTATATTTTTTGGCATCCAATAAGCCATTAAACTTAGAGCGACGGATGTTAGAAGATCAAGATAGTATTTTAAATGATAATTTTTATCGTTCAATTGGGTATGCTTCTATAGAAACATTTTTAGCGTCATTAGTGATGGATGATGTTGGCTTAAGAAAATTTTCTGAGTTAGGGAGAGTGATCACTGATGATTTTAATATTTTGGGCACTCGATCTGCTCTGGCATTAGAAGCACAGAAGGGTTTTACACGAGAGAATGTGTCTAAATTAGCTTTAGAGAATAATCCGTTGTTTAATAAAGATAGCTGGGTCTACACCACTCATTTTGAGAAACTTAATTTTCAGAGAATTATTGATGATCTTTATTTGTCGAAAAAAGGAATATTAATAGGAAAAGTAAATGAAATACTTTACAACAAAAAACCAGAATTTTACAAAGGACTTCGTTCTGAAAAACTTTTTCGAGATGGTGACAAAGAACAAGCAATCAAGCAAGTTTTGCAAGCTTTACAAAAGTACCCAAATAACCAGCACTTTAAATATCTTTTATTGACTTATGTTATGGGCAGTGAAGAAATTGCTGACCTTGGCTGGTTTGAGGTTTTGCCGCCAGAAGTTAAAATTCATTATGATTCTTTACAAACAAGTGCTAAGGCCGTTATCCAGAATCGTTATCATCTGAAACAACAAAACTATATTGAGCTAAAAAAATCTGATGAAGCTATAAAGAAAAATATTCCTTCTGATGTTTGGTCTGGGCAAGCAATGCAAATGCGTGCGTTTTGGAAAGCAAAATATGCAAGGAAAACTAATGACCCAAGATTAGCAAAAGAATCACTTGAACACCTTGAGGAGCTGTCGATTCTTCGTAGACCCTATAATCCAGTTTGGTTTCATGATGTTCGTGTAGATGCAGCGCTCATTGCTAATGATAGAGAAGTCTTCATAAATAGCTATAAACAATTGCATTCGCTCTTAAAAGGGGAGTTGCATAAATATCGCCAACCTGAGAATGATATTAGTGAAAATAAAAAAAATGAGTTGGTTGAGCTTATTAATCGCATTCATGTGTACTTAACAGAACCTTCAAAAGTTCAATTAGAAAATGTAAATCAACATTTGCAGATTTTAAAGGATTTAAAACGGGAGTATAGCGAGCTCTAGTTTTATGAAAAATTTAAGGGTTAATGCGCTTATTTATTTTATTTGATTAACTTTGTTTCAGGAAAAGCGGCGCGCCAACCAAACCAGAAAGCACGATGGTATGGCAGTCTGTCTAATTTATCTTGACCATTCGCAGCAATCAGGTTGCTTTCATTGACTGTCCATTTTTGACCGGTGCTGTCGGTAA
>CAZWHW010000063.1:0-2934 GCA_964633815.1 uncultured Gammaproteobacteria bacterium
CATGATGGGGTGAATCTATTTCAAGTTCCAGAAGGATACCCAGAAACACGAAACAAGAGCCTTGATCAATTTGATCATAAATTATATGAAAATGTTCGTTCAGTTTCTGATGCTGTAAAACATATAAAAAGTGAATATCGTATAACAAACGATGAAGAAGCAATGCATGCTGTCTTTGACTTCACTAGCAAGCGCTTTATTCACCGCATGTATCCCATACATTCATTAAAGACAAACCCTTTCTATGTTCTCTTGGAAATGTATGACCCCTTAAATTCATTTAATGAAATGTCGACAGCTAACGAGCTTCTTAGACATAGCGCTGTTGGAGGTTGTGGTGATACCACGGTCACTTCAATTGAAATATTTCGCGCCCTTGGCTATCAAGCACAATATGTCAGCCTTGACGGGCACCATGTTGGAGAATTTATTGCTGGTGGAAAGAGGTGGCTTGTTGATGCTGATATGGAAGTCATTGCCCCATATAGCATCCAATACATTAAAGACAACTTAGAACTGGTTCATGAAATTTATTCCAAGTACCCTCTTAGTAGACAAAATACGATGAAGCGTATATTTGCAAAGGACATACTCAATGAAAATGGATTTACTGGTGCACCCAGATACGGTGATTATATGTGGAATTTGCACAAGCTCATTGAAAAAGTAAAGTGGATAATTCCTCTTTTTGGAATCATGATGAGTCTCCTAACGATTCTTTTTTTGAGAAAATTTGAGAATCGAAAAAACTCTTTTAGTCAGTTAAACTAAAGTTATGTTTATTACTTTACTTGAATAGCAATTCTCAGCTCTTCGGCGTTCCCCAAATTTGATCAAACTTATTACTATAAGTCACTTTACGATTAAATTTAGCGACTTTGGGTAACATGGTGCCAATAATATTCACCAATACATCTGTGAACCAAACATTGTCATATTTCACTTCTACATTCTTATTAGAATCTTTGCGCATACGGTTGCCAAAAAGCATGTGCCCTTGACTATTACCAATATTTTTTGCTTTCTCTGTTGATTCAAGATCAAGAAAATCAAACAAAACTTTATTCGCTTCCTGCGAATACAAACATAGTTCTTCATACCCCATTTTTAAATGATTAACGCCATTTTGTTCTAAATAATTTAAATTATATTGATTATCTCGATACCAGATAAATGCATGTTTTAATAATTGCAAAAATCCAAATTTTTCACCTCGTTTCAACGCTTTACGTTTAGTTGAGACAAGAAATGAACGAACATCCTTAATCAAATATATTACTCTCAAGTCAACTTCATCCATCTCCCGCAAATGCAATACATTCTTAATCACTTTAGAAGAGTCAACAATCACAGTTTCCGCTGGGAAATTTTTATCAAAGGAAGTCAATAACAAGTCATACTCATCTTTTATATCCATTGATGAATGTTCTTGACTAGTTTGATAAAAATTCTTCCATAACAAACAGCTAGCCACGCTTTCACCACAACTACATAACCGATCATTAGGCAATTTAGATAACTTCTTACTAAAGTTATTGAATTCACCAATTGAAACGGTCTGTTTATGCTGTTCCAATATTAAGCTTAATAAAGTCGAGCCTGAATGCCCAAAAGATAAAATATAAGCGACTTTTCTCATATCATGTCAAAACAGTTTAAATACAAGAATAGTATCTTGGAGGTATCAATTTTATGAAATCTTTAAAAAATATATTCACGAATCATCATGTTCCGACAATCCACTTTTTTCAAAGTATAGACATCACATTTTATCGGAACTCATTCATAAACTCCAACAAACTAAACCGATATTTTAATTAGCTTAAATATAGTTTTATCGCACTCAAAATGAATGTCGTAACTAGACTAAACGACAATCAATAGCTTTGGTAATCGTGAAATTAAATCATTTATTAAATTTATCGAATTCGATAGAGCCAGATTCCATCCTGCTCAAATAACAACTCAAAACGATCAGAACGATGCTTAACATGTTGCATCAAATTGTCTGGATAGAACGGATTAATACGCTTAAACAAATCTGGATACCAATGCTTTGATACTGCACCAACAAAACTATCGCCATTTTTCGGTGTACGTTGATTAAGCAACAATAATTTACCTACATATTTTTTTAAAGGATCACTGGAATAATCATCGAAATGGAAGCGTTTAAAGTTCGAATATTTTGTGATTAAAAATTTGTCTCGATAATTAATATGTTGAGTAAAACCACTAAGAACATAACCAGTAACTGGATCAGTCAATATTTCTGTTTTTTCAGGCAAAGCAGACAATACTGACAATACATCTTCAAGGTGCTGATAACTTTGTTGTTCCGCTACCGCGCGCCAAGTGGGATAGCGACTATAGTGTAAACCTACCCAGCCGTTTTTAAACGGCAATAGCAAAACAAACAGCGCCACAAGCGCCATAGCCCCAGTCAACATCTTCCATACAACGATGTTACTGCGCGAAAAAATACGCTGCAAATAAAGCACAATCAAATCAGCTGCAACATAATGAATCGGAATTAAAAAACAAAAACGCCACAATACTGTACTGTCTGTGAGGCGTAAAAATAGATCTGTAAAAAATGGATTAAAGACGGTAAAAAAAGGTATCAACATTCCTGAAACTAACAGCAAATTATGTTTATAGCGCTGCCAATGTAGGAAAAACAAGGCATAAATGACCACTCCCCAAAGCGTGACCACTTGAATAAACTGATAGCTAGGATTCAAAATAGCCAACTTTGGCAAAATCCCTATGGACGGACCAAGCTCCAGAAGTCGCTGACCGAGATTACCAAAGTGCACTAACTTATAATGTGCAAAAATATAAGCAGCACAAAATGCAATCACAACCCCCAAGGCTACAAGCTTTACTACTAAATCAAAATCATGCCGCGACTGTTGAGTGCCGACAGACATT
>CAZWHW010000064.1:0-2731 GCA_964633815.1 uncultured Gammaproteobacteria bacterium
GAATAGCCAATGTTTTACGCACTCCATTGCCCGTAATGCTCCGACAAATTGGGAACAAAGTCGTCATCAATTTATGCATAAATTGACCTTTAACATTTTTTTATCCATCATTTCTTTGTGCGCAAAAAGTTCTTAATTTTATTCTAATGATTGTAAAAACTTTTTTTCTAACTCAAGTAAGCCTTTTTTTCTTTCTTTTAGACGCCTACAAGGAACTCCAACATAAATCCCCCATGGTTGAAGGTCATTCTGAGCCAGTGTCATAGCACCAAGACTACAACCCTCACCAATATTACATGGCCCAATGATTGTTGAACTACTACCGATGATGACATGCTTGCCAATCTCCACAGGCCCGCCAATATGTGATGTATATTCTTGAGGGATTGCTTGAGCAGTTAAATAATCACCGCTGTAATCATCTGAAGCACTATAAATTACTGTATTCGCAGCCATACTGCTAAAGTCTCGTAAAGTAATGCCATAAAAACCGCTGAGATGAGAATTCCTAGCAATAAAAACGTAATTCCCAATGTCAATAAAGCCATTAACAGCAGACAAAATACAGAAATCATCAACCCTTACATCATTTCCAATCGAAATATTTTCTTGGCCATAGATTCTGGCATCAGAAGATATTCTCACATTCTTACCAATTGATTTAAAACCAAAATCTTTTAAATCTTCTTCAGTTAAATATTCACTTTTCAACATATTTGCACAATATTTAAAAATAGACCTATCTACTTATTATTAATCTAGTAAGTTTATATTAATTTTCTACGTGAGTGATTTGCTTTTTTAAATTTTGGTAGGCCTTCAAAGTCTCTCGAAAAATCACTCATGTTTAGCAAAACTTTTGGCCATACAACCAGCTTAATAATGTATTTCGTTCGTATGATAAGTTTAACCCCTATTAATTTTTTACTGCATCAAACATGATGTCTATTTCAACGACTCATATTGCAGTGCAAGACAAGCAATATGCACGCTAGCAAATTTATTCACACCACACTCTTTCAAATATTCAGATAACTCTGGCGACGCCTTATTTAGGTCACCTAAAATAGAATCGAATAAACTTCCTTCTATAGCATCAGCTGGCTTATGTATTTTACCCGTTATTTGCTCATCACTAATATAGTCGTATTTTTTACGAATCTCTATTTTAGGGTCTAATACACTACCTATCGATTTTCTCCATTGAGACACCATAAAATGAGAAAGAGGTTCTGCATATGGACAATGAATACTTTTATTAAAATAATCACCCGCAGCGAATATAGTTGCTACCGAATTTGTAATGGTTCGACTGCTTTTAAAGTACAGCATAAAAGGCCAAAGATTAGACAGCGCGGTTAAGTCAACACTATCTTTTAGATAACCGTCGTCTGAATAGCAAGATAAAACGTGTTCAAGGCTTTCTTCAAAATATTTTTTATTAAGCTTACGACGAAAATTAAGATTATCTAATAACCTCCAAAATAATCGTTTTCGATCCGCCCACAATGTCTTTGCGCGAATTTCATTTGTGTGCGTAAAAAAACCAGCCATAGCATCTGCAGATTCGCCTAAGATCAGATGATTGTTTTTAGACTCTTGCGCTAAGCGGTAATAGTTCAAAGCAAGATGAGATGTATAAATTTGAAATGAAGCACTGTGCTTCAAAAATTCTATTCCAGAATGATCACACTCATCTACTGAAATAAGTGTAGGTAACACCATACCCCGCTGAATAGATTGAATAACTGATGCACCTGAGGCTTTTGTTTTTTCCAAACCTAAATTGGGGTATGGAAAGTAATAAGTGCATAGCTCATCAATTTTATCTTGATGAGCTTCTAACAAAACATGCGAATCAATTCCACTGCTATACGCTAAAGAAAACTTTTCATCAGGCATCTTTTTGCCAATCACTCCAAGATAATCTTCTACTGAAACATTTTCACGAAAATCGCTTGGATAAATAACTGCTTCTTTTTTAACTTTTTCATATTTAGTTGAATAAACAGACTTTGTATCCAACCTTTGCACGTTCTTTAGATAAGTCTTACCAGGAAGGCCTCCACGTGTTTTCTTAGAAAAATGACTTAAAAGCTCTGAGTCATAAGTTTCTACTTTTCTTAAGTCTTGATCAGCAGAAATCAATCGAAAATCATTGCTTATGTCTATCATTCCTTCACTGACTCTATAGTACATAGTTAGTTTAGGACTTAAGCTATCCGAAGTTATTATTCGAATTAACTTATTTGCACTTATTTGCAAAACCACATAATGTCCTGTTAAGGCAGATAACTGATGAAAATGATTAGGCTTGGTTAAATACTCCGCTAATGCTTTTTCTGTTAGCTGATCAATCTCATTTTTATCAGTTATGTATTCAAGATTCGTATAATCAACAATCGCTTCTATTTCTCCAAGCAATAAAAGATAGTCTGAACTACCGCCGACCTTAAAAGATTCTTTTAGGTTAGATAGTTGGAGTCTTGCATTGGTTAAGTGGTATTCCATAATCAAAGTTTATTTTTTCAAGTATTCGCTTTGGTTTGAATAGTCCATAACTCTTTATACAACCCTTCTTTTTCCATTAATTGTTGATGATTACCTTGATCAATAATACTTCCATCTTGCATAACAAAAATGGTGTCGGCATCAACAATAGTTGATAAACGATGAGCAATCATAATGATGGATTTTTTCCCACGAAGTTTCAAAATGGATTCCATTATCA
>CAZWHW010000065.1:0-2458 GCA_964633815.1 uncultured Gammaproteobacteria bacterium
TCATTGACGTACATGATCTGACAATTCTAAATCCCGTCGAGCTAGAAATAAAAATTAACAGCTTTGCCGGCGTTGTTACCAATGGTATTTTCGCAGAACGTGCTGCCGATGTACTATTGCTGGCCGGCGATAGTGACATTACTACTATCAAATAAACATAAAAACGATATCCCACTATTTAACACTAGTGCTTAATAACAATAAAATGCTGAAACTCATTCTCCAATTTTGCTTTCTATCATTAATATTGACCTCAAACTTGTCTCATTCACAAGTCAAATGGGATGTTCCTATCGAAGAACTTGGCGATTTAGTTAAGAAAAAATACATCATTGATTTAGATATTGGTGACACTGCATTAATAGAAACTGACAGTATTTTTTGTAAAAATGAACATGGTTTTCTTGCATTAGACGGCCTAACTCAAACAGGTTCTGGTGACCTTATTATCAAAGTACTTGAGGGAAAAAAAGTCAGTATAAAAGCATCAGCTGCAACTGACTTTCTAAATGACTTAGTTTTTTATGAGGCATTTGCTGACTGTGCATGGTTGACATCGCATCAAGGCAAATTCATTTTTGTCGTTGACAATATTAACAACAAAAAATCAATCCGTGCGCTAGCGCAATAATACTTATCCTGTTAATACCTTAAATGCATAAATAATTTCAAAACACCTTATTTATAACGTAGATGAATCAACCCAACATTTGCGCCTCGGAACATCATTTCCAACACACTAAAGTCAGCTGTTTTTTGCGATTGAGTTAAGGAAGAAGCCAATCAATTTTATCGTTACCATTCAATAAAGCAATAAAACACATACAGTGCTTTCTACAGACATTGCTAGAATGAATAAACTTATCAACAAGAGCATAATTGTCGACAATTACTATTGACATAAATCATATATACTCGTAAATTGATTTTTTTAGCCTAGATTGTTAACAATTTGCCTGTCTCCTAGGCATTCCTAAACTCAAACTTAACATGTTGAACAGCAAATATCGGCAACCACTCCCTAACTCTAGTGTCGAGTATTTTGACGCACGCGCAGCTGTGGAATCACTCAAAAATGGCAGTTTTGACAAACTGCCATATACATCCAAGGTTCTTGCTGAAAACTTAGTCCGCCGCTGCCCGCCAGCAAACCTAGATGCATCACTAACTCAGCTCATTGAACGCAAACAAGAATTAGACTTTCCATGGTTTCCAGCTCGCGTAGTCTGCCATGACATTTTAGGACAAACTGCATTAGTTGATTTAGCCGGTTTGCGCGATGCTATTGCCTTAAAAGGCGGCGATCCAGCTCAGGTCAACCCCGTCGTGCCGACCCAGTTGATTGTCGACCATTCTTTAGCCGTCGAACATGCAGGCTTTGACAAAGAAGCTTTTGACAAAAACCGCGCCATTGAAGATAGGCGCAATGAAGATCGCTTTCACTTCATTAACTGGACCAAAAAAGCCTTTAAAAATATTGATGTCATTCAACCTGGCAATGGCATTATGCATCAAATCAATTTAGAGAAAATGTCGCCAGTCATTCACAACACATACGGCATTGCTTTTCCTGACACTTTGGTTGGCACAGACAGTCATACCCCGCATGTCGATGCTTTAGGCGTGATTGCTATTGGAGTTGGTGGATTGGAAGCTGAAAGCGTTATGCTCGGCCGAGCTTCTTATATGCGCCTGCCTGACATCGTTGGCGTTGAACTCACAGGCAAGCGTCAAGCAGGCATCACCGCAACTGACATTGTGTTAGCAATAACAGAATTTCTGCGACAAGAACGCGTAGTTTCAACCTATTTGGAATTTTTTGGCGAAGGCGCTGATGCATTAACCATCGGTGATCGAGCCACCATCTCAAACATGACGCCAGAGTTTGGTGCCACCGCAGCCATGTTTTATATCGACCAACAAACCATTGATTATCTATCGCTGACTGGTCGTGATCCTGAGCATATTAAGCTAGTGGAAAACTATGCCAAGCAAACAGGGCTTTGGGCTGATCAAATGAAACACGCCCAATATGAGCGCAAACTTACATTTGATCTATCAACGGTTGGGCGTAATATTGCTGGTCCATCCAACCCACATCGGCGTGTGGCAACTCAAGACCTGAAAAGTGCAGGCATTCTTGATCAAGAAAAACAATCTGATAGGCCTGACAAACAGGGCATGCCTGATGGCGCTATTATTATAGCCGCCATTACCAGTTGCACTAATACAAGCAACCCACGCAACATGATCGCAGCTGGCTTACTCGCTCGAAATGCGAATGAAAAAGGCTTATCTAGAAAGCCATGGGTAAAAAGTTCATTAGCACCTGGCTCAAAAACCGTGCAATTATATTTAGAAGAAGCTGACTTGCTTATTGATTTAGAAAAGCTTGGCTTTGGTATTGTCGGCTTCGCTTGCACCACCTGTAACGGTATGAGCGGCGCATTAGACCCAA
>CAZWHW010000066.1:0-2444 GCA_964633815.1 uncultured Gammaproteobacteria bacterium
GTTATAAAATTTAATGGTATCAACTAAAAAAATTGGTGAAGTTGCTAAAGAGTTTGGCGTTTCAGCTCACACTCTTCGCTATTACGAAAAAATCAAACTATTGCCACCTATTCCAAAGGATAATGGTGGTCAAAGAATTTATAGTGATTCTATTATCCGACGCATTCAATTTATTAAACGTGCGCAACGTATGCACTTTTCACTAGATGAAATCCGTTCTTTGATTGACCTTGAAGCCGCAACTATTGCTGAAAAACCTCATGCCCAAAAAATTGTCAAAGAAAAATTAGTCCAAATTGAGGAGAGTCTGAATGATCTTGTACATTTAAAGAGAGACTTATCTGGAATGTTGGAAGCGTGCCTTGCTAGTAGTGACGATGGAGATTGTCCGATTATTGCAGGAATAAAAGACCCTGTTAAATGATTAGTTATTTGTTTTTTTTAAATTAAGTGCGATTTTCCCTTTACATAGACCTGACTCTAAGTTGTAGAATGTGAATCAATTAATTAATAAAGCGATTTAATGTTTTAAATTCTATGGAAAACGTACTGCAAAAAATTAGTCAGATAAGCTACCGAAGATTGATCGTAATCTTTAGTTTGCTGATGCTTGTAGGTTCTGCCCATGGAATGATTTTTTTGATGAATGTTTCAAATGATGTTCATCAATTACATTCAATGCATTCAGCCAATCATATTGAAAATGAATACCATCAAGACTTAACAACTGATGATCATAGAAGTGACCATAAAGGAATGCATGAAGTTTCAATGGATAAAAAAGATATGGAAGCATGCCTTGACCATTGTTTGGCAGGAGTAGCTATTTCATATGAATATTCTAATTTTGGTTTTTCTCTTTTTCAAAGCACTCATGTAAAGGCATCTAGTGCTGATTTTTATTCTTTTTATACAAGAATAGCTTCTCCACCCCCTAAGTTTAAATTGTCCTAAGTACTCAAAAATATTGAAAGATCTGATTTTATAACGCATAGCTAAAAAATCAGACAATTTTGAAAACAACTTAAATAGGAGAAGAAATATGAATTCTTCAGACTTTTCTCAATCGAGAAGACGATTTGTCACGGGTTTAACGTCCGCAACTGCTTTAGGCATGTTGGGTTCTAGTGGGCTTTTAAAGGCGGCGCATCTATCTGCCCCTCTACAAAAGTAACACCTCAAAACACGCTTAAAGGCACAGAGTTTAACCTTGACCTTGGTTACTCAGTGGCGAACTTTACTGGAAAAACTCGTCAAGCAACAACAGTAAACGGTTCACTACCTGCACCGATTTTGCGATGGAAAGAAGGCGAAACGGTTAAGCTTAAGGTGAATAATAATCTTGCTAAAGATAGCTCTATTCATTGGCACGGCATTATTTTGCCAAGCAATATGGATGGTGTACCTGGTTTATCATTTGGTGGTATAAAGCCGGGAGATTCGTATCAATACGAGTTCACCCTCAATCAAAGCGGTACTTACTGGTATCACAGTCACTCTGGTTTCCAAGAACAAACAGGGCTTTATGGGGCTATTGTAATTGATCCAATTCAACCAGCGCCTTATTCCTACGACAAAGATTATGTTGTTCTTTTGTCGGATTGGAGTGATACAAAGCCAGATAAAATTTATGCAAACCTAAAAAAGCTCCCTCATATTTATAACACCAACGAACGAACATTACGTGATTGGCAACGTGAAGTAGCGGAAAAAGGTTACAAAGCAGTAAGTGCTGATCGAGCGATGTGGAATGAAATGCGTATGGCTGATAGTGACTTGTCAGATGTTACGGGAGCTGCCTATACCTTTCTTATGAATGGTAAAGCTCCAGCAGATGGCTGGGTTGGTGGATTCAATAAAGGCGACAAGATATTACTCAGGTTCATCAATGGGTCTGCAATGACTTTTTTTGATGTGCGTATCCCTGGCTTGAAGATGACAGTTGTAGCATCTGATGGTCAATATATTCAGCCAGTAACTGTGGATGAATTTAGAATTGGGACGGCTGAAACATATGATGTCATTGTTGAACCAAGTTCAGAGCAAGCTTATACGCTTTTTTGTCAGACTATCGATCGTTCTGGCTTTGCAAGGGGTACATTAACACCCGATTTATCATTATCATCCACTATCCCTGAAATGGATGAGTCACCTTTGTTGACGCATGCAGATATGGGTATGAATCATGGTGCGCCTGGAGCTTGTACTGCGGAGCATGCCGCTATGGGTCATTGTGAGATCCAAGGCCAGTCTGGAGGCGGTGGGCATGCAGGACAAGGAAGTATGAAGCAAATGGCAATGCCTATGATGGAGAAGCCTGAAAAAAGTACCTGCACAGCTGAACATGCAGCAATGGGACACTGTGAAATGCCTAAAGAAATGGCTAAGAACACCTGTACTGAAGAACATGCTGCTATGGGTCATTGCACAATGGATGCTAAGCC
>CAZWHW010000067.1:0-2412 GCA_964633815.1 uncultured Gammaproteobacteria bacterium
AACTAAAACAATGACAGTTAAAGCAACTGCAAATGGCGTCAAGAATGCCGCAAATACATATAAAGCTTTGGTTTTTTCAGAGCTAGTGAAAATTTTAGATAAAAGCACGCTAAGTGAAATAATGACAATTGAGAGTAAATATAGTAGGAATGTCCAATAATAATCAGATTTGGCGGAATTAAGAATGCCATCATTATTAATATATCCGTGAATTACGTAATCAGTTTTCAATATAGCGATTGATAATGCAATTGCGCTGATTAGGAGAAAATACCCTATCCATTTAAACTTGTAAGTTACTTCGAGTGCATATAAAAGCATGAAGCATAGTACAAAAATAGATAAAGTATAGTACAATCTATACAGCGCATCGACATCATTTCCCGCAACCCACATGCTAAACCCAATGCATTCACATAGGCTTTGGAGTGTGCAAACTGTTAATAAACCAGTAAACACTGATTTATCTTTAGTCATTGAAAAACGGTTCACATAAACTAAATATAGTTTAATCAAGAAACCTAAAATTGCCGGAATTAAAATAACGTGCATATGTCCATTTAAATTGTGTAAATAAATTGTCCTGCCACAGCTCCAGAACCGTTGAAACATCCTACAACGCAATCATTATTTGATATGCTATCACAATTAATCAAACGTTCAAAGCCGAGTGCAAAACTTGCTGATGCCGTGTTGCCAAAACGATCGAATGTTTTCATATGATTTTGTGGTTCTTCAAGTAACCATCCAGAAAGCCATTCATAAGGCCGTTTACCGACTTGGTGTGATAATAAGAATTTTGGCTTTTCTGTTAATAGTTGAGTTTTCTTCCATAATTCCTGATGTGCTCTTATCATCGCAATGGCTAATTGCGTCATCATCATTTGACCTTCAAGCCCTTTTTTTGTGGTTTTATAAAAACAATAATTGAGATATTGAGTTTTAGTTAATGTTCTAAATGCTTCAAACCCAGATCCATCATCTGATTTTGACATCACAACTGCACCACCCGCATCACCTACAGATAGTGCTCCAATTTGTTTTTGAAATTGTTCAATGCTAACACCTTCTTTAAGTCTTTTTGTAATTTGCTTGAGTACATGTGATCCAATCTCGCCTGTGCAGACGAGTGCATTTTCACACATGCCTGATTTGATGTAAGAGTCTGCAATCATGACGCCTTCAAAAAATCCAAAGCAGGCATTTGATACATCGAATGAATGTACACTGTTTATACCTAGTTCGTTGGCTATAGTGTGAGCGGTGGCAGGTTCTGGCCTGTCGCGCTCTATGCCACAAAAAATGACAGCATCAATATCCTTTATTTTTAATCCAGAGCCTTCAATTGCTTGCTGTGCAGCTGCAATGGCAAGCTCTGAGGGGAGCATATCTTCAGACACTCGCCTTTCTTCTATGCCCATACTTTCAATCATCCAATCTTTGGATACGCCGTATTGGGACTCACTTTTTATCTCGTCAAATAGGTCGATTGACGAAACAATTTGCTCTGGTTTAAAAGAAGCTGCATTAAGAATTTTCACTTTTGTTGCATTTTGCATGATTTTTATCTCATTTGTTGTATGTTGAGGTGCCACAATGTTAAAAAGTGAATGTTAAGTAAAGTTGTAGGTGTGCTAACCTTTTGTTTTCTTAATTAAAATTTGATTACGATTAATTAATCTGGGAATAATATTGATGTAAGTACTTAGATCGAAAGTGCTCATTAGACCAAGAGTCATTGGATAAATGTTGGTAGCATTCTGGTTTGTAGGCGTAAGTTTGGCTTTGAATGAGTACATCGTTTGATAAAAGGGTTTCGACGTTCTTTCGTTGATAATGCGAGGTTTCGTAGCTATCAAACAGTTGAAAGTGATTTTCACTTAAGTTGCAGAGTAAAGCGCCTTCTACTGAGCAGTTAGATTGTATGTTGGTTAATGGGTAACCGTATCAAAGATGACTTATTTCTCGATGTATTAACGATGGCTTATTTGGCGGCATAAGCCAACCAATAAGGTCATGCTACATTCTGATCAGGGTTAACAATATATGAGTAATCGGTGTAAAAGATTGCTCAAGACGTTAAATATGGAAGCAAGCATGAGTCGTCGTGGTAACTGCCACGACAATGCAGTCGCAGAGAGTTTCTTTGCAAATTTAAAGAAAGAAAAAGTGAGAAGAGTAGAATATCAAACCTGAGCAGACGCGCGGCATGATATGTTTAACTATATTGAAATGTTCTACAATCCGAAACGTGGGCATACGCATAATAATCGAGTGTCACTTACACAGTATGAACAACAATATTTAATGGGCCAAGAAGGTCTCTAGAAATCTCAGGCTGTATCACATATCTGTTTCACAGATACGACGCTCTTTTATACCCATTTTTTCACTCATCCACTTTTTATCAAT
>CAZWHW010000068.1:0-2351 GCA_964633815.1 uncultured Gammaproteobacteria bacterium
ATATTGATGTTTTGAGTGTGGCGGAAATGCATGGAAAATTTTGTGTTGAAGTCACATTTATTCGTGGTGGCAGACATTCGGGGAGTCGTGGGTTTTTTCCAAAAGTTTCATTGGAGATGAACGAAATGGAAGTCTTAGCCGCATTTATTCCACAACATTATTTTAATCGTAGCGTGCCAAAAGAACTCATCTTGTCTCATGTTATTCCAGACCAACAAATAATCGCTGATTCTTTATCAGAACAGCAGGGTAGCAAAGTGTTACTCAGTTCAAAGGTTCGCGTTGCCAAACGCGAATGGTTGAATATCGGCAACTTGAATGTCACAGAACGCTTGAAAAGGCATTTGGCCGAAACAGGCACACTAAATCAGCGTTTTCAAGCGCTCCAAGCGGCATTAAACCTTGAAGATGACGCGCTAGAGCGGATTGAATGTTTTGATATTAGTCATACGCAGGGCCAGCAAACTGTGGCGAGTTGCGTAGTTTTTGCCAAAGAAGGTGCTGTTAAACGTGATTATCGACGTTATAACATCAAAGATATCACCCCTGGTGATGATTACGCGGCGATGCGGCAAGTCTTGACTCGACGTTATGAAAAAATGTTAAGCGATGATATAGGCAAAAGTAATTTACCGAGTTTGGTTTTGATTGATGGCGGCAAAGGTCAGCTAGGTGTTGCTCTTGACGTATTTCAAGAGCTGCAATTAAATGAGGTGTTATTGATAGGGGTTGCCAAAGGGGAAGGACGTAAACCTGGGCTAGAAAGATTGTTTGTGAATGATGATAAAACACCAATTCTATTGGGTTCACATTCACCCGCTTTGCATTTGATTATGCAAATTCGTGACGAAGCTCATCGTTTTGCAATTTCAGGGCATAGAGCTCAGCGTGGGAAAATTCAAACACAATCTGTTTTGCAGCAAATTCCAGGTGTAGGAAATAAGCGTAGGCAGCAATTACTAAAACATTTTGGAGGAATTCAAGGTGTTCAACAGGCAGGAGTTAAAGATTTATCGCAAGTGCCTGGCATAAGTAAGGAAATTGCTGAGAAAATTTATTTTCACCTACAGAAAATATAAAATACCCGTTAAAATAGCGGAAATTCTTTTTGGAAAAATAATGATAATTCATCCGAATAAACTCACTGTCATGCGCATTGTTGCGGTGCCTTTGATTGTTGCTTGTTTTCTGCTTGATTTTCCCGCGGCTAATTGGGTTTGTTGGGGTTTATTTACTGTAGCCGGAATGACTGATTTTTTTGATGGATATTTAGCCAGAAAATATCAATTAGAATCTAAGTTAGGTGCATTTTTGGACCCGGTAGCTGACAAAATGATTGTGGTTTTGTCTTTGGTTTTGTTGGTCAGTAGTCAGCCGCACATGGATGCCATGCTTTCATCTGTGTTGTTTATTCTTGCTGTGATTATCATTATAGGAAGAGAAGTGTTTGTGAGTGCCTTAAGAGAGTGGATGGCCGAACAAGGCAAGCGTGACAATGTGTCTGTTTCCAAAATTGGCAAATTTAAGACAACGGCGCAAATGGTTGCGATAGGAGGCATGTTTTTACGTGACGATGTTTTTGGTTTGCCAATTTTACAAATGTCAGAAGTGCTTTTTTATATCGCTGCTGTGTTAACATTATGGTCAATGGCGATTTATTTACGAGCCGCTTGGTCAGATTTGGTTAGTTAAAAACCTCGCTTTTAATGTGTCTTTAGACAGTGTTTTAAAGAAGTTCTAAAATTACTGATTTAGCGCTTGACTATCATCTCAGTGTGACTAGAATAGCGCCACCAACGCGGGAATAGCTCAGTGGTAGAGCACAACCTTGCCAAGGTTGGGGTCGCGAGTTCGAATCTCGTTTCCCGCTCCAAGACATTGAAAAACAGGGCAAAGACATATCTTTTCCCTATTTTTTTTGCCATTAATTTGGCTACCATAAATGCTCCTTGATTTAAGGATCGTTTATCACCTGGCTGGGTGGCAGAGTGGTTATGCAGCGGCCTGCAAAGCCGTTTACCCCGGTTCGATTCCGGGCCTAGCCTCCAATCTGGGTTCACCACCCAACACATACATCCCATTGTGGATTGTGGAATCGGTGAGAGATGTGCAGGAGCATAAGTGTTGCTAAAAGCGACCAAAAAGGGTGGCTATTGAAGTCACTTAGAACTGGGTAAAACTTACCGCCCAGCACACAAACATCCATGCCCGGGTGGTGGAATTGGTAGACACACAAGACTTAAAATCTTGCGCTCGTTAGAGCGTGCCGGTTCAAGTCCGGCCCCGGGCACCATTCCTTCATCCACATAAGTCCAGAAAAGCTAGAGTGTTTAAAGTCATTTTCTGAGTGA
>CAZWHW010000069.1:0-2319 GCA_964633815.1 uncultured Gammaproteobacteria bacterium
GGTTCCAACAATCCAATACTCTCATAGTAACGGATAGTAGTAATTTTAACGTCTGTAAGCTTTGAAAGCTCTCCAATTGAAAACATAGAAAAACACCTTGAACCTCTAGTAACTAGAGATATTATACTTCAAGCAATCTAATTTAAATCAGAATTTTATTATGGCTAAATGTTGTGGTAGTGACGCAAAATTTGATGGTCTTTCTGAAGACTACAAAAAACGTCTGTGGATCGTTATCGTATTGAATGCGATCATGTTTGTAGTTGAGATAACAGCAGGTCAGATGGCCAAGTCACAAGCATTGCAGGCAGATGCTCTTGATTTCTTAGGCGATACATTAACCTATGGTATTTCATTAGCTGTTATCGGAGCATCAATTCAAGTACGCACCAACGCAGCTCTTATCAAAGGTGCAAGCCTTTTCATTATGGGTCTATGGGTATTGAGCTCTACTCTTTACCGTGTTTTTTATATGGACATTCCTGAAGCTGAACTCATGGGAATAATTGGTTTCTTAGCTCTTATGACAAACCTCACAAGTGTCGTTATTCTTATGAGTTATAAAGATGGTGATGCGAATGTTCGATCCGTATGGTTATGTTCAAGAAATGATGCAATTGGAAATATTGCTGTTTTAATCGCTGCGCTGAGTGTCTGGGGCACAGCTAGCGCTTGGCCTGACTTAATAGTTGCAGCAATTATGTCTGGGTTATTTCTATCATCTTCTTTTCAAATCGTTCGCCAAGCTTTGCGAGAACGGCGAGAATTTAACTCTATATAGGAGACACATTTATTTCCTTCAAACAATGATTTGCGACTAATTAAACAGTCTGTTAAAAGTTAAGTACATCACTAGGGATAGTGATCACTAGGAGACGGTTCTATTCTTCAAGCAAGCTACCCAGCGCAGCAAGATAACTCTTTCACATCCTTGTTAAACGTTTGCGCACAGAGCTTCAAACCTTCTACCATAGTCAGGTAGGGAAAAAGCTGATCAGCCAATTCCGTTACCGTCATGCGGTTGCGAATCGCCAACGCCACACTCTGAATTATTTCTCCTGCTTCGTGGGCTAGGATTTGCGCCCCGATCAAGCGACCATTATTCTTTTCAACCACGAGCTTGATAAATCCATCGGTTTCGAAATTGGCCAAGGCACGTGGTACATTTTCCATCTGCAACACGCGGCTGTCAGTTGCAATGCTTTGAGCTTCGGCTTGTTCTTCTGAGAGTCCGACGGTAGCCACTTGTGGATCAGTAAATATCACTGCAGGCATGGTGGACAGATCCAGTTTGGCGTCTCCGCCTGTCATGTTGATAGCAGCCCGGCTACCAGCGGCTGCAGCGACATAGACGAATTGCGGCATGTTGCAGCAGTCTCCAGCGGCGTAAATACCGGAAAAGTTCGTTTCCATACGTTCGTTAACAACGATTTCGCCCTTTTTATTGGTCGCGATACCCACTACGTCCAAATTGAGCTGGCTTGTATTGGCATGCCTCCCAGTACTTACCAATAAACGATCACAGCGTAGATTGCCAGCGTTAGTTTTTAATGTAAACTGGCTTCCATCATGAGTCACTTTGGTAGCTTGCGTATTGTTTAATACTCGAATGCCTTCTTTTTCAAAACATCCTGTGAGTTTTTCACCGATCAAGGGATCTTCCCGGTAAAGCAATGTATGTCTTGCCAATATTGTTACTTCACTACCTAAGCGTCGATAAGCCTGAGCAATTTCTAATGCTACGACCGACGAACCAATCACAAGCAAATGCTGCGGCATTTTTTTGGCAAACAAAGCTTTAGTTGAGGTCCAGTAAGGCGTTTGAGCTAAACCATCAATAGCAGGAATGGTTGGTGTGGAACCTGTGGAGATGAGGATTTTATCAGCATGAATCTCTTGCTCGGTTCCATCATTTTTTTTCACTAACAAGGTGTTCTCATTTTTAAATTGTGCCCAACCTTTAAGTAAACTAAGCGCTGGGTTTGTCTCCAAAATATTTTGGTACTTTGCCGTGCGTAGCTCTTCGACCAGGGCGGTCTGCTGTTGAGCCAACATGGCGCGATTTAATTGGGGCGCATGATTTTCTAATCCCGCAAAGGGGTTGTGGCGTTGCTGCTCTGCCAGTTGCGCGACCCGGATCAAAATCTTTGAAGGCACACAGCCGACGTTGACACAACACCCTCCAATCACATCCGCGCCCTCAATGAGAGTCACTTTAGCGCCGCCTTCGGCAGCCTTGATGGCGCAGGCAAATGCAGCCGAACCGCTACCAATAACAACCACATGCAGCTTTTCTGTATTCTCGCCTTTAGTTAAGGG
>CAZWHW010000070.1:0-2250 GCA_964633815.1 uncultured Gammaproteobacteria bacterium
TTTTTTGTCAAAAACAGTTATTTCCGTGATTTGTGCATCAAATTCTTTTTCACCACGCTTTTGAGTGATTTTAAATTTAATTCGAGTTGGTAATTTTCGATCAACTTTTCCATAGCTGGTTTTCTTATTCTGAATAAATGCTTTTGCGATATCTTTTTCCATCGGCAAATTCCCCACAATTTCTGGATTTGTAAAATACACTGCATAGCTATTTGGAAATACTGATTCTCCATACCAGTTTTTTGATTGACGAAAAAATGAATTTGCACCAATACCATCAATTGGAAAGAACTGTTGTTTAAAATCATACTTTCCAAACTCAAATGTCGTGTTAATGATAAATTCTTGGTTTAGATCAAACGCTTCAAAACGCTTTTTCATAATCTCAATCGTTTCTTGACGCTTGCCCTCTAATTCAAATTCATCATTTTTATATTTATTCCAAACAGGTCTTCGGTACCTTGCCATATAAGCATCCACGAAGACTTCGAAATCATAATTAGGGTTTAACTTTGCATCACTTAGCAAGAGGTTATCCCAACTAAACTCATGAGCTGATAACGCGCTAGAAAAAAAGACAACGATTATTATTATTGCTTGTTTGATCATATTTATACCTCTACACATACATTGCTTGTTTGCTGTTAAAACGTAAGAAACCTTTCACTACTCGATAAATCACCCAAATATAGGTAACCAAAAAAATTAAAATTCCAATTAAGATAAACCAGGTAAAAAAACTGATGACAAACCCGATAAGGCTCAACCAAAATGTTTTTATCTGCCATTTAAAATGTGATTCCAGCCAAGTACCTTTCACTTCGTCCTTTTTCACATAATTAATTACAACTCCAATAATTGCAGTGATGCCAAGCAAAAATGAGGCTGCTTGTAATCCATACACAACCAAAGTGAGTGTTTTATTCTGCTCTAACAATTCTGCGTTATCGCTTGAAACTTCATTCATCATTATTCTCCTATATGTTCACTTATTTACACTAAATATAGTGTGTCTATATATAGCACATAATTCTATATTTAAAAATCATGGCAGATAAAAATCCACAACTAGTATTACTGGGTAAAAAGATTCGCAAATTTCGCGAATCCAATGATTATTCCCAAGATAAATTTGCTTACGATGTAGGCTTGGGTAGATCTTATTATGGCTGTTTAGAACGAGGGGAAATTAACCCGTCGATACTAACGCTCACGAAAATTAGCCACAAATTGAAAATTAAATTAATTGACTTAATTCCTGAAGAACTTTAGTTCAGTTTTATAAAGGAAATAGCATTCCTTTCTCTTCACTTAAACTAATCAATAATCGATGCAACTTCACTTTTAAAAGTTTCTTATCAGACACTTGTTTTAAATCGTATCCTTCCTGGCCCAAAAGCCAATACAAAATCGCATCACG
Source organism: uncultured Gammaproteobacteria bacterium (assembly GCA_964633815.1). Taxonomy (GTDB): domain Bacteria; phylum Pseudomonadota; class Gammaproteobacteria; order Arenicellales; family Arenicellaceae; genus CALKZN01. The sequence continues at coordinate 1,421 of CAZWHW010000070.1, forward strand.
ATTATTTGTTGATTTAGATACCTCTAGATAATCAGTCAAAAAGTTGTCTTCTGGAATACTAAATTCCAGCATAATTGAATTAGCAAGATTCATTGCTGCTATGTATTTAGGGCGATCACTAATATGCCGACTCATTTGCGTTTGAATTTCATTCATAATATTCCTCGTTAAGTTAATTTTTTAGATAGCAATGCTTCAAAAGCTGAACCATCTTGTCTGGTTAAATTTGGGACATAACGGCTGTACACCTTAAACAACATCTCAGTTGAACTATGTCCCATTTGTCTAGCAATCCACTCAGGTGCTTCACCTGATGCAAGCCATAATGTTGCTGCTGTATGCCGCATTTGATATGGCCGTCTTTCAGGCAGACCAAGCAATCTCAAAATGGGATACCACACCCGCTTAGTGACGTTATGCACTGATAATGGATTTCCTGCTTTATTACTAAAGACAAAGTCTTTATGCCCAGTGACTTCTTTTTGTGAATTGAACGCTTCTAACACAGGCTGAGACATCCAGATTTCACGAACAGAGCTATCGGTTTTAGTCGATGTCATTCGATCAGCTACAAAACTTTCGCGAATGAGTATCTGCTTTCGTTCAAAGTCGATGTACTTCCACTTGAGCCCATGAGCTTCACCTGTTCTCATGCCTGTAAAAAATCGAATAATGAAATAGTTCCGATAGTCTTTACGAACGTTATCAATAACCAATTTCACCTCCTCTAAAGAAAATGGATCTACTTGTGTTTTTGGCACCCGCAATGGTTTGATATTTTTAAAAGGCGTATCAAACTCATAACGATCAGCCGCTTCTGCCAAAATCAT
>CAZWHW010000071.1:0-2188 GCA_964633815.1 uncultured Gammaproteobacteria bacterium
AATTAAAGGGGTCAGAGCCCTTTTTTTACAATAACTATATTTGATCCGGCCTTCGTTGATCTAAATGGAGTTAGTATAGAATGTCGTAAAAGGGGTCGGTGACAAATGAATATCATTCTCAAAGATAAGGTATTAGGTCTTGCCTTTTGTTTTTTATAGGTTGAAGTAATATTTGTTTCAGGTGATTTATGAATTCAAGGTTAAATGGATTTTTTGAAGATTGTCTGGAGGTTCGTGATGGATTTTCTAGGGTCGATTGGGAAAGTTTAAATAATTACACAAATAAGCTAGGAGACTCTGATGAGCTGTGGTGTGATATTGCGCGTCTTTGGGTTTCTCAATTAATGTCTGAGGTTAGGGGTGATTGTGTTCAGTTTGAATCGAGTAACTTTCTATTAGTTTCTTCGGATTCTATTTCGGAAGACGACAATAAATCGATACTGTCCTTTTTGGAGGCGGCAAGGAGGCAAATTCTATCGGTTTTGTCAGGAATAGCTTTAGATGAGGGTTATGGCAAGCATGTAGTATTACTTTTTGCAGACTCTGATGAATATTATCGTTATATCGCTGATTTTTACCAAGAGTCTGCGACTATGACTTATAGTGCTGGAGTGTACCTTAATCGTGGTTATGGACATTTCGCTATGACATATCTTTATATGGATGAAGCCGAAGCTACATTAGGTCATGAATTAACTCATGCATTGCTATCTCATTTGCCGATTCCAACATGGATTAATGAAGGCTTAGCTGTTGGGATGGAAAACCTATTGAGTCATTCAGAACATACGGCTATGGATGCTAATATGGAGTCTCAACATCAAAAGTTTTGGAATGCATCACGCTTTAAAGAATTTTACTCTGGTGAGTCATTTTCTAGAACTGATAAGGGGCAAGAATTAAGCTATCATCTAGGAGAATTTGCAGTAAACACCTTATCTAAAGACTATGAATCATTCACTCAATTTGTAAACTTAGCTAACTTTAAAGATGGCGGTGAATCCGCAGCAAAAGAAGTATATGGGAATGGGCTAGATGACTTAATAACAAATTTATTTGTTAATGAAGATGCAGAAACTAAAGTGAATAGTCAGTTAAATGTTGTTAATAAGAAAATGATATTTACGAGTCTAGGAATATTAGTCTTTCTGACTTTTTTTATGGTAGTTCTGATTTTTCAAAATCAATAAAGTTAGATTCGATTGAATAGATCACTATTTATAGAAATTAGAAATTAAAGGGGCCGGTGACAAATGGATATCATTGTTAAAATCAATAGGGTAGTCCATAGGAAAATTTTAAAGATTATTCCTCTTTTATTTGCAGTGCTATGGAGTACGGGTTTTGTTGGTGCAAAATATGGTTTGCCCTACATTGAGCCGTTCACATTTTTATCTGTGCGCCTGATATTGGCGATACTTATTATTGGTTTCATTGTATTGCTTCTCAAACCACCACTTCCTAGTGAGAGGAGGCAATACTTTCACTTAATGGTTGCTGGTTTATTTATTCACGCTTTTTATTTGGGCGGTGTTTTCTCTGCTATTGATCTTGGCATGACTGCTGGAGCTGTTGCTGTGATTGTTGGTATGCACCCGTTGTTTACCGTATTTTTAACTCATGGTTTTTCATCGTTAAAGCTGAATTTTATTGCATTGCTTGGTTTTGCTGGTTTGTTGCTCGTTCTGTTTAAGGGTTCAGAAGCCAATACTCAAGTGATACTTGATGAGTCGAATCAGCTTTACGCTTATTTATTCGCGGTGATTGCATTATTTGGTATCACTTTTGGCACTCTTTATCAAAAAAAGTATTGTGCGCAGGTGAGCACTATCACGTCTGCATTTATACAATATATTCCGACGTGTGTCGTTTTTTGCATTGTTGCTTTAATGTTTGAATATAAACAAATACATCATATTGAGTGGAATGTGCATTTGTTCTTTGCCATATTTTGGTTAGTGATTGTTCTATCGATTGGCGCAGTGATGTTGATGAACCTGTTATACCAACAAAATTCTGCAAGCAGCGCAGCTTCTTATTTTTACTTGTCACCGGCTATCGCCTTGATTATTAGTTATTTCATGTTTGATGAAACGCTTAATATGATTAATGTTGTTGGTATGTTTGTTATTGTCGTTAGCTTGTACTACACCAATAAGCTACAGCAGTAATAAAAGTGGTCAGAGCC
>CAZWHW010000072.1:0-2101 GCA_964633815.1 uncultured Gammaproteobacteria bacterium
ATGAAGGAGACAGATCTGGAAATCCATTTGTCGCTATTAACTGTGGGGCAATTCCAGCCGAAATGATGGAATCAGAATTATTTGGCCACGAAGCAGGAGCATTCACAAATGCCAATAAAAAACGTATCGGAAAATTAGAATATGCGAATGGTGGAACCGTCTTTCTGGACGAGATTGAATCCATGCCCATGGATTTACAAATTAAGCTATTACGCGTCATTGAAACACGTTCTCTTGAACCATTAGGATCAAATAAAAGCGTCGCGATAGATGTCCGTTTTATCACAGCAACAAAGATTGATCTTGCCAAAGCTAGTACAAACAAAAAATTCCGTTTGGATTTATATTACCGGCTCAATGTTGTCACAATCGAGATACCACCACTCAAAGACCGCAAAGAAGATATACCCGAACTATATCAGCATTTTATTCATGAATTTGAAACACGCTATGATAAAAAGTTTCCTCAAATTTCAAATGAACAACTAACGAGCTTCAATCAATATGACTGGCCAGGTAATGTCCGAGAGTTACGTAATATGATTGACCGAATTGGCTTAGGCATGTGGTCTGGACTTGATCAAACACAGTCACCAGAAAACATCTCACTAATGGCTATAGATTCAACGCAATTATTACAAGATCGCTTAGGAAAATATGAAGCCGAGATCATTAAAAGTGAATTACAGAAAAACAATGGCAACATGAAAAAAACCTATGAATCTTTAGGAATTTCTCGTAAAAGTCTTTATGACAAAATTCAAAAACATGGAATTGAAAAAACCAATAAAACGCAGTGAATGGGTAGAATTTTACCCAAACATTTGAATAACGGGTGAATATTCACTCAATCATTCGGCAAAAGGATTAGCCATATAAAAATATAAATAATAAAAATCATGCACTTAATGCTAAGTCAAAACATGGCACACGCATTGCATAGTTAAAAGCAAACAACGCGACTTCAAAGCGTCGTTACTTAAAATAATTTAAAAACAATTACCCCTGAGGAAAAAATCATGAAAAAAATTATTGCTTCAGCACTTTTACTAAGCACAGCTATTGCTGCTCCTGCATATGCAAATTGTGAACCTGGCGAAGAAGTCATCAAATTCAGCTTCGTAACATCCGCAAAAGGTCACCCTAAAGGTGAAGCGGCCACGGCGATTGCCAATCGCATTAACTCGGAGATGAATGGCAAGGCGTGTATGCAACTATTCCCAAGTTCACAATTGTTCGATGACAATAAAGTGATGGAAGCATTACTTTTAGGTGATGTACAAATTGCGGCTCCTTCTTTATCTAAATTTGAAGCGTTTACTAAAAAGTATCGTGTGTTTGATTTGCCTTTCTTATTCAATAATATGGATCAAGTAAATGGTTTCACAAACGGTCCTACTGGCCAAAAACTTCTTTCAGCAATGGAAGGAAAAGGTTATACAGGTCTTTCCTACATCTACAACGGCCTAAAGCATTTCTCAGCTAACAAGCCTCTTGTTGCACCAACTGATGCAAACGGCTTGAAATTCCGTGTTCAAACTTCAGATGTCGCTGTTGCAATGGTTGAAGCTATTGGTGGCAATGCTCAAAAGCTTGCCTTTAAAGAAGTCTATGGTGCGTTGCAAACAGGTGTTGTTGATGGTCAAGAAAACACTTGGTCAAATATCTTCACTAAGAAATTCTTCGAAGTACAAGATGGCGTAACTGAAACTAACCATCAATTGCTAACTTACTTAGCGGTCACTTCCTCTTCATGGCTAAATAGCTTGAAGCCTGATATACGCGACCAATTTGTAAAAATATTCAAAGAAGAAACAATTAACGCAAATGCACGTGCTGCACAAATCAACGCAGAAAACAAAAAGAAAATTATTGAAGCTGGTGGTGTAGTTAGAAAACTTTCTCCAGCAGAGCGCCAAGCATGGGTTGATACTATGAAACCTGTTTGGAAAAAGTTTGAAGCGGATATCGGTGCAGATGTTATCGAAGCAGCAGTAGCTGGCAAATAAAGGGGCAGCCTTTGGTTAATATGCCGAGCTAAATTTGAGCTCGGCATATTTCAAAACACTCAAAATTTTTAACCTTCTTTGAAACCTTCACT
>CAZWHW010000073.1:0-2009 GCA_964633815.1 uncultured Gammaproteobacteria bacterium
AGTCCATTCTCTTTCCAGTTTAAATAGCTAACGTTATAACCTAAATCTCGTAAATAAGACGCATAACATTGCATACTAGCTCGATGAAAAATTAGCTTTTTACAATGAAAATTCACAGGATATTGATGATCTTTGAAAAATAATGCATCTTCTATAAGTACTATAGTATGTGTGCTTGCATCAATATTTTGATGCTCTGCAAACAACTGATTGGGAAATAATAAAAGCGTGCTTTTCATACATCAATATTAGAGTTAATAACGTGATTTCTAAATGAATTTAGGTGTCCAAACTGTTCAAATAAGCGACTCTTTTTTATTAGAGTACGATGACTTAATTTCTCAGCTAAATAGCATTAACACGCAAGAATATGGCCGAACGAGGAATTACTTAAATGGCGCAGTTACACGGTTATCTCCATTTATAACTCACGGTATTTTATCAACTAAAGAAATTACTAAATTTTTGCTTAAGCGTGAGTCAAACGATTTATCAGTTGATAACGCTTATAGACGAATTGAACCTTTTGTTTTTCAAATGGCTTGGCGCGATTATTTTCATCGTGCTTGGGAGTCTCATCAAGAGAGAATATTTTCCAGTCTAAACCATAATCAAACCTCGGTTTTATCTAAAAAAATACCAACAGCAATCTTGAATGCTGAAACAGGTATTGAGGTGCTTGATGAACAACTACAATGCCTTTATCAAACTGGCTATATTCATAACCATTCCCGTATGTGGATTGCTGCATTCGTGACTAATATTACTGGCACAGACTGGCGTAACGCCGCAGCATGGTTTCATTACCATTTATTAGATGGCGACTTAGCCAGCAACACACTGAGCTGGCAATGGGTGGCAGGAACATTGAATAAGAATAAAAAACACTATATTGCCAATCAAGACAATATCAATAAATACAGTGGGTCTAAGCAAAGCCATACAATTTTAGATCATTCTTATGATGAGATTAATGTAATGGTGCCATTAGAAATATGCGCTGATACAAGCGTCGATTATTCGCTTAGAGATGATTGGCAACCAACTGGAAAATTGATACCAGACTTGGTAACTGTTACGCCACTCGATACTTTAAAAATTCAAGATAAACAGACAGTATATTTGCGTAACTTTTATCAATTAGATCAAGCATGGAACACCAACAAAGGCCAGCATATCTTGTTGATTGAGCCAAGCATGTTAGATAAACATCCTTTATCTGATCAGCGTTGGCGTTTTATTGAGCACTGGGCATTAAAAATTCAGTCATTGCAGATTGTGATAGCCAGTTTTGATGATTTTCAACAAGCTATAACTTCACATTCAAGCTCTGTAAAGCTCGTCTATAGAGAACATCCTTTATCGGCTCATTGGCAAGGACAATCTGAAAAAAGAGCTTGGTTATTCGATGGACTAGAAGGTGAATATCCAAGTTTTTTCAAGTTTTGGAATAAAGCGCAGAAGCAAGTTAAGCGTTTAGGGGTTGCAGATACATTCGGGCTAAATACCTTAGATAACACCACGTTCACTTGGTAATTAGCTTTGGCCGACTTAAAACAACAAACAAAATTATGTAAAGCGTGTGGTTTAGAGTTCCACAATCGCAAGAAATGGGAGTCTCGTGGCTTATGGTCAACAATTGTTTATTGCTCTGATAGATGCCGAAATCACACTAAACGCTCTCAACTTAAAATAGACAATCGAGTCATTAAATGAGTAAAACAAAATTCAAAATGGACCATGTTGAACGACTAACGAAAGGAAAACGGAGTGGTAAAAATATTGGCTCACGTGCTGTTGGTCATCATTTACGTGCGTTTGAACGGAGCATTTATGAAAGAGCACTTAATGATGGTTTTTTAATCATTGATGAGCGCAGTAGAGAAAACTTATGGAATGTCTGGCAAAAAGTTGGAGAGGCGCGCAATTGCCCCGCATATATCTTATTGAAAGATACGGTAACAGCCACAGGTGAGATTTATAAGGGAGAAGAGCGTATTTTCTCTGGA
>CAZWHW010000074.1:0-1972 GCA_964633815.1 uncultured Gammaproteobacteria bacterium
CTTGTATGACAATGAAGTGTTAGCTGAGGCAATTAATTCAGGTAACAGTATATTGCCTCTATTTGTTTTTGAGCCCAATATCATGCAGAGCAGTGATTTTAGCGCAATGCATTTATACGCACAGATTAGCGCATCATCAGATCTTAGATTACGCTTACAAGCTATTGGGGGAGATATCATGTTTGATACGGCTGAGATAACTCAAGTTCTAATTAGTTTATCTGAAAAATTTGTTATCCAGCGTGTTATCTCTCATGAGGAAACAGGTAATGATGTGAGCTTCACGCGCGATAAACGACTCGCTAAGTACCTCAAAGAAAATCAAATTGAATGGATTGAATTACCCCAAAATGCTGTGATTCGTCGACTTAAAACTAGAAATCATCGACAGCCTATTATCAAAGCGCGTTTATTTAATACTACGCCCATACCTGCGCCAAAGAATATTCCACAATCAAAAAATTTAAAAGAATTTGCTGCTAGCACTATGCTGCCTAATGTGGGTGATTTTTTTTCAAAAGAAAGCACAGCAAACATTCAATTTGAGCAACTTCAAGCAGTTAGTGAAAGTGCTGCACAACAATGCTTGCGCTCGTTTTTGGAAGTCCGTGGCAAAGGCTACTCTGGAGGTATTTCTTCACCAAATACTGCGTTTAAGCATGGTTCACGATTATCACCTCATATTGCTTGGGGAACGATTAGCCTGCGCACGATATTCGATGAAACTGAAAAACAGTATAAAGCTATTCCTGATAAGCAGTTTTCTAAGCAGCAAATCAAACAATGGCAACGTAGTTTAAGAGCCTTTCAATCAAGGCTGCATTGGCATTGCCACTTTATACAGCGCTTGGAGTCGGCTCCAAGCATGGAATTCGAACCTTTAAACTCAGCGTATCGAACTATTCAATATGAAGATTCAGGTGAGTTATTAGCGGCATGGTGCGCAGGTAAAACAGGATTTCCATTGGTAGATGCTTGCATGCGCTGCTTAAACGCCATTGGTTTTGTAAACTTCAGAATGCGTGCCTTTGTCGTGAGCTTTGCTGTATTCGGCTTACACCTAGATTGGCGTACCATTCATCCGCATCTCGCTCGTATATTTTATGATTATGAGCCGGGTATTCATTTATCACAACTACAAATGCAGGCTGGAATTGTTGGAATTAATACCATACGCGTATACAGCCCGACAAAGCAGCTGATGGAACAAGATCCACAATGCCAATTTGTTAAACAATGGATTCCAGAGCTACAAGCTTTTGCTGTGCAAGATATTCAAAGCTATGAGAGTTGGCCATTAGAAGGTTACCCAAGACCCATTATAGATTTCAACCAACGATCAAAATCGATGAAAGACCAAGTGTTCGCTATTCGTAAAAGTGAGTCTGGAAGATTTCAATCAAAGAAAGTGTTGGAGCTGCATGGTTCTAAAAAATCAATAGGAAAGAAATCAACACAAAAAGAAGAGAAGCATCCACAGTTAGATCTTTTTTAGCTTGTAAGGCAAAAAGTATAATTCACCAGTTTGTGAGCCTATAAACATAGGTTTTTAAAATATAAATTAGTCTGTTACAAAGGTCGTATACTTTCGTGATTTTGTAGTAAATTAAGTGCATGAAAACTAACGAAATCACCAAAATGGTGGCTATTCCACCCATAGCCACCAAATACACTAAAAAAATCAACAGCTTATTTTCAATAAGTTTTGAAAATTTCAAGGTCTGTTATATTGGTCGTATACAATGAGCAGTCGAATACCTTCGTGCCTCACGAAAACGAGGCATGGTGTTTATAGTGTTTTTTTTGTGATCCTTCCGAAGGATCTGGCTGACTTATTAGGTAGTTGAGAGATTTTGACAAGACAAATTTTTTCGGTGACAATCGAAACATGGTGTTTATATTTCCTATACTCAATAGGAAGACTGAAATGCGTATTTTCGTTATTAGTTTATTTTTGCAACTAGCCCTAATC
>CAZWHW010000075.1:0-1847 GCA_964633815.1 uncultured Gammaproteobacteria bacterium
TATCATAACTATCAAAAGCGACCGATCGACGATTGTTGTCTAGTTGGTCCTATATTTTGTTTATATCCATTATTTTCTCTGTATATTTGAATTTGGTATGTTGCTCGATGTTGCCTTTTAACGCCCCATTAAAGAGCGGCTCTAAGCCGTCCATTTTTTAGTGGCTTGTTATGTAAAATTGAACTCGAATACTAAACATTTTACGGTTTTTTTGCATGAGCCTTGGCAATACTAAGAGCCCAATGCCATGAAGTTTTAAACGCAACTCCTATAGCCATTTTAGTTTCTTCCCCACAATTATTATAGGGTACTGTTTCAGCTATTTTACTTGAATCAATATTCAGTTTACTCAAATAATCTTTTTTAACGCCTCTATTCAGTAACATTTTTTGAATTGTTTTCACACTTAATTCGAAATCTATTCTTCTTTCTTTATGAATAAATTGGCACTTTTTTTCCATTGCTACTCCGCCAATGATAGCTGAGTATGCTCTCAGTTCATCTATACTTAACTTCGATTGATCAGATGCTTGCGCTAAAAGAGAAATCGAACAAGATATAAGGGGTATTAAAAATATTTTCATAGTGTTTTACCTTAAGTACATAACAGTTTATTCTCCGACACCATGTCGGCTAACAATGTGTCGGTTATTTCGAAATTTCCGTAAAAAGCGACTTCTAATATTCCTTTTTATTATCATAAGATTAGTCCATTTCTCCTTATTGGCTAGTCCTGTTAGCCCGACATGAAGTCGGGATAGCAAACTGTCGATTTTGTTTTTGAAATAATATTTTTATATTAATTTCAGGATGTTATGCCTTATTTGCTAATATATTATCCCGACAGTCGGTGTTTTTTCAAGTCGGATATCCTTTAACTTGCAAAGTGTTGCCACGAATCTAATCGGCAATGATATCTTTTAGAATGATGTGTGCAGATGACATTCTCTTTTGCATCTCCGGTCAAATCAATAGGGGTTAGTTTATGCATTGTGCCAATTTTAGTGATTGGATGGTTTAATTGATCGGCTATCTTTTTAATAGTTTGATGCGCAGAGAGATTGGCAGTGAAGCATAGCTCATAATCATCACCGCCATTTAAAGCATAATCAGGTGAAATATTAAGTGACTGCTCAGCAAAATAAAATTTATAGGCTGTTGATAAAGGCAACTTTTCAACTGCTAACTGTGCTTTTAGCTTACTTTGCTCGCAAATATGAGCTAAATCGCCAAGCAAACCATCAGAAAGATCAATGCAGGCTGTCGCCACACCCAATAATTGCTTGCCAAGATCAAGCCTTGCCCGCGGGTAACGCAAGCGTTTGATTAGCTCAGGTTTGTTTTTGCCTTCTTTGGTCAATGCCAGTGCTGCATCACCTAAATAACCACTAACATAAATATTATCGCCTTCTTTCGCGCCACTTCGAGTTAAAAACTGCCCTTTATCAACAACACCTGTCAGATTCATGGAGACACTTAAAGGACCAGAAGTGGTGTCTCCACCAACCAAATTCACACCTAATAGCTCACTTCGGGCTTGTAAGCCTGTAGCAAAGTCATCGATCCATTGTTCATCCATTTTTGGCATGGTGAGTGCCACAGTAGCCCATTTAGGAGTGGCTCCCATGGCAGCGATATCGCTTAGATTCACATGTAAGAGTTTATGTGCCAAGGCATCAGCAGAAAATTCAGCATCAAAATGCACACCTAAAACCATGGTGTCCATTGTTTGTACAATTTGCTGCCCCGCAGGAACATCCATAACCGCCGAGTCATCGCCGATTCCTAAAGCAACTGAGGAATCTGTATTTGCTCGCTTTATATAATCATTAATTATTTTAAATTCA
>CAZWHW010000076.1:0-1800 GCA_964633815.1 uncultured Gammaproteobacteria bacterium
CTATAAAATCCTGTTCAAATCATATACATAAACTCTTAAATCCTACCTAAGACAAATTGAGTATAAGAAGTATAAACGCCATCTTTAGGCTATGCATCGGGTATTGAACGAAAAGCATGGCTTTTGGAGCATAAAAAAAATACATTCAAGCCAAAAACCTCCAATACCTCATTTTGAAAAAGCATAACAACAACTATAACAATGGTATTTGCTGAACTTCAGTTTTTACCTTCTCTGACTCTTCTGAACTCAACAACGAAGACAAACTAACCCCCACCAAGCGTATTGGTCTATGCCCAAGTTCAGTTTTTTCAGCAAGTTCAGTAAGGCACTCCAAAACTTCTTGTTCCGTGACAATCCACTTTGAAACAGTTTTACTTCGAGTAATTAGTTGAAAATCGCTATATTTAACTTTTAGAGTCGCTGTCTTTGCTTGCAAAGATTTATCATTCAAAATATCGACCACTCTGCTTGTCAATTGATTAATGGTTGACCAAATTAACTCCGAATCGACAATATCTTCACCAAATGTGGTTTCTTTGCCAATCGATTTGCGAATTCGAGATTGCCGCACTGGACGTTCATCAACACCGCGAGCAATATTAAAATAATGCCTTCCCGATTTACCAAAGAGTTGCGTCAACTCTAATTCAGTTCTAGTCTTTAAATCTTTGCCTGTGAAAATTTCATGTCGATGCATTTTAGCTTCAGTCACCTTGCCAACGCCAAAGAACTTGCGAACCTCTAACTGCTCTATGAAAGCTTCAGCTTGTTCTGGCTCAATCAGATATAAGCCATCTGGTTTATTCATATCAGAAGCAATTTTGGCTAAAAACTTGTTATAAGAAACACCTGCTGAAGCAGTTAAACGGGTTTTCGAACGAATACGCCGCCGTATTTCATTCGCAATCAGCGTGGCTGAACCCTGAAAATCTGTAGAGTCAGAAACATCCAAAAACGCTTCATCAAGAGATAATGGCTCAATGCGATCCGTAAATTCAGAAAATATTGTATGAATTTGCTCGGAAACTTCTCTATATGCCTCAAAACGTGGCTTAACAAATACAGCTTCAGGACATAGACGATATGCCTTACTGCAAGGCATAGCCGAATGTACTCCAAATTTTCGTGCTTCATAGCTACACGCTGCAACCACACCGCGACTATCGGGATTACCACCGACAACAACTGGCTTACCCAACAAGCGTGGATTATCTCGTTGTTCAACTGAGGCGAAAAACGCATCCATATCAACGTGAATAATTTTTCGCATAGCCCTTTACATAGCCTTTTGCATAAATTTTTGAAACCAAGCTAACTATTACCTACTCAGCCAGTAATTCAAATCGTGGCAATTCTTTGCCTGCATGCTGCACAGTTTCAACAAACATTGATAAAGGCCTGACCCACAATGCCTGCTCACCATATAAAGGTCGATAAACAACCAATAATTCTTCAGTTTCAGAATGCCGAGCCACATCAATAACTTGATATTCTTTGCCCTTATAATGACGATAGCGACCTGCAATAATGTTGTTGTTTTGCATAATTAAACCTGTGCTTTAGATTCAACAATAGTAAAACACTGTGCAATTGAATATCGTTTATTTCAACTCTTTTCGCAAAATTTTACCGACATTTGATTTTGGCAATTCATCCATAAATTCAATATATTTCGGACGTTTATAACCTGTCAGATTTTCTTTACAAAATTGTCTGATTTCGTCTTCGCTCAAATCATCATCAGCTTTAACAATAAATGCTTTAACCGCCTGCCCCATCACTTCATCATCTACACCA
>CAZWHW010000077.1:0-1787 GCA_964633815.1 uncultured Gammaproteobacteria bacterium
CATTTGAGCCTGGGTAAATATGATTCAATGCAATGGTTGGTATACCCATAATCAATGACGAATAAATTGTTGTAGAAGACGATGCGGCAACGAATAGACTGGTTTTTTTAAGCAACGAGTCAATATTTCCTACTACACACTCAAAACCATATTTTTCAACTATAGGCTGGTAGGTTACAGGCGACATTCTGGGATGCAAAGAGATAACGACTTTCCCAGAAAACTCAGTAAGAGCTAGTAATATTTCTTCAACGATAGGTATAGCTTCTTCCACATTCATTGCGCCATGTTCGCCATATTGAGGCAAAGCACATAGCAACATGTTATTAACACTATCATCTTCACGAGAGAAGTCCATTAAATCATAGACTGGCATGCCAGTGAGTTCCAACTTATCTTCATGCACTCCAGATTCAAGTAATTTCTCAAATGCCAAACGTGATTCTACGCCTAATTTATTGGTATAAATTAATGTCCCCTTGATCCATGGACGCTTTGGAAGTGCGTTAAACATCAATAAAACTAGATAACTGAGCGGGGTATAAAACAATCTTCCTTCATGATTAATGTGGTGAGGAAAGAAACACTTCGCTATGCAGGCAATAACAGTCTCTATTTTTCTTTTAGGTTTTAACGTATTTGATGTTGTTCCAGTCACATCAGGACGTGTTGTTAAAATTGCAGGCAAAAATACTGGTATCCCCTTTTTGTGACTCGCTTTCAAAATTGGTATCAACGACGAAATTCTATCGTCATAAGTCACTAAAACAGCATCCTTTTTATCTGCTAAAAACTGTAGTGATTTTGAGTAAAGAAACTTAAATCTAGAATAAAATCGCTTGAACTCTATCCATAATAATTTAGCTGAATGCTGATTGAGAACCTCGTCACAATTAGAGCGCCCTTCTTCGATATTTTCTATGCTAAAGCGATGCTTTGTTGCCAATAACATGTCAAGGTTATTTATCGTGCTATTAGATGCAATAATTGTCACATCCAGCTGAGCAAATTTTTCCAGGCTTTTAAGCCAGCTCTTCAAATCATTTACTCTATGCTCATGTAGATATAGCAATACAATAGGCACTTCATAAATGTTATTCGTCATGAGAATTAAACAAGCCTCACCGCATCAAAAATTGTGTGACTTAACCAGTTTTTCAATTACTTGTTCAATCTTTGATTTTGCTTGCCAACCTAAAACCTTTTTTGCTTTAGTTGGATCTAAATAACAAGCTTCAATATCTGTTGGGCGAAATAATGAATGATTCGTTTCTACAAATTTGTCCACTTGTAAATCAAATTGCGCGAATACTAGTTCAATAAAATATCTTAATGAGCATGACTTGCCTGTTGCTATAACAAAGTCAGCAGCAGTATCTTGTTGCAACATTAAGCTCATCGCTTCAACATATTCTTCTGCCCAACCCCAATCTCGAATTACATCAATGTTCCCTAAAACCAGCTTATCCGCCTCGCCTTTAGCAATTTGATTAGCCGTATGAATAATTTTTTGCGTAACAAATCGAATTGGGCGCAACGGTGATTCATGATTGCCTAAAATACCAGAACAAGCATACAAACCATAAGCTTCACGATAGTTTGCCACTGCCCAAAAGGAAGATGCTTTCGCTAGAGCATAGGGACTTCTAGGTCTAAAAGGAGACTCTTCTGTTGCGGGCGCTTCTATACTCACATCGCCAAAACATTCTGAAGAACAAGCATTATAAAACCTAATGGGTCGCTCCAAAAATTTCATCACTTCTAAAATTGTGATGGTAGCTTGTAAG
>CAZWHW010000078.1:0-1774 GCA_964633815.1 uncultured Gammaproteobacteria bacterium
ATCGTCAAGCATATGAGGTTTTCCGTCATTTTCTAACTGTATGTAGTCAGAACTGTATCCCGTCAGCACAAGTTGGACAGATTAGTATGATTGATTAAAGCAATCTCAACTAGGCTACAACCTCTTGCCATTGCGCAAGCGCACTACTCAAAGCACTGCTAATTAAGGTGTTGTCAGATTAACTCTCATATCGTAAATAATACCTACCAAACCAACAACTATCTAGCAACACACAAACCTCTCCATTCTAGGAGTGTACTAGGTTGATGGAACTGCACACTTTGATAAGAGATACTTTAATCACTTATCGAGGTTCAAATGACTGTAATGAAAGCCAAAATGTTCTCCTGTTTCTTTTTGAAAATTCCGCTACTTAAATACGCTGCAATTAAATTTTACTCTGATCCCAATTATTCAATTCAGTCATTCCAAAACCGTCCTCACATCAATCTTATTATGTAAAGTCCGATGAACCGGACATTTATCTGCTATCACCAATAAACGGTCTATTTGTTCTTGGCTGAGGTCGCCTTCAAAGGATATGGTTCGTTCAATCACATCGACTCTGGGGTGGGCTTCATCACAAGCCTGACAATCTTCGCCATGTTCTCGGCTGTGAGTCAAGGTGACAATAGCGTTGACCATGGGGATTTTCTTGCGGTTGGCATACATTCTGAGGGTCATTACGGTACAGGCGCCGAGTCCCGCCAATAAATGTTGGTACGGATCTGGTCCACTGTCTGAGCCACCAACTTTCAATGGTTCATCAGCAATCCATTGGTGTGACGTGGTTTGTACGTCACACTGGAACACATGATCCATTTCACTGACGCGAACGTGTCCGGGTTGGACCTTGACCCTTTTTGGTTGGATGGATTCTTCGTTCTCAATGAACTTTTCTGACCAAGTGGCAATGACTTTAGCGGCATAGGCGGCATCTTTTTGTTTGGTTAATAAGTGATGAGCACTATCTAAGCTGACAAAGCTTTTTGGGTGCTTGGCAGCGACATAGATTTTTTCGGCTTCTTTGATGGATACTGTATCATCAACAGGTGAGTGCATCACGAGCAGGGCTTTGTTCAAATTGCTGATGTGTTCGATATTTTGTGCATTTAAATCATCGATGAACTGTTTTTTAATTTTAAATGGACGACCTGCTAATTCAACTTCTGCTTCGCCTTCTGCTTCTATGGTATCAATGTCGCAATGAAAGAGGTGTTTGACATGTGCTGCATCGGCAGGCGAGCCGATGGTCACAACGGCTTTGGCTGCTGAAACTTGAGCTGCGGCTTTAAGGACCGCGGCACCGCCAAGAGAATGGCCAATTAATATACTTGGGGCTTGGTGATTGGCCTCGAGATAGTTAGCTGCTGCAACCAGGTCCTCGACATTGGAAGAAAAATTGGTGTTTGCAAAGTCACCATCAGAGTTACCTAAACCGGTAAAATCAAAGCGAAAAACTGCGAAACCGGCGTTAACCAAAGCTTTACTGATGTGCGAAGCTGCTATGAAATCTTTACCGCAGGTAAAACAATGCGCAAACAAAACAAAGCTTTGGCTGCCTGCATTGGGTTGTTCTAACAAGCCCGAAAGTTCAGCTTGACTGCCTGGAAATTTGATTTCTGTTTTTTGCATGAATTCCTCCGTTGGATGTTGTCAGATTAACTTTCATAAATTGAAATGATCTTACCCTCCCCATTTCTATCCAGCAACACAAAATCCTCTCCATTCATGGAGCGATTCATTTCTTAATTGGAGGAAAAAGGGTTTTGAC
>CAZWHW010000079.1:0-1773 GCA_964633815.1 uncultured Gammaproteobacteria bacterium
CTAAAGGTGTTATTACTGATTGTCCAGTATTAGAGTTAGATATCATTCCGCAAACAGTTCCTGTTCATCATCATCACGAAAAATAACACAGTAGTAACTCTAAATGATTGTTTTAGAAGTTTTTCAATATGATTTCATGAATAGGGCGTTGATTGTGGGTTTTTTCACCGCAATCGCTACCGCGACATTGGGCAATTTTGTTGTTACTGCCAGGCAGGCCATTGTTTCAGACATGCTAGCGCATACCGCTTTAGTTGGCGTAGGTTTTGGTGTTTTTTGGCAATTATCACCAACTTATCTTGCAATGTGTACGACAATTGTCGCAGCGCTGGTACTATGGTGGTTGAGCCGCGGGAAAAATCAAGCGCCAGAAGCGATATCCATGTTGTTACTCACTGGCGGGCTGGCGACTGCTTTGTTATTAACACATTTACAAAAAGATAATCCTATTGCACTAACAACTTATTTGTTCGGTTCTATCTTGACTATTACTGATAGTGAAATGTGGATTTTTATAAGCTTGAGCCTGCTTATTATTATAGTGCTATTCTTATGTTGGAAGCCTTTGTTAACGCTTGTATTTGACAAGGAATATTTAAAAACTCAGCCGTATGCTATTTGTTATGAGATCATTTTTATGATCTTAATCGCTTTAGTAGTAGCAATTGGTTTGAAGGTCATTGGTGGTTTACTGATTGGCGCACTTTTAGTGATTCCAGTTTTGGCTGCTCAAGCGTTTGCCAGCGATTTTCGCCAAAGTGTCTTGATCAGTATTGTTATTAATTTGCTGGCTGTGACAATTGGCATCCTAGCTTCTTTCTATATTGATGTGCCAGCAAGTAGTGGAATTGTGTTAACTCTTATATTGTTCTTTTTTATATCTAAATTAAAATCACTTATTTAAATTTAGTCGCATAAGCGCAAATGATTATTGCTTGTTAAGGCGTTGTTTAAATTGAGCCATATCTTTCGGCAGGCCAAAACGCAACCAACTTGGCCGATCTCTGTTGTCATCTAGCCTTGTCCAAATTCCCTGTATAGCCAATTGTTCATGTAGTTTCTTTAACGATGCTATAGAAGAGCGTACCGTATTAAATAAACCTGATTCTATGCAAGAATAGTCTTCTAAATTATTTGCTAAAAAATCGTTTAAGATATTTTGAAAAGAATGTTGTTGTTGTTTGATATGTATTCTTTGTTGCTGTTGCCATTGATCATCTGATAATGCTTGAATACCAATAAACTGGCTCGCATGACTAATTGGCCAAGGTTGTAATAGCGTATTGAGTTTTGTTAGGCTTGAATGCAAACCGATAACAAATCCTAGGCGTATTCCAGCCAAACCAAAAAACTTTCCGATAGAGCGTAAAATGATAAGATTTTCAAAATTACTTAGCTTAAGGGTTTCGGTTGCACTAGAAATGCTTGGGAAGTCGTTATTATTTTCATAATAATCGATAAATGCTTCATCAATAACACATATTCCATTTATTTCTGAATTGATTTTTTCAAGAATAGGGATTTCAAATTTTTCGCTACTAGGATTGTTAGGGTTAATGATTACTACATGCTCAACACGTTTTTGACGAACAAGTTCAAGTAATTCTGTCGTGTCATCGTATCTAATAATTTTATGGTTTGCCATTTGCCAAGAAATGACATGTTCTTTATAACCCAAAGCTGGCACAGCAACTGTTGTAGGTGTAAATAATTGAGGGAGTAGGCGAATAGCAATTTGCGAACCTGGGGTGACCATAATACTGCTTTGGCTGG
>CAZWHW010000080.1:0-1700 GCA_964633815.1 uncultured Gammaproteobacteria bacterium
CAATTTTTTGTTAAAGGTAACTCACTTTCCGGCCATTCCAAACTTAACAACCCCTCTTTAAATGCTTGCTTCGCATCACTTATATTATCACTACCATGCATAGCTAAAACGCTCATCAAATGCAAACATTCTTTCTTTTTGCTACTTAACCGTTTAGTGCCATGTAATACCGCTTTATCAGGCCGTGATTTATCTTGAATTTGTAGTTCTAGTTGTTTAAATAACAGATACTCAAATGTGTCTATCTGTTGGTCTACTGTGACCATTTTCTGAATAGTATTCAGCAATGTTTCTAGCTCAGTTAGCGGTCGATGTTTGATTTGTGGAAATGCCATTTCTAACAATGGCAAACGATGCTCAACCGTTAATGCTTGCGCATTACTTAATAAATGCTCCATTTTTTGATCAGTCCAATGCCCCATTTCTTGACCGATAATATCCAATTGCCGTTCACGAATTTCAGGTGATGCAGACAAAATAGCAAGCAATACCACTTCAGGCGCCCATTCGGGACTATGCGCTGCTTGTTCAATTGCTGAAGGTATTGAATCCGTTATGGCAGCGGCTAATAAGATTTGCTCTAGACTTGGATGACCAATGTCTTCAAGCATGTTATTGATATCAAAACCACTGCGCTTTTTTGAGCGCTGCTGTTTCTTGGCTTCTTTCTCAGCTTGTTTTGCTTGCGCATGCTTTTCTTTGGATTGCCATCTTTTCGCAAATTCCGCTAAATGCTGTTGTTTGAAACGTGGTTCAAAACGCTGAATTCTGTCCAATAAAGCAGGGTGCGTTGCAAACAATTTTGACGAAAAATAATTCGGTCTTTCGCCATCACCAAACAACATATGGCTCACTTCTTCACTATCTGCTCTTAAATATGATTTATTCGAATGCACAGCAATTTTCTTAAGTGCCGAACTGATGCCTTCAGGGTCTCGAGTGAATTGCACCGCTGATGCATCCGCTAAATATTCACGCTGCCTAGAAATAGACGCCTTGAGCCAACGTGCAAAAAATAAACCTGCGTAACCTATGATCATCAAGCCTAAACCAGCTATGACGATAACACCTACACCTTTGCTACTAGAACGACTCCGGGAATAGCGATTGCTCGATAATAATTTACGACCAATTATCGACAATATTAAAATACCAAATACCACTCCCATCAAACGAATATTAATACGCATATCACCATTAAGAATATGGCTAAATTCATGCGCTATGACACCTTGCAGCTCAGCACGATCAAATGTTTCAAGTGCTCCTCTGGTTACGGCTACCGCAGCATCACTTTGCGTATAACCCGCAGCGAATGCATTGATGCCAGCTTCTTCTTCCAAAATATAGACTTCAGGCACTGGCACACCTGATGCAATCGAAATTTCTTCAACGACATTATATAAGCGTCTTCTCAAAGGGTCATTATGGCCTGCGGTAATTAAATCGCCGCCTAATTGTCTGGCAACTTTTCCGCCTCCATCACGCAGTGACATGACTTTGCCAGCACTGCTGATACCCATTAAACTAGCAACAACTCCAGTACTTGCTAACAACACATTACTGTGATGACTTAGAAATTGTGGGCTGAGTAAATTATTAAAACTAATTGTCCCTCCAGCACCAATCCCTGTCACCCCTGCAATTGATTGCCAACCAAGAAAAATAAGCACAAGGAAATTGACCCCGATAATTACAGC
>CAZWHW010000081.1:0-1616 GCA_964633815.1 uncultured Gammaproteobacteria bacterium
TGCCAAAGACCCAAGGGATAATTTCCAACTTAGACCAATTAAAATTAACACATAAAAGAAAAAGACAAACCCATTCATTACCAATGTATTAATAACATTGACCAATGTTGCTGTTTTTGCCGCTTGTCCAATATAGGCTTGTTGTTCTCCAGCAGAATAACGACTTTTTTGCTCATGACTGAGTGACATCAACTGGTTAATGACTTTTTTCTGCACACTACCAACCACATTCGTCTGTAAATAGGCTGCATAAATAATAGCAATATACTGAAAAGCTGCTCGAGCTATTTGACCAACCACAGCTAAGCCCAACAGAATCAAAAACATATCAGTTTTTTCATAATTAGTGCATAGCGATTGAAAACCTGCACTCTCTAACCATGAAAAAGATCCACTACAAATAGCATTTTCAGGAGAAACGATAACACCAACTCCCATTGCCATTGCAGCAACGGAAACACCTTCCAATAAAGCGGCTAATATATTAAAAAACAATGCGCCAAATATTAACTTTTTAAACTGTAGCGCCTCAGCAATAACCAACCAAAAAGCGCGCTGAGTAGGCACTTTCATTTTCCTTGTCAAAAAAGGCCAAATAAGATTCGATAGCTTTCGTCTAATATTAGAAAACATAAAAAATACTACTTTCGATGTCAGTATTCACTTAATTTATAGTAGTCATATTTTTCAAGATCTACACTTGACAAACGACTAAATTCTCGGTTTTTATTAGCAAAATATTCATCTATTGATTGAATTAATGCTTCATCATAGCGAGGTTTTATTTTTATTGCTTGCTTTAATTGAGACCAATATTTCGGCTGAATCAACATCTTGAACAATTGCTTATAATCACTACGAAAACTAACTTGATTGACTGGCTTTTCAATTTTCAATTCAATATCGTTGATCTCAAAAAAATCAGTAATTATTGAACAATACTCTGCAGGTGCAGTTTTCATCATCTCATAAGGAACAATGAGTATTCTATCTCCAAAAAACTGATGTAAACCTTGATAATACTCTAGTAAATCCCATCGCCTCCAGAAGTCTACATCTTGACTGCCAGCACCAGAATCGAACCATTCACGCATACTCATAGATGCCAAACCAAATTCTTCAACATGCTTTCGATATAGAGAACAGGCAATATCTGATTGTTTTCTAACAGTTAATAAAATTTGACCTTCTGGGAAATACGTACTCAATAACTGGGCATATTCATTCGGCCAATTAGGCTTATCTTTCCATGGTTTTGCTAACACCTCGTCAGATAGTACAAATGGCAATTCTGGATTAACTACAATAGTTTCAGCAATGATCTTTTGCACCTCTGAAAAAGTATATGGAGTCTGCAAGCCTTGCAACGACGTTCTTACACTTTTAATTTGCTCAGACCGCCACCGCTTTCCACCTGCATGCTTGCCTATATAGTTTATTCGTTGACTGTCTTGCAAATAATGTTGCAGCCATGTGGAAGCAGTTTTGGGAAAACCCACATGAAGAAGATAACGAGAACTCATAAGAAAAAGCGCTATTTATGCCACATTAAAATAATCTTTATACCATTGAACAAATTGACCAATACCGTAATCAATGGTTGTTTCTGGTTTATA
>CAZWHW010000082.1:0-1539 GCA_964633815.1 uncultured Gammaproteobacteria bacterium
CATTGGAATTAAAATTTTGCTCTGTAGTTATTGAATTCACCAAAAACAATATTGGGGTGTTGTCAGACAAACTCTAACTGATCTCAATAAAACCAAAACCGAGCTATCCTTCATGCAGCACATAATCCTCTCCATTCAGTGAGTGATTCATTTCTTAGTTTTTTATAAATTTCTCTGTTTTGTAGATGTCGTTGATGATTGAAGTGATTGTATACCTGAGAATGAATGCTGCTAAAAAACTGTAGCGCCACCTTATTCTTAAACTTTTGCATCGACCTCTCTTTTCGCCTAAACGGTAAGTGCGAACTTTCACAAACATTATTCAAATATTGATCGGTTCTTTGTAAATCTGAGCACCCTATTTCTTTAAGTGCAGCGCCATATGAACGCAATTTATCCGTCACTATTGACTTGGGAGTGCCATGTTTTCTCATCACCTTTTTTAAGAAGCTCAAAGCTGCATGCTTGTTTCGAAGTTTTGTTACATAACTTTCTAGCACTTCACCTTCATGATCAACCGCTCTCCACAGGTAATGTAACTCACCATTGATTTTCACAAATACTTCGTCCATGTGCCATTGCCAGTTAGACTGAAACCCTCGTCTTTTTCGACGAATTTCTCCAGCCATTTTCAAACCAAATCGTTCAACCCAGTATCGAATCGTTTCATGGCAAATGTCAATTCCGCGTTCGTGCAATATATCTTCGACTTGACGATAACTTAATGGATAGCGGACATAATACATCACCGCTAAACGAATAATTTCTGGAGATGTCTTGAAATATTTGAACGGACTAGACTGATTCATAACAAAATCTTACCACTTCATTTTCAATTTACGAAGTTAATCTGACAAGTCCCTTGATCATGATCGTCCACTACAAAACTTTCTAATAACCTGTGAACATGCGCATCAATTTCACGCCATCTAGATAATTCAGTTCCGCGAAATATATAACTTATTTTCTTGCCTCTAAATTCAGTTCCAAAAGCACAACCTCCACCAGGGTTTAATTCTAGCTTATTGCATTTAGCAATAATTTTATTACCCACAAAATCAGACCCTGAAATTAGATAAAAATTTTGATCACCGGAACATTTTTGTTTAAAACATTCAACTTCGTATCTGTGCAGACCATGAAAGTTAGTGTCCTGTAGACGATATTTTTTTTTATATGACTTTAAGGTACGAGTGAATGTCTCAGAGGTAAGATTTCTTTGCCACACATCAATATACAAACCTTGTTTAGTTTTGCCAGTTTGATAGAACTTTTGCGGATGAGGCGTCAGTTCTGGAAAAATAGTTTTAATTTCAACTGGACTGGCAGATTTAACCCGATGAGGCTGTGGCTTATTCTTTGCAATGTGACGCCAATACTTCTTCAAATACGCAAAAGGGATGTCCATTCGCAATGGCTTTGATTGCGTCTTCTCGTCATAAAACTCGAGTTGTATAGTCCTCATATCAGTTTCATGAGGAATACTCTCACCACATGCAGCTGCAAATGTGATTATTAATAAAAAAGCGACTAACTTCT